>WQRX01000004.1 GCA_009786535.1 Defluviitaleaceae bacterium | reverse complement strand
GTTTTTGTATTCCATTCGGTGATTATTGTATCACTTTCATTGCTCTTTGCGCCTGTGAATTTAATCCCTATCGTAAAATTCGTTATGGTCGCAATAATCGGTATACCACTCTGCTTTTTGGTTACTGATTTAACAATTCAACGAATACCATTTTTAAGAAAATTATTTGCATAAAATGAAACTGACAAGGGGTCACGATGATGCAATGGCAGCTCAGCAATTAGCGTTTCAAGTTGTGGTTGGGTAATCGGCAAGATAGTAAATCCATTTTTGGAGAGCATCTCCCACAGATGAGTTAGCCCGCCATCAAAAGTGAGCTTTCCCATGCTGTACTTGATTGAAAATTCCCACAACGAGGCTATGCTAACATACTTTTCCACAGCACTATTTTCGATGATTTCTGATGCAGATTCACTAAGACCTTTTGAATCCCAAAAGTACCACAGGAATGTGTGCGTATCCAACAAGTACCGCATCACATGTACTCCGCAAAATCATCCAACGGTGCATTAAAATCATTTGCCATCCACATCTTATCTTTCATGCAACCACGCTTGAAAGGCAGCGTAGAATTGTCAATTTTTTTAACCGGCTCAACAAAAGTAATGATTACTTCGTAATGCTCTTTTATGGCTATGGGCTGCTTTGGTTTGAAGCTAACACCATCGTAAAGTGCTTTTATTGCATACATGAGACCACTCCTTTAATTAATTAACTTACATCATTGGTGACTTCATCCGAATCGTCTTTTTCGCGTGCTACTTCATTAAATTTTGGCAATTTGCGCACAGCGGGAACGAGGATAAAATAAATCGCCACCAAACTGGTAATCACGCCCTGTGCGATGAAAATATATGCTACATCTGTGTTACCGCGCGCCCTATGAATGCACCTGCTAATGCACCCAGTGCAACAGATACAGCCGTAAAAGTTGTATTTAACGTATCTACACGCCCCACCATATCCTTAGGTGGGATTTTTTGCTCTAATGTATTTTTTACGATGCCTGTCGCGTCCAATGCAATTGCAATTACCATTGTAACCCCAATTGCCGCGAAAATAATGCGCGCCATCCCTGCAAGCAAATAATACTGCCCACCATACCTACGACGAAAAGTATAATATACGCTTGCGCACCCGCATGATATTCGATGAACGCGGGTCGGCTGACATAGGCAATCTGCCCAGCAAATACAAGGGCGACGTTCGCAAAGAGTATAAATCTAAATACATTCATTCGCAGGAACTTCATTCCCGCAACCAGGTCTGTCCAGTAACCTTGAATGGTCTTGCCTGTGGGTTCGACTTTTTCAATGTCGTTGCGTAAAAATAGCGTAACTAGAAACGCCGCTGCCACAAAGCCTGTACTAATCCCGTAAATTAATTGTGTATTATCCCCTTGACCCAGCACCACAAGCAATAAAATTGCCAATAAAATGCCACCCGCCGCCGAGGTAATATTTATCAACTGATTGGCCGGTAAAATTTCATCATCCTTGATGAAGTGAGGTAGCAAAGCTCTTGCCGCCGATGATTCAAACATGGCGGCAACAGACATGACAACAATAACCGCGAACATAAAAATAACCCCCATATTTTCCAACAAAGGGGTAAAGGTAAATAGTGCTAGCGCGCCAAATTCCAACAGCGTAGTAATGCGCAAGATTCTTACCTTTTTGCTCCTATCCACTATCGACCCTACTACAAAGGAAAACACACGCGGTGCGCTCATTAAAAACCCCGCAATACCCGTGTAGGGTGCGGGTTTTCGTATACCACTTGCGTATTCTTTCATTAATTTACACACATTGCATACAATTTTTCACACAACGTCAATCCATCTCAACCAAGTGACTTGCTATATACCCCACCAACCCATCCGCCGTGCGCACTTGCAGCCAATACAGCCCGGGAACGTGTACTTCGGGGATAAATTCGCCCAGGAATTCCAGCTGTGCGTCACCCCAAACAATGCCGATAACCACACCCAAAAAGCCGGACACATCACGCAGGCGCGCGCCGTCCATTCCATAGGGGGAAAGGCGCAAAACAGCGGCGGCAGAAAGCACCGCAGGGTCTAAATATCCCGCGGGGTAAATGATATCGGGCGGAGTCGGGGCTTGTCCGTTTATGGAAGGCGCATTATTTTCATTGTTAACATCGTCCGCATTTTCCTCATTGGGAACGCTCCCGTTAGGGGGTGTAATGCCGTTTACTTCGGGTGCGGGGGAAGGATGGGGCGTTGCTTCGCCGCCATTTCTCGTATACCCTGCCAGTGCGGGTATATAATATTCTTGGTGCAAGCCGAAGGCGGTAAGCCATAGCGTCGCCGTTACACCTAATGTGGCAATAAACACCCAAGTTACACGGCGCACACTTCCGCGATACACAATACCCTTGTATTTTGTGTGATTTAACAGCAAACGATTTTGCTTTACCTTATCGGTTAGGCGCAGATATAAACCGCGCAGGGTGGGCTTATCCTTCGCATAATAGCGGATATACAGGAACTCCTGCGGGGTTTCTACAAACAGATAATTATATGCGCGGAAGAAAATATGGCGGTAAAGCAACACAGCCAACGGTCCCATTACATATTGGATAAACTGCGCAAGCACAAACAACGCACCCCACAGCACCAGTAATAAAATAGCGGTACGTATCACAAAATGAATATGCAGCCAATCGGCAAACCACGCTGCGTATAAATCTGTTGCCCAAGCCAGGGCGCGGTTAAGGTGAATCATCGGTATATCCCTCGCTTTGTAAGATGCGGGTTAGTTTTTGGCGGGCGGCGGGCGTTAGGCGATAACTTCCCAGGAAATATCGCAAATCTACGGCTTCGCCTTTTTTCTTCCATTCAAGCACGCGGCGCAGTATGTCGTGTACGACAAAATCGGCGGGAGCATGACCGATAATTTCCGCATAGCGCCCGATTATACCGTTGCGGATAAACGCATCGGGTAAGGGTGCCTCGGCGGATAACACCTGCGCAACACGCGATTTCACAGTATTTCGGAAATGTGCGGTACGCAAAATATCTGGCACACGCGCACGCCAAAATTCAATTTCGTCAAACACACAGGCACAGAACTTTTCTAACTGCATTGCCGCAAACCGCGCCTCAAAAAAGCTATGCGCCTCTGCGCATTCGTGCGGCGGGGTCTTAGTATCCGCTTGCGGCGGTTCCATTATACCCGATTGCCGCATAAAATCTATTAAAAAATGACCCCCTTTTTGCAAAATTCGCAGGTCATCGACAAAAATTACATGAATGCCCTTCTTATGCAACGGCTCACGGGCGTAAGTACAAAAGCCCAGCATATGGCGCAACGGCACGGGCAAATGCGGGTAAAGAGCGACTAAAACCCCGCAGGCATACTCGTGAACATTGCCCTGCGGGGCACGGATATACACTTTTTTACTGCTTGCGATAGCTTGCGTTAAACAACGGATTACATATGTAGGGTCTACGCTTTCTTCAAACGGCGTGTGCGGCTTTGGGGAAAGTGGGAGCGCTCCCAACGCGGGCAAGCTGCCGTTTGACGCGCTGCTGTACGACGTTTCAAATGCCGCGCCTTTCCATAGGGCTTCCAACGCTTCTTCCGCCATTTTTGGCGGTATCAAATAATTATGCTGGAAGAAGCCCTTCCCCGTGTCCGCCGCTTGCCCTAAAAGCATATGACCGCAGGGGTGGTGTACAGCCGTTAGCGATTTACCATTTACCCCGGCAGAATAGGTGCAATACGGCAGGATTAGGCGCTTTATTTCGTCCTGTGTCAGCCCTTCGGAATGGGCAACGGTGGTATAGCCTCGCGCTTCTCGTGTGTAAAAATGCTGCGCTATCATTTATTGCCCGCAGCTCCTGTGATATAGCCCAATTTGTACAAGAGCCACAGGAACGGTTCGTCTACCCGCACGGGCGCAAAGGACGCCACCCGCTGTTGTATTGTGTCGGGGTTTGTGCCCAATGCCGACACGGCAAAAAAGCCCAGCTGCGCAAACCGCCGTTTAAGCGCGTTGCGGAAATTGGGGTCTACCAAGTTAAGAAATTCGTCCACTTCCTCATGTACAATGTGGAATGCGTCCAAATCCAAGAAGCCCTTGTGCGTGTAATTATTGAAAAAATGACTGTCCTTACGCACGTATTCGCCCTCGGCTTGCAGGGGGCGCAGCAGGTCCGTTTTTGTAAGCACCACGGCGGTCGGGATTTGCGAAATACCGCTGGCTTGCTTGTAAATATAATCCTCCACCAACCCTGTCAGCACCTCTACGGGTTCGTCGGTGTGCGCTGTGTCCAGGTCCAGACCGTTCATCATGGCAATTTTTTTCCCAACGGTGCGGAATTGCATCGGGTCTACCAAAAATAACACGCCCGAAGAATTGCGGATATGCGATGCATACATTTCCATATACGTATTGTCTACCATGCCTTCGCCCGCTGCGTCGAAGAAAGCAATATTAATCTCGGGCATTGCGCCGTCCGCAAATGAAAAGGTAAAAATAAACGGCTCTTGCTGAATTTCCTTTTGCGTTGGGTCCAGCAGACAACCGTTTTCGATAAGGGGGTCTTCATAAGCAATTTTAAATTTGCGCCCCATTTCGTTGTTGATGGGCGTGCAAAATATTTGAAAATTGCGGGGCGTAAGTGTTTTTAGCGTATGCACCAAACTGGTAAGGAACACGCTTTTCCCCGCTTGGGAAGCCCCAACGAAGGAGATTATCGTGCTGGGCGCAAAGCCCGCGCTTTGGGGGATATCGTTGTGGCAATAGGGGCAAAGCCGCTTGGTGGTCATTTGCCTGTGGTCGTCGGTTAAAGCGGAAAGTATGCCCCTGTGGTAGCCCTTCGACACCTCGCTAAAGTGGTCGGGGTCCAGCACCACAGGCAACTCCCCTGCATCGTCCATATGAAAGCGCGCGCGGTAGGCATCCAGTACATTGTCGGGTACGGCGCGGTAGCCTTCGGCTTCCACATGCGCCAACGCGCGGAAAAGCACACGGTCGTGGTCAAAATTTTTGAAGCAGTACAGGCACACAATTTCGTGGGTTTCTTCCAGCTTGGAACGTTTTAACGCTTCCATTTTCTTTTTAAACAATCCCATATGCTTCCCTCGCTTATTTTCAAATCGTATATTCCACTTTCATCGGTTACACTTACTGTGATTTTTTCCTGCTTTGCTGTAACAATATGCCGTGTTATGGGCGTTGTGCCAATGCCTTCTGCGAAGGAGTATATCACAGGTTCCGCATTTTCGCGCAATGCGGGGTATTTTTCATACTGTATTACATGCGCGGGTACGGGCTGGTCGGCTTCCAGCGTTAAAATGTACACGCTGTGAATGGTTGAGAATATTTTTTTACTCAATCGTGCGTGTATTTTTGCACGCCCTGTTACACATGCAATTTCTTCCGCATTTTCCCCCTCGCCTACCCGAAAAGTGGCAACCCCAGTTTCGCGCGGTACAATATACCCACCGCGCCGTTTATATTCCTGCAATGTAACCAAATACGGCTCGGGCAAATCATTTTTATATATGTATACGTGGTCAGTATTTTCTTCCCAGTCAAAACCGAGCCGTGTTGCGTCGCTGTCGTAAATTACGCGCAAATTCTTTACGCCCATCAAAACACCCCCGTGCATTTTATGCTATAATGCCCCGTCAAATACATACACGGAAGGAACATTCCCATGCAATTTACCCTTGATATCCACTGCCACACAATCGCAAGCGGCCATGCCTATTCTACCGTAACGGAAAACGCCGCCCACGCCGCGTCCATTGGTTTAACCCACATCGGCATTGCCGACCACGGACCCAATATGCCCGGCGCGCCGCATTTTTACTACTTCGGCAATATGAGAATTGTCCCCGACATTATCCACGGCGTGCGCGTGTTAAAGGGCGCGGAAGTAAATATCTGCGATGCAGAAGGAACGATAGACCTAACCGACGATTATATGAAGCCTATGGATTTCATCATCGCCGCTATGCACCGCGGCGTTATCGCACCCACCAACAAAGCCGACCACACCCGCGCCATGATTAAGGCAATGGAAAATCCCTACGTAAATGTCCTTGGTCACCCGGGGGACTCATGGTTCGATATCGACTTCGAAGCCGTGGTGGAAGCCGCCGCCCGCACCAATACCATCATTGAAATGAACAACCAAACCCTAAACCCCATATCCTTCCGCTATAACGGTATAGAGCCGCAAATAAAATTGCTCGAATTGTGCAAAAAATACCATGTACCCATTCTTGCGTCATCCGACGCGCATTACCATACGCTGGTGGGGGAAATGTCCGATGTAAAAAAATTAATTCTCGAATCAAATATCCCTGCAAGTCAAGTGCTAAATACCGACCCCGCACTGCTCTTTGCTGCGATTGAGCGGAAAAGGAGCATAGAATGAACGACTACATATCACAACTTAACCCCGCACAGCGCGAGGCGGTGCTACATGGCGACGGTCCGCTATTAATCTTTGCGGGGGCGGGCTCGGGCAAAACACGGGTGCTTACGTACCGCATCGCGCGGCTTATACAAGAAGGCGTTGACCCCTACAATATCATCGCAATTACCTTCACCAATAAAGCCGCGAAGGAAATGCGCGAGCGCATCGCCCACATTGCCCCCATGGGCGACCAAGTGTGGGTCAGCACCTTCCACGCAGCTTGCACGCGCATTCTGCGACGAGACATTACCGCGCTGGGCTACCGGTCGGGCTTCTCGATTTACGACGCGCAGGACAGCGAACGATTACTCAAATTATGTATTAAAGAAGAAAATTTGGACGATAAGAGTTACCCCCCGAAGGGCATCGCGGGTACAATTTCTGCGCAAAAGAATGCGCTCATTAGCCCAGAGGAATTTGAACGCAAAGCAGGCGCAGAGTTTAGATTGGGAAATATAGCAAACATTTACACGCGCTACCAACAGAAGTTGAGAGAAAATAATGCGCTGGATTTTGACGATATTATCATGCTTACCGTGCAATTACTTTCGCAAGATGAAAGCATTCGGGAGCGGTATCAACGCCGTTTTCGCTACGTGTTGGTGGACGAATACCAAGACACAAACCACGCCCAATATGCGCTGGTTAATTTACTGGCGGGAATGCATAAAAATCTGTGTGTGGTAGGCGACGACGACCAAAGCATCTACGGCTGGCGCGGTGCGGATATTGAAAATATTCTGCGCTTCACCAGCGATTACCCGGGTGCTACGTCCATCATGCTTGAGCAAAACTACCGTTCTACGCAAATGATTTTGGACGCGGCAAACCTCGTAATCTCGGGCAACGAGAACCGCGCAAGCAAAAAACTATGGACAGAAAATAAAGCGGGCGTGCCTCTGCGCATCTATTCCGCACGGGACGAACGGGACGAAGGCGCATTTGTGTGCAACGCCATCACCTACGCCCACGAGCGTGGAGCAAATTATAACGACTTCGCCGTACTGTACCGCGGTAATGCCCAGTCCCGCGCGGTGGAGGAGCAGCTGATTATGGCAGGCATTCCGTACCGCTTATTTGGTGGGGTGCGCTTCTACGAACGTATGGAAGTCAAGGATATTTTGGCGTATTTAAAAGCCATAGACAACCCCGCCGATGACATGGCTTGCCGCCGTATCATTAATGTGCCGCGCCGCGGCATTGGCGAAACCACAATAACCCGCGTGGCTAACCACGCCGCAGAAAACGGACTGTCTCTTTCCGCCGCATTAGGGGCAGACATTCAAGGCATTAACAAAAAAACAAAGGAAAAGCTCACCGAATTTTCCCTGCTGCTCAACGAATGGACAAGCCTTGCGGGAACGCTCCCGGTGTCGCAATTGCTTAAACAAATCCTTGCAGATACGGACTATTTCGCAGCCCTAAACGACGGAACGCCCGAAGCGCAAACCCGTATCGAAAACGTACACGAGCTACTCGCCAAAGCGCAGGAATTTGAAGCCCAATCGCAGGAGGCCACACTCACCAACTTCCTAAACGAGGTGGGACTTGTCGCCGACATTGACAATTACCAAGAAGCCGCCCAAGCCGTATCCCTAATGACTTTACACAGCGCAAAAGGGCTGGAATTTAACCGCGTCTTTATCGTCGGCTTAGAGGAATACACCTTCCCCAGCGCGCGCAGTATGTTAAGCGAAACACCAACCGAGTTAGAGGAGGAACGCCGTCTGTGCTATGTCGGCTTCACCCGCGCGCGGCAACGGCTTTATCTTAGCCACGCGTCCATGCGTATGCGCAACGGACAGCGCATGATGTGCGTCCCGAGCCGTTTCCTCAAGGAAGTACCCCCCACCCACAAGGAGCACGTAAACGCCCACGGTCGCCCCAAAGGGTACAAGCCCTCTATTGCCGCAACTGCAGAAGGCGGGAACGCTCCCACACCACGCAAACCCTCCTTCCTCGCTGAAATGCACACACCAATCGCCGCGCCGAGCGCGCCTTTCTCCATCGGCGACAAGGTGCGCGACCCCCGCCTGGGCGCAGGCGTTGTTATCGCCGTTACTGCCAACGGCGCCGACCATGAGCTTACCATCGACTTTCCCAACATCGGGCGAAAAAAAAGGCTTGTGAAGTTGTTTAACATTGTAAAAATATAAGGGTGCGCGCAATTACGAAAACCACAATTTTTATTGCGACAAGGCTAAAATTTTATAATCCGCTCTTGCCTGTAAATGTTATGAAAGCGCTAAAATCCGTTTATAGTTTCGGTCAACATTTACGCTTCCTAAAATCCCCGCCATACTTTCAAGCCCAAACGACGAAACATCCATGTTATTGCTAATATAGGGCTGTTCTCTATATATGTCCGGTTCATCGATTTCTCTATGCGGTACACCCGCAAACTTAGACCTCGCCCAAGTCATATGAGTTACAGAACCATCTTCATGGATAATTAAACTTACGCTGGTTATTTCCATTCCCATCATGGAAAATTCGCGCTTCATGTTCGGTATGTTATTGCGAAAATCCCGTATCTTATCCGTAAAATGCCGCTGTACAAGAGGGTCTGCTTCCATTCGCGCTTGTATGTTAGGCGCAACATGGGCTTTGCCAAAACTTCCCGTTATCTCTGTATTTGCTATTCCCATCGCCCAATCTTGAGGCGTATTGAAAGAAATGCGGTTATCATTTTGAGATGCACCCAATTGTCGAATATGCTCGTTGAATGCATTTGCAAATTGGTCTGCCTTTGTTTGATTTTGTCCAACGCTTTGTGAGCGAAAAGAACTGTTTGTTTGCAAATGAATTTGATTCGTTATATCTTGAAGTTGATTCATTACGCTTTGAATCATTGACCACATCTCCCTTTGACATACATTTATGCGAAAATTTTCTTCGCCAATTAAACATCTGTATATCGGTAAAATTTCAATAAAATCTTACCCTTGTTTACTCAAGCCATCTTTATTTACATAGATGCATACGTTTTGCGTAACTAAAAGCGCATAGATTTATTTTGTAGTGAGCGGTGGGGATTGGACCCTTCCCACAAAAAAAGAAACTGCATTTTCCAGTTCCTTTTACTGTGCGGTGAGCATCTCCAGCATCGTGTCCACCACGCGTGCGGCAGCCTTAAAGTCCCCTTCTTTGTAAATCATGCGGCGGATACGGTTAATATGATTTTCTGTTCTGGGCAGCCATTGGCGGTCGCGCAAACCCGTTAGCGCCTCGTAGGCGTAAATTTCGCGTTCGTTGGTACATGCCATTTTGATGATTGCCATTTGCTCGGCTAAGTATTTTATGTCTTCTACAATTTCTTCTTCCGGTACGGTGGTACTTACTTCATCTTCGTGGGGTTGTAAGCATTCTTTAATCACTTCGTGCAGACGCTTCATGCCAAAGGGCTTTTGCAAAATGGCGCGTGCGCCGTTTTTTAATGCCGCTTCTTGGTGTTCCTTTTGCCCGACAATGGCACTTAGCACAACCACAACGGCGCCGGGGTCAAATTTATTAATTTCGCCGCAGGCGGTGATGCCGTCCATCTCCTCCATCGTAACGTCCATAACCACGGCATTTGGACGCAACTCCTTGTACATATCCAAACCGACTTTACCGTTATGCGCCTCGCCCACAACGGTAAAGCCGTGTTTTTCTAACAAATTGCGTATTGCAACGCGCAAAAAATCTGAATCATCAACAATTAAAACGGTGTGCATTAAACCGTGTCCTCCCTCACAATACATCGCAAGGGATTATACCTGTGAATTTAAATTGGGGCAAGTGTGCGTAATTACAAAGCAACTATCGCAACCGCTTACTTTACCTCCGCAAACAACCAGCGTGTAAAAATCCGCTCCATCATATCACCTGCGGAGGCTCTGGCAATTTCTTCTTGAATAATCAATTCACTGCGCCCCACTTCCTCACCCTCGTGGGTGTAGATTACCACACCTGCGTGCTGCCCCTGTGCCACGGGCGCAGTAAGCGAAGCGTCTATTTGCACCTCGGCATCTACCACGATGTGTTTACCCTTAGGCGCAAGCACGTTGGTCTGCTCTTTAATAACCACGGGCGCATTTTCTACCTTGCCCTTGTAAATCGAAATTTCGCCCATGGGCGTACCCGATTCTTCCTTCGCGATAAGCGCATAGTTTGCGTAACCGTAGTCCAACAGCTTTACGGCACTATCAAAGCGAATGGTTGGGTCGGGCGCGGCAAGCACAACGGCGATAAGCTGCATTCCCTCTTTTTCCGCCGTTGCAGACATACAATACTTCGCAATGCCCGTAGAACCCGTCTTTAACCCCGTCACCCCCGGGTAACGGCGTAACAACTTGTTCGTATTGGTAAGCCCGAAAATTTCTTCGCCCCGCGCCGTTTTGTGGGTAATCGAATCCAATCGCGTGGTGGCATACTCCACCACTTCGGGATACTTTAGCATCAATTCCCGCGACATAAGCGCAATGTCATACGCCGTAGTCAAATGCCCGTCCGCATCTAATCCACAGGCATTCACAAAGTGTGTATTTTCCATGCCTAAATCTTTCGCTTTTTTGTTCATTTGCGTCACAAACGCATCTTCGCTGCCCGCAATAAATTCCGCCATGGCAACGGCGGCATCATTAGCAGAGGCGATTACAATTGCCTTTGTCAAATCCCGAACGCTTTGCTTTTCTTCCACTTCTAAATACACCTGCGAACCGCCCATAGAAGCGGCGTGCGCGCTAACGGTCACAATATCGTCCCATTTTATGCGCTCTTGGTCGAGCGCCTCGTAGATTAGGAGCATGGTCATAACCTTGGTTACACTCGCGGGCGCCAGTTTTTCGTGTGCATTATCCTCTTGCAGTACGCGCCCCGTTTCCGCCTCCATAAGAATGCTTGCTTTTGCGTCTACGGTCATTGCCGCGCTGTGTATAGGCACAACCGCCACCGCCGCCGCAAGAATTACACCTGCAAAAACCTTCATGTACTTCATAAAAAAAGTCCTCCCTATTCGCAATGTTGCACTTAGGGTGGACTATTTCCAAATTATTATTCAATACGAGGTTATTTTTTGTCTGTTTTTTTGCGTTGCAGGAAAATCGGAATTTCGAAAGGCGAATCGGCGTCGCGGTCTTTATTTGCATCGCGCACGCTGCGCAATTCTTCCCGCTCTTCAGACCTGGAAGAATCGCTTGCGCTTACGGCACTTACAGGAGAAGTATCGCTGCCTGCGCGGGGCTTGTCCGCCGCGGGCTTCATCGGCTTCATGGTGCGCCCTTGGCTGGTTTCGCTCAAGCCTGTGGCAACTACCGTAACCATTACCTCGTCTTTTAGTTCGTCGTTTATCGTCGCACCCATAAAAATTTCCGCATCGGGGTCAACAGTAAGGTGAATATGCTTTGCTGCCGCGCTAATGTCACGCAGGCCCATGCTGGAATCGCCTGTAAAGCTGATAAGCAGTGCCTTCGCACCGTGAATGCTCGTTTCAAGCAAGGGTGAATTCGCGGCAATATCCGCCGCCGCCATAATTTTGTTTTTGCCGGAAGCACGCCCAACGCCCATATGCGCGATATGCCCCTGCCCTTCCATTACGGTGCGTACGTCCGCAAAGTCGAGGTTAATCATGCCTTCTTCTAAAATTAAGTCGCTGATGCCTTTTACGCCGTTGCGAAGCACTTCGTCCGCCATACGGAAGGATTCATCTAACGGGGTGTCGTCGTCGATAATTTCCAACAGGCGTTCGTTGGGGATAACCACCAGCGTATCCACGTTTTTGCGCAATTCCTCTATACCCGAAACGGCATTGCGCATACGCGGGCTGCCTTCGAAAGAGAACGGCTTTGTTACCACGCCTACGGTTAGCACGCCAAGGTCGCGTGCAATCGCGGCAATAACGGGTGCAGCACCCGTACCTGTACCGCCGCCCATACCTGCGGTAATGAATAATAAGTCCGTATTTTCAATGGCCGTGACCAGAATGTCGCGGGTTTCTTCTGCCGCGCGGCGCCCCATTTCGGGCTTACCACCCGCGCCAAGACCGCGGGTTAGCTTTTCGCCCAATTGAATGCGAATACCCGCCTTAGACTTGGCAAGCGCGCCATTATCTGTATTGGCGGAAATAAACTCAATATTTGCCACTTGGTCTTCTACCATACGGTCTACGGCATTACCGCCGCCGCCGCCTACGCCAATTACCTTTACCTTTGCCTTAATGTCGTGCGTAATATCAATGTCAATCATTATATCCCCCATAACGTGCGCTTACGAATGCGCTGTACATATCTTATTCAATTTATTAACATAATTGTAACAATTGGTCAAGCCTTTACGTCAATATCGTTAAAAAATATTGGGAAGCAATTTCTCGCAAATCCATAAAACCGCGGTAAGAAGCCACATCAGGCAGGTTTAACAACACTTCTACCATTACGCGCACTTTTTCGTCTGCGTCGCGTGCATCACCGACATTAAATTCGATATTAGGAAAACGAATGCGTGTATTAAAAACATCTGTTACGTCAATGTGTGTAACTTTTGTGGCAAGCCCATAGCGCTGAAGCGCCTGCGCATATTGTGCCACGGTGTTAAACACACTTCGGCTGGGCACATCTAACCGTTCGCCCAATTGAAACGACGTGATAGGCAGCCCCGTAACCACGGGCAACGGTTCGGTAAAGTTTGACCGTATTTCCAGCACGCGCCCTGTTTCGTCTATAAACAAAAAACTTCCGGGGATATGCTCTACATAGGCGATAAGCCGCCGCTCGCGCACCTGCACATATAACCTGCCGGGCAATTCGCGCCGAAAAGACACATGGTCTATATACAAATTTTCGAAAATACGGCGGCGTGCGGCGGCGGGGTTAAAAATAAGAATGTTATCCCCCGTCACCACGCCAAGTAAATCCTCGATTTCGGCGCGGTTTACCGTACCATTTCCCGTAATTACAATTTCGCGCACCCCAAAGAAGGGCGAAAAAAGGAAAAGCACCAACCCAAGTACTACGGCACACAGCGCAAGCGTTACCTTAAATTTCACTTATTTACCGACGCCAGCCACGCCGCAAAGCGTTCCGTATGCAGGCTGCTTACCCACTCCTTGTACACGAGGTAAAATTTACCGTTAAATTTGAAAGTTTCCTTCCAATATTTCACCTTGCCGTTTACGGTACGCTGCTCGGTGAGGTTGCTTTTGCTTTTTACCTCGCGGAAAATGGGGGTACGTATGCCAAAGGTCTTGGTCGAATAATCTGCCGTGGCTAAACGACGCGCCTCGGCATTGGGTATTTTGTTGTCCTTCGAAAGTTCCTCGAACTGCGCCTTAATCCACTTGCGCACCGAGCCTTCGTCAATTACAGGAATTTCGACCGCGGGCTTAGCTTTAGCCGCAACTGTTTTTTTGGTTTTCTCCGCAACGGGCTTTTCTTTTTCGGCAGAAGGCTTCGCCTTTACAGGGGTCGCCTTGCGTGCGGCGGGCTTTGCCTTCGCCTTCACAGGCGCCAACTTTGTTTCCGCAGGTGTAATGGTATGGATGAATGACGAACCCACAGGCACTTCAAAAATAGAGGCATAGCGGTCGCCGTTTGGCAGAACAAACTGCAAGCCCTGTACATCCTCAATGGCTTCGCCCTTGCCCGCAATATCACCGCGGCGCGAAATTTTAAGGGTGTTCTTTTCCGCTGCGTACAGCATCAGCGGGCTGCCCGTGAGCATAAAGCGCATAAAATTGCTAAAACGGGAGAAGCCGAAGCGATTTACCTTAAACTCGGGAATATAATGGTTTAAATACGTCATAAATACCGAAATTTCAAGGTCGGGCAGGTTTTCCGTCGCTTCGGTGTGCAAGGTTTCTAATAAGGTGCGTACCATGAGCAAGCTGCCGGATGCGTCTGCAAGGTCGCGCCAAACGGAAAGATTTTGCGCAACAATGGCTTCCGAATATTTTGTTTTAGGGAATTTGTTGGGAACCTTATTGGCATTAACGGGTGCATTTGCAACGGGCGCTTCTAAATTGGCAGACACTGTTACCGGCTTTTGCTCCATCTGCTTTTTCGCATTGACAGTCGCAACCAAAGATTTATCGGTTTTTTCCAAGCCGATGTACGCATCACAAGCGTTGCGGAAAATCGTGTTTGTAATACGGTCGAAACCGATACCAATCACGCGCTTGCCATGCTCGTGTAATTTTTTTGCCAAAAAAGCAAAAATGCCGTCGCCCGATGCAATTACGTAGTGCGTAATTTCGGGACGGCGGGCAATCAATTCCACCGCATCAATAATTAATGCGACGTCGGCGGCATTTTTCACTTTGTCATAGGGATTTGTGTTAAAAATTTGCACAGGTTCGATACCCACCTGCAATACCGAGCCGCGTAAATTGCGGTGCAGGGGAAGCACCCAGTCTGCATACGCGCGCTGGATAGAAACGCCCGTAACCCCTTCTGCCGATAGTACACGGCGATAAATTTCATCTAAATGTAAAAATGTGTTCGCCTTGCCTGTAAACGGACCAATCAAGTTTTCTATGTCGTAGAAAATAGCTGTGTTAGGACTCATTACAACACCTCAATTTAGTATTTTTTTGCTGATAATACCATTAACAATATGCTTTTACAATGCATTTTCTATAATTTTTGCTTTCATTCGGTAATAAATAATTAAACTTTGTGTTTCGTTTTCTTGCAAAAACTCAATACCCTTGCCCGAAAGGGCGTATAATCCGCGTCCTGCTTTCTCATACCAGCCATAAAAATTGGTGCGCAAAATCGTATAGGTATCACCTTCGCAGCCATATGTTTTAATTAGTGCGGGTGCATTTAAGGGTGCGTTTTCTTCTAATATTGCGGCGATTCTTATGCATTTTTCGCGGTAGGCGGTATTCACCTTTGCTTTTGTCCCGCCCCGGGTATCTATAGCACGACCCGCAATTTCTTTTTTAATCTGCGCAGTTTTTTTATTGGTCTTTACATCTTTTCCTGTAGGAAAATGCATAATTTCTGCCAAGCGCATAGGGCTGTCCAGTGAAACGGTAATCAGTCCTATGCCCGCGCGTTTTAACAAACGGGCGTATTGTATGTAATGCTTGTCCCGCGCTTTTTGCGGGCGCGGAATTGCAGCAAAAACCCAGTCGGTCGCATCTTGCCGTGCCATGGCTTGAAAAATAAGCTTTAAGCTTGCGGTAAGCTTCATTTCAATAATCCATAGGGCGTCGTCTTTAACGGCGGCGATGTCGCACCCCTTTACCTCCCCGCGCACGGTAAAACCTTGTTCGGTTAAAAGACGGCGAATGGGGTCGTATAAATCGGTTTCTTTATAGGCGGTTTTCATTCGAAGATTTCGCTTTCTCTGTGCAACTCGTACAGCGTTGCCTGCAATTCTTCTACGGTATCTAATGTAAACGGCGCAAGCAACAGCAGCTTGCCTTTTTCTATGTAACCTTGCCTGTCCCAGCCCGCTTTAAAAAAAGCAAGATATTCGGTGATTTTTTTATCTGCGTAGCATAATGCAACGCCGTGAATGCGGTTTAGCCCTGTTAAATCAATGGGCTTGTGCTGGAAAACGTCCGTATCGCCTGCGGATAATTTTTCAAGCTCATAATCGGTAAAGGGCTTAAAGCCGTAGTCTAACAGTTGGATTTTTGCCCAGCGGTTATAGCGGGGCAAATATACGCCCGCGGGGCGAATGGCGATGTACAGCGAAGGCAAGAATACAACAGCCGCCTCTAGCGCGGCGAGGATTTGCATAAGTATTTCGGGTGCTTCCCATTCCATAAAGGTAATGGGTTCAAACTCACCCCGGAGGGGGAATGCCCCCCAAAATATTGTATACCACACAAAAATGCCCAGCAAAACCACTGCAAAGGCGGGAATATTCCACGTAACCTTAAAGAACCGCTTCCACCCAAACACTACGCTTCCCAGCGCCGCACCCAATAAAACAGGCGCGCAAATACGCGCAGCGGGATGTGTTAGCGTGTCCGCAGCATTGCGGTAAATAAGCCCAAGAATGCCCGTAGAAAAAGCATTTGCGCAGAAAAACAACGCAAGCCCTGCGGCAGGATTCCACCGTTGATTAAGTATACTCATGGAAAAATTATACTTAACAGGGTGCGCTTATGTCAATATTAGCGCAATTGCGAAGCAATCATGATATAATGTACAAAAATGTGCAGAAAAAGGACGGCGATTTTCTTGCTGTTGCAAATGAAAAATATTCAAAAGAGCATAGGCATAACGGATATTTTACGCGATGTGTCTTTTATTATAGAAGAAAAAGAAAAAGCTGCGCTGGTTGGCGTAAACGGCGCAGGCAAAACGTCAATTTTTCGCCTTATCACGGGTGTATGGCAAGCCGATGAAGGGGAACTTATACGCGCAAGCGGCACACGGCTGGGTTATTTACCCCAAATTGCAGAAGCGGACGCGCAAGAAGAAATGGACGCCCCCTCACCGACACAAACACTGTACGATGTTTTGGACGCCGTTTTCGCACCCTTAAAAAAAGTAGAAAATGAAATGCGTACGCTGGAGCAAAACATGGCAAGCCAAAACGGCGAAGCATTACAGCAAACCATGGCACGTTACGACAAACTCACCCAACGCTTTACCGAGGAAGGCGGGTTTGAATCCTCAAGCCGTGTGCGCGGGGTGCTACGCGGGTTAGGCTTTGCCGACGAGCGGTGGATGCAGCCCTTCGGGCAGCTTTCGGGCGGGGAAAAAACACGGGCAATGCTTGGGCGGCTTCTCTTAGAGCGCGCCGATTTACTGCTGCTGGACGAGCCGACAAACCACTTAGACATTGAAAGCGTTGCATGGCTGGAAGAATATCTGCGCAATTTCGCGGGGGCGGTGTTGCTTATTTCCCACGACCGTTATTTTATGGACAAGGTTGTTACAAAAACCATTGAGATTGAAAACAAAACCAGCTTTGTTTACAACGGAAACTACACGACCTTCGCTAAGCAAAAGGCAGCCAACCGCGAAATTGCCGAAAAACAATACCGCGAGCAGCAAAAAGTAATTAAGCACCACGAAAAGGCAATACAAACCATCCGCTCGTTTAGCACCGAGGCGGCGATTATCCGCGCCAAAAGCCGCGAAAAATTGCTCGACAAAATGGAACGGGTGGAAAAACCCACAGCCCTGCCCAATACTATGCGTCTGCGCCTTGTACCCAGCATAAAATCGGGGCATGATGTGCTTAGCATAGAGGATTTGACCTTCACATTCGATGATGCGGACGTGCCGTTGTTCGAAAATATTTCCTTCGAGCTGAAAAAAGGCGACAAAGCCGCTATTATTGGTCCAAATGGCATTGGCAAAACCACGTTATTAAAAATTCTCATGGGTGAGGCGCAAGCCACAGGCGGGCGCTTCCGCGAGGGCGTTAATGTAAAATCCGGCTATTATGACCAAGCCCAGCAGCGCTTAGATGAAAACAAAACCCTCTTCGAAGAATTATCCGACACCTACCCCAAGCTCACAAACACCGAAATTCGGGGCGTGCTTGCCGCATTTATGTTTATTGGGGACGATGTTTTTAAGCCTATTTCCACCCTATCGGGGGGGGAGCGCGGGCGCGTTGCCTTGGCAAAAATTACGCTGGCGGGGGCAAATTTTTTAGTATTGGACGAACCAACCAACCATTTGGATTTATTTTCGAAGGAATTATTAGAAGAAGCGATTCGCAAATTTGAAGGAACTGTGTTATATATTTCCCACGACCGTTATTTTATTAACCACACGGCAACGCAGATATTGGAGCTTTCGCCCGACGGGCTAACCAAATACTATGGAAATTATGACAAGTACGTGGAAAAAAAACAAGCCCTTACGTTAGATGCGCAAAACGAAGCCCCTGTGTTGGAAAAGGTTGAAGTCACGCAGAAAATGGATTATATAAGCCGCAAAGAGCAGCAGGCAGCCGAGCGTAAATTAAAGGCACAAATTACGCGCATCGAAGCGGAAATTTCCGATACAGAAGAAGCCATCGCCAACTGTGATGCAAAACTATTAGACGACAAAATAAGCCGCGACGCCCAAGCCGCGGCGGAGGTTTTCCACGAAAAAACGGAACTTGAGCAAAAATTAGTCGTATTATTAGAGGAATGGGAGGAGGCACACGTATGAAACAAAAAACATTGTTGGATATGCTGCTCTATATTTTAGGGCTTAGCTTTAACCTCGCGATTATGGCGCTGGTGGGGTATGCGGTATTCCGCTTTACCATGTGGGGGTTCGAATTTGGCGGACGAGAGTCGGCGTACATGGTAGGCACAGGGGAGGACGAGGAAGTAATTCTTGTGCTGGAGGAGTATACTTCCCTTGCCGATATGGCACGCCGATTAGAAGAAGAAGGACTAATTCACAACCAGTGGATGTTCCGCCTTGAGCGCACGCTAATGAACCGCACGGCGGATTTTAGGCCCGGTACGTTTACGTTAAACAGGAATATGAGCAGTTCTCAGCTAAATAACGCACTGCGCGCACGGCCGCCCGAGGAACAGCAATTCCAGTGGATACGCATTCCCGAAGGGTGGACCATTGCCGACATGGCGGCGTATTTTGAACGGCGGGAATTTTTTACCGCGCAGGAGTTTAAAGACGCCGCACAATACGGGCAATTTAACTACGGCTTTTTAATGCACGTCCCTACGGACCGCCCAAATCGGCTGGAGGGCTACCTTTTTCCCGATTCATACCAAATTTCTATGTCGCCTACGCCCGAGCATATTATCCACCGTATGCTAATGAATTTTGACAATCGTTTTACACAGTATTATCAAAACCGTGCCTATGAAATGGGCTTAACCATTGACGAAGTGGTAATTATGGCATCTATTATTGAGCGCGAGGCGGTACAGCCCGCCGAGCGCCCTATGATGGCGCAGGTAATTCACAACCGCTTGGACATTGGTATGCATTTGGAAATGTGTTCCACCGTAAACTATGTAATTGGTCCCCGCGACCGCCTAACGTATGAGGAAACGCGCATCGACTCGCCATGGAATACGTATGTAAATCCCGGGCTTCCCATTGGTCCGATTTCTAACCCCGGGTGGGCGTCTATGCGGGCGGCAATGTTCCCCGAAGCGGGAAATTATCTGTTCTTTGTATTGCGCGACCCCGAAACAGGCGAGCATCATTTTTCTACCAATTTTGCCGACCACCAAGCAGCGACAGCACGGTATTTGAACTAAAATTTTTGCCTTAGGGGGCTTTTTCATGGAATACGCATGCTGGATTCGTTTAAACCGTGCGGGGTATGTGCCTAACCGCCCTAAAATTGCCGTAGTGCTTGCGGATAAGGATATTACGGGCGCGCGGTGGCGCGTTACAAACGATGAAAATGTGGTATTAGAGGGTACATTGCGCTCGGGCTTAGCGGGCGATAATATACATGTGGCACAGGCGTTTTCGTATGAAATTGACTTTACCTCGCTCACGGCGGCGGGGACGTATACATTTGAATTAGACGGTGCCCAAAAACAAACGACGCAAATTTGCCCCGCGCCTTACGCCGTGTTTGCCAGGCAGGCGCTGCTTCACTTGCGCCATATGCGCAGCGGGTGCGACACACCCATGACAAAGGCAGGGCATTTAAAGGACGACGCGGCGATTATGCACATTCCCGACGGAGCCCGGGAAAACGGCGCGTGGAAGCCCTGCCCTACGAGGCGCACGCTGGATATGCGCGGCGGGTTTTACGATGCGGGGGATTACATTAAATTTACGTTAACCATTGCTTCCATGACGTGGCATTTACTGCGTGCGTATGAAGAAAATGCCGCGCTATTTGACAGCGACTTGCTGGACGAGGCGAAATACGCGCTGGATTATTTAGCAAAAATCCACCCCGACAGCGAAACCTTTGTCATTCAAGTAGGCGCGGGTGCAGACCATAACGAAGGCTGGCGGCTGGCGGCGGACGATAGGCTGGATGGCAAGCGCCCCGCATTTTGTGCATTGTCGCGGGCGCATATGGGGTCGGCTTCTGCGGCGTTGGCATTGGGCGCAGTGGTTTTTGCAAAGCACGATGCGACGGCTTCCGATTTATACGCAGAAAAAGCGGTCGCCATTTACAAGCGTGCACGCATGGACGATACGCTACCCACCGCCTTTGAACGCAACGAAACAAACGACTTCTACTACGACAAAACCGATACGGACAATATGGCATTGGCGGCGGCGGAATTGTTTCGCTTAACCAATGATGTATCGTACTTAAATGACGGCGAAGCCTATGCGCCCCCGCCCATGGGCAGCGTTAGCTGGGGCGTGCTAAACGGCAACGCTAACTTCCGCCTTGCGCAAGCGGGGGACAAAGCCGCAACGGCGCGCTTCTTGGAAGAGGCAACGCAATATAAATGGGATAACCCGTGGACACTGCCGGGGGGTAAGTACGGCTGGGGCAGCCTACCCGTATGGATGGGTATTGCTATTAACCACGAGCTTGCCCGCCGTTATTTTAACGTTGATACGGGCGGTGCGGTGTCCGTTCCGCTTTTGGGCGTACTAGACTATACCTTTGGGCGCAACAACTGGGGCATCGGCATGGTGGCAAGCGATGAAATGCCCCACACCATTCGCAATGTGTATAACGCGATTACCAATGTGCTTGGCAAGCTTTCCGTAGGGGCAATGTCGGAAGGTCCGGGCAACCGCAAACGGCATGATATGTATACACAATATTTTAGAACCCCCGCAGATAACCCCTTTGATAGATTTAACACGAATGAAATGGTTTTTTATGATGATTCCTACGATTTTATGATTGCCGAAAGCACCATTTGGGGGCAGGGTAATTTGATTTTGATGTTGGCGCTGGCGTGAAAATTAAATAAAAAAACCGCTCTTTTTAAGCAGAATTCCGCATCAGTTGGGGTCTTTGTTTTAGGTGAGCGGTAGGGTGTATGGAGCGTTATGTCACAGTGAATAAAAAAAGAAACTGTTCGCGAAAACAGTTCCTTTTTCTTTCAATCCTTTTTCAACCCTTCAGCCTACCACCTGCGCCCTGCCCAAAAGCGCGGGCGGGGTGCCATGGGGGTGCAGCCGCAGGTATTTGTGCGGGGTGCTTCGCAGGCTGTGCCGCAGTAATTGGGCTGGTGGGGTACATAGTCATTATGGCGCACGACTTCGCGTTCGCGTACTACATCACGGGTGTTGTAGGTGTGTTCGTGAATTACGTCGTATTCATTAATTGTGTCGTGTTGGTGGCGCACAATGTGTTCGTGCTTGACTACGCGCTGAGTGCCCGGGCAGTCAAATACTTGGCGTATTACGGGTTCGGGACGGCATTTAGGGCAGCCGTTTGTGCATGTGCAATTCATGGTTTTACCCCTTTCATAATAGAAAATACTACATTACATACTATGCAGGACAGGGATAAGGGTTCGTCTACAGGGGTATTGCGTAAAACTTGACAAAAGCGTACTAACACATATAATACACATAATTATTCTATGGGAGGCTTACCATGAAAAAGATACTTGCGTTACTTACGCTTGCCCTGCTGGCACTGGTACTTACGGCGTGCGGGGCGGAAGAAACTCCGCGCGAAGGCGTGTTTGACCTGGAAGAAGTGATGGAAAATCCGCAAGCATTCTTGGGGGATATATCCATTGCGGGCGTTGCGGGCGTTTCTGTCGGCAATGAATTTATGCTGCTTACAAATGACGGAACAATAGGCATTAATGTGGATTTTCGCGGCAACCAAGCAATGCCCGAAGCGGGTATACGCATCGTAGTAATCGGAAATTTACGCGCACAACGCCCCTGTTGCGGCGATGGGCATTACATCGTTTCCTTTTTATACGCCCATGAGCCTTTTGCAGGTGACCCACAGTGACGGTGCTAAAGCTGGTTTGGAAAAACCTCTTGCGCCGCCGCGGGCGCTTTGCGTTTACGCTGTTGGGTATCACCATTGGTATGGCGGCGTTTGTTGCGCTGCTTTCCATGGGAGATAATTTGCGGGCGGAGGTTACACACCAAGCGGACGCGCTTGGCGCAAATCTCATTGTTATGGCGCGGGCGGATTGCCCCTTCATTAACCTTTCCGTGCTAACGGGCGACCATTTGCCCGAGGCTATCCCGCGCGAAATTGTGTTTGAAATTGCCGCAATCGAAGGCGTTACAGGGGCGGTGCCCTATCTTACGGTGGGTTCATCTATCCGGCAAGTGCCTGTATCGCTTGTGGGCATTCTTCCCGCGGAAATGAAGCGCCACCGCGGGTGGGACGTACATGCGGGGGCATACTTTTCTCACCAAGAAGCGCGTGAGGTTGTGCTTGGCTACGCCCTTGCGGGGCGCTTCGAGTTGGAAACGGGCGATACCGTAACCCTGCGCGGGGAGGAAATTCCCATCGCGGGCATTCTTTCCGCCACCAATAGCAACGACGATATCACCATGTTTATGCCCTTATGCATTACGCAGGAAATTTTTGGACTTGGGGATTATGTGTCCTTTATTGCCGTTACGGTGGCGGACGTAACAAATATTGACCGCTATATTTCCGCCATCACAGACATTGCTAATTTGTCCGTTTCCACCAACGAGGAGCTGCTGGGTTCGGTACTGCTTATACTTGGTTCGCTGAACGTAACGCTGCAAGCCATTGCAAGTGTTGCGCTTATTGCCGCCGCGTTTGGCATCATTAATACAATGATGACCGCGACCTACGAACGCCGCCGCGAAATTGGTATTTTACGCGCAATGGGCAGCAGAAGCGGCATCATTTTCCGCATTTTTGTACTGGAATCGGGGTTATACGGGCTGCTGGGCGGCTTACTTGGCTTTTTTGTGGGCTTTGGCGTATCGCGCATTGCCGCGCCCGTTATTTCGCGTAACGAATTTGTTGCCGTGGTAGGCACACCCGATACGGCGGTTGCATTTTCCGTAACGCTGCTTGCGGGCGTTGTTGCACTCTCTGTGGTAATTGCCGTAGCTGCGGGGCTGTACCCCGCGTGGAAAGCGGCAAAACTAACCCCAATGGAGGCGATACGCAATGGCTGATTATATTATCGAAACGCTTGATATAGAAAAAATTTACGGCAATAAGGCAAAAACCCACGCCCTGCGGGGGGTGTCGCTACGCATTCCCCGCGGTGGGTTTGCGTGTATTGTCGGGGCTTCGGGGCATGGGAAGAGTACGCTGCTTCAACTCATCGGCGCGTTAGATAAGCCAACGGCAGGGCGCATTTTGCTGGAGGGCACGGACATTTCCGCCATGAATGACAACGCAATTTCCAAGCTGCGCGGGGAAAAAATCGGCTTCGTTTTCCAAGCCTATAACCTCTTAGATAATTTAACCGCGCGGGAAAATATCGAAACCGCTATGCTTTTTTCTTCCCAAAAACCTGCTAAAAACCGCGCGGAGGCATTGCTTGCCCTTGTAGGGTTGGCAGACAAAACAAATGCCAAGCCCAATGAACTATCGGGTGGGCAATTACAGCGCATCGCCATTGCCCGTGCGCTGGCAAACGACCCGCCAATACTCCTAATGGACGAACCCACAGGCAACCTTGACTCACAAAGCGAGCAGGAGGTGCTGCAGCACATTTTTAACGTACACAAGGCGGGCAAAACCGTGGTAATGGTGACCCATAACCGCGAAATTGCCGCCAAAGCACAGCTTGTGTTTGAAATACACGACGGTAAATTAAAAGAGGGGGTGTAAACATGTTCCAAATCGACTTAAAAAGCCGCAAACCCATTTACACACAGGTGGTGGATAATTTTAAACGGCTTATTGTTAGCGGTGCCCTTGCACCGGACAGTAAAGTACCCAGTGTACGCGATATGGCGCGCACGCTAACGGTAAATCCAAACACGGTACAAAAAGCCTACCGCGAGTTGGAAATGCTGGGCTACATCTACACGGTAATCGGACAGGGCAGCTACATCGGCAAGCCTGAAACATCTCAGGAAATTGAAGCCCTTTTTGCAAAATTACGGAGCGCCGCGCAGGAACTTAGCTATCGTGGGGTTTCGCAGGAGGAAATTCTTACCGCGTTAAGCACAGCGCCGCCACTTAAAGGAGGGTCAGATACATGATTAAAATCGAAAACTTAACCAAAAGATTTGATGATTTTACCGCATTAGACGGGTTAAACCTGCACGTAAAGCAAGGCTCGATTTACGGAATGGTTGGCGTAAACGGCGCGGGCAAAACCACCGCAATTAAACACTTGGCGGGCGTGTACAAGCAAGATATCGGCGAGGTGTGCATCGACAATACCCCCGTCTATGACAATATACAAATTAAAGCCCGCGTGGGGTATATCCCCGATGAACTGTACTTCTTCCCGTTTTATACACTAAAAATGCAGCACAAATTTATGCGCCGCATGTACGCGCAAACATGGAACGAGGAACGCTACACCAAAATGCTGGGCTTAATGGGGTTAGACCCTAAGCGGCGGCTGGGCAAATTCTCGAAGGGAATGCAGAAGCAAGCGGCGTTTATTTTTGCCATGAGCGTTATGCCCGATGTACTGCTGCTGGACGAACCCATCGACGGGTTAGACCCGCTGGTGCGCAAGGTCGTGTTCGAACTCATTATCGAGGACGTGGCACAGCGCGGGTTAACGGTGCTCATTTCTTCCCACAATTTAAAGGAAATGGACGGGATATGCGATGCGGTGGGCATTATCAAAGGCGGGCGTATGGGTATTGAACGGGACTTGGACGATTTAAAAGCCGACGTGCATAAAATTCAAGTCGCCTTCGCCCCTGAAAAAACGCAGGACGTTGAAAAATATCAAGGCATCGAACTTCTGCACCGCGAAACAAGAGGCGCGGTTGAGCTGCTTGTCGTCCGCGGCAAACACGATGAGGTAGAGGCTAAGATTAAAGCCCTGCAACCCCTATTGTACGACCATTTACCCCTAACCTTAGAGGAGGTGTTTGTGTATGAAAACCTTCATTAACACGCCGCTGCTGATAGAGCAGTTAAAACGATTTATCGTCATTCCCCTTGCGTTGCTTGCGGTGTATCTGCTTGGCATCATCATGCCGATGCACACCGCACGGGAAGGTGTAAGCTGGACAGGGGCAGACCATTTTATGGCGCTGGTGCTTACCCATAGCCACCCCGCAACTATTTTTACTATGGTTGCCTTCCCGTTAATTGTGGCGTTTGCGTTATTCCCCAACCATTTTAACGGGGTTACAAATACGGCGTTTGCCGGCTTTCCCGTAAACAAACGGCAGATGTTTTACACCAATGTGCTTGCGGGCTTTATTATGCTGGTTATTCCGCTGTTTTTGCTGTGCCTGATGCTGCTTGTGCCCGTGCATTTGCAACATTTCCGCACGGAGGTTTTTCCTGTAGAATGGGGCGTAATCCAGGCCAGTTCAATATCCCATGCCTCGCGCTATTTATGGCCCGATGGGTTAGAAATGATACAGCAGCTTAATACGTTTACTATTGTTGCGGGCTTTTTCCTGCGTAATTTGCTTGGCATAATGGTATATTTTGCGCTGGGTATTACGGCGGTGTCCATTTCGGGCAGCCGCGTGGTTTCGATAATACTTGCGGGCATTATTTCGTTTTTACCTCTTGCTATCGTTGGGCTTGGGTGGAGCATTGCGCATATGTATTTATTTGGTTTTTCCACTACGGGTAATTTTTTTATCGACGAAATATTGTATATGATGCATCCCGTAATGATGAGCAATGTAATCAACGACCACCGCTGGTCAAATGCGCCCTTTAACAGCGATTACATGTGGGTTTTGTATATTGGGTATGCCGTGCTGACGGTCGTATATTTTGCCGTTGCGCGCTTTTGCTGTTTGCGCAGAAGGGCGGAAACGGCGGGCGATTCGGTCGCGTTTGTGCCGCTTAAAAATGTACTGATTTTCCTCATGTCGCTGGTAGGCATGATAGCCATGGGTGTATTCTTCATTATGGTGATGGGCGGCGGACGGGGCGCTTTTTACGTCGGTTTTGTTGTGGGTTTTGTGCTGGTATATTTCCTTGCGCAAATGCTGGCGGAAAAAACGCTGCATGTAGGCAACAAGGTACGCAAGTTGCCCATTTTCGGCGGTGTTGCAGTGGGCTTGTACCTGCTTATGTTGCTGGTGACTAACGGCTTTTTATGGGGTTATGTTACGCGCGTACCCGGCGAAAATGAAATTGCGGGCATTCAAGTACAACATTTTTGGGGCAGTCAGCGGGAAGGGGTAGACTTTATAGCCATTACCGACCCCGATATCATTGCCCGTACGCGGGAAATCCATCAAGAAATTATCAACGAGCGCCGTTCCCTGCGCCGTTTAGTGTGGAACGCGGCAAACACCAGGTGGAGTTGGGAGATGCAACCGCAACCCTTACCCATCGTGTATTACCTACACAACGGCGCAACCGTAACGCGCAATTACACACTGCCGCCCGACTTTATGCAGCGCATAGGCGTCGAAGACCTGCTGCGCGAGGAAGCGGTAATCCTTTCGCGCTTTGCGCCCCTGCACCACCCCCACACCATTGCGCAAATAGAAATTCGTCTGCCTGCGCCGTTCCTCACCATTACGGAAATTAAAGACGCTATTGAACTTTTGCAACAAGGCGCAGACGAAGTGCGTTTTGAAACGGGATGGTTCACCATACATGACATCCCGTGGCTGGAGCAAATGCTTGCCGAAGGCGAAATACTGATACGCTTGCAAGAACACGGCATATACGACATTGTACTGCGCGAGGCGACTACCGTCATCACCGACCCTGCGGAAATCCGCTCCCTTGTAGAAGCCCTAAAACGTGACACCGCCGCAACGGGCATTATCGAACGCCAACGCAACACAAACGAAGTGGAATGGTCGGCGCACCCCATATCCATCCAAGCCAACATTCATTCCTACCGCGAAGGGCATGACCACACATGGACGCACCATATACGCCTGCTCGCCTTTGACTATACGCTGGATTGGTTGATGTATGGGCGGTAGTATTTGACACACACAAAACCATCTGCTACACTCCAAACATTGCAGGGGAGCTGTTGCGCGAAGTACATCACTTC
This sequence comes from Defluviitaleaceae bacterium, assembly GCA_009786535.1. Classification (GTDB taxonomy): domain Bacteria; phylum Bacillota; class Clostridia; order Lachnospirales; family WQUN01; genus WQRX01. The sequence continues at coordinate 93,325 of WQRX01000004.1, read as the reverse complement.
GCACCGGGCTGAGAAGGTATAATACCTGACCCTTAGAACCTGTTAGATAATTCTAGCGTAGGGAGCAATGGCGAAGGTTCTTTTTGCCGCTTCTTATTAGAGGCGGCATTTTTAATGCAATGGCCACGGCTTCTCAAAATTACATTTGGGAGGATTTACTATGAAAAGAGCAACAACCCTGTTACTCGCAGCACTTGCCTTAGCGGCACTAACGGTGACGTTCACCGCGTGTGGGCTTGGCGCAACCCGCCCGTCGGGCGCACCCGACGAATTGCGCATCGCCCTGTTGGTAGACGACGGCAACCCCCAGTCCGTCGCGGTATTTGAAGACTTCCGCACGGGGCTGGAGGCGCACATCAACATACCCGTGCGCATCATCGAAGACGCGACCCACATCGTAGGCATAGAAGCCATGCGCGCAGGCAATTTGGACATTATGTGGGGTTCGCCCTTCGTGTACCTAATGGCGCGGGAAGTAATGGACGTGGAAAGGCTGGTTGTCACCGATAACCCCGCGTCCATTAACAAGACGGTTTTCATCACCGCACAGGACGATATCCAAACCATGGAGGACATGCGCGGGCGCAGCTTCGCCTTCATTAGCCCCTCCAGCACGTCGGGCTTCTTCTACCCGCTGTATCACCTGATGAACACCCTTGATTTAACGCGCACGCAGGTAGAGGCGGGCGGTTTCTTCAGCACGGTAACGTTTTCGGGCGGGCAGCCCGCAAGCATTATGGGTGTCGCCCACGGCGATTTTGACGCCGCCGCCGTAGGCAATTTAAACCTGGGCAACCTTATACGTTCGGGCGTAATTAATGAAGGCGATGTGCGCATCATCGGCGACACGGCGATTATCCCCTTCCCCGGTTACATTGCGTCTGCCGCGTTGCCGCAGTCATTACGAGAAGAGGTACGCGCCTTCCTGCTCGCCTATGCCAATGAAGAATACTTCGAAACGCGCTTCGGCACGCACGACACGCGCTTTGTACTGCCCAATGACGCGCAAATTCAGCACTTAATTTCCATGGCGGAGGTTTTGGAAATTGACCTTTCCGAGCAATAGCAAAACCGAATTAAACGCCGCGCCGTTATTATCACTGCGCGGCTTACATAAAAGCTACGACGGCAAAACTTATGCGTTAAGCGACGTAAATCTTGATGTTTACGCGGGGGAGATGGTTGCCGTCATAGGTCCATCAGGCGCGGGAAAGTCCACGCTTATCCGTTGCATCAATCACTTGGTTGCCCCAACATCGGGTGCGGTTTTGTTCAACCTTGCGCCTTTTTCTATAAAAATGCGTCCGAAAATCGGCATGATATTCCAGCATCACAACCTCATCGACCGCACACCCGTCCTCACCAACGTATTACATGGGCGGTTGGCGCATACGCCGTTACACCGCAGCCTTTTTAACGCATACACCCCCGAGGACAGGGCTTACGCACACCAACTGCTCGCCCAAGTAGGCTTAACCGCGCAGGCACACCGGCGCGCAAGCACCCTTTCAGGCGGGCAAAAACAACGCGCGGGCATTTGCCGCGCCCTCATGCAACGCCCCGATTTGCTCCTCGCAGACGAACCCATCGCGTCACTGGACCCTGCGTCCGCCGACACCGTAATGGACTGTTTAAAAAATTTTGCCCAACAAAAAAATATCGCGTGCATTATAAATCTCCATCAGGTGGAATACGCGAAAAAATACGCCACCCGTATCATAGGCATGAACGGCGGAGAGGTAGTATTCAACGGAAGCGCCGATGAATTAACCGATGAAGCTATTGCGCAGATTTACGGGGAAGGTCAAGGTCAAAGGATTAGATGCAAGACCGTGGGGGCGTTGCCCCGGGGCAGCGCCCCAAGGTTTTCGCTCTTATGTGTTCTTCTTTTGACATTCCTCTCCTTCCGTTATATAAACGTTAATCTTTTCAACGTTTTCGCGGGGTTCCCCGCGTTTGTGCGGTTTTTTCGCGCTAATTTTTTGCCGCCTAACTGGGTGTATATTGGAACCGATTCGGCGCTTATTTTTTCGCGGGTGGCGGACACCCTATTTTTTGCCGTGGTGGGTACGTACATTTCGGCGCTAGCGGCGTTTTTATTGGGTCTTTTAATGTCGCGGGAAATGAATCGGCTTGCACCGTTACGCATTCTCGTGCGTTTCTTTGTATCGTTTTTGCGGAACGTGCCGCTGCTGGTTTGGGCAACGGTGATGGTCTTTATTTTTGGCATTGGCGCAATGGTGGGCATCATGGCGCTGGTGTTTGCAACGCTGGGTTTCTTGGCACGGTCGTATGCCGAAAGCATGGACGAAATCGCAGCCACAAGGCTGGAGGCGCTACGGGCGGCGGGCGCGGGGTACTGGCAGGTACTTTTCCACGGGCTTGTGCCGTCCTTTATACCGGCTTGGGTTAATTGGACGCTCTTTTCGTTTGAAATAAACATACGCGCATCGGCGGTTTTGGGCATGGTGGGCGCGGGCGGGCTGGGCTTTCTCATACAGGCAAATTTAGATTTGCGCGGGTTTCGGCGGGCGATGGCGCTAATTTTAATTTTGATGGCGATGGTTTTGGCAACAGAATTTTTGATGAATTTTTTACGCAAAAAATTGGCGCAACCCGGTAGTAAAGCGCACGGCACATGGTTACGCGGGGCAGGTATTGCGGGTGCGGCGGCACTTTTCTTCTTCTCCGCGCATAGACTGGATATAAATCTTGCGCAGTTTATAGTGCGTATGCAAAATGCCGGCGCCGTGCTTGCGCGGTTTTGGGCATTTAATGCTTCCGCCTTACCCGAAATATTGCGCCAATTACTGGTGTCGGCGGCAATTGGCGTGTGCGCCCTTGCGATAGGGTGCGCCATTTCGCTGGTGCTTGCCTTCCTTGCTGCGGAGAATATTGCCCCCTGTAAGCCACTGGGCGCGGCAATAAAAGGCACGGTAAGCCTTATCCGTGCAATTCCTTCGCTGGTGCTTATTTTAATGGTAGTGGCAAGCCTTGGGTTTGGCGCAACAGCCGCCGTGGTTGGGCTGGTTTTCTCCTCCGTTGGCTATTTAACGCGGGCGTTTATCGGCTCAATCGAAGAGCAGGAATACGCCGCAATTCACGCAATGCGCGCCACAGGCGCGGGGCGGATACAAATAATCCTGCATGGCTTACTGCCAGCCGTTTTTACTTCATTTGTATCGTGGATAGCAATACGCCTAGAGGCAAATATCGCCGACTCGGTATCGCTGGGCATCGTAGGTGCGGGCGGGGTGGGAATGCTCATTGCCCGCGCGGTACGACAGGTGGATTTTGCAGGGCTAACGACCATTATTCTTGTGGTTTTTGCGGCGATGTATTTAATCGAAATCGGGGCGCTGTGGGTGCGCAAAAAGCTCACCGCGTAGCCCCATGAAGGGGTTGCGCTTATGGTTAATCGCCCGCTGCTACATGTCGGGGACGAAGTGGCGGTTATCGCAACTTCAGGTCCCTGTGATGTATACCGCCTGGAAAAAGGCGTGCGCGTGCTGGAAAGTATGGGGCTGCGCTGCCATATCGCGCAAAGCTGCTGCGCCCGCGAGGGCTTCCTCGCAGGAGACGATGCATTACGCCTGCAAGACTTACACGATGCCTTTGCTTCGCCGCGGATACGCGGCATTTTTGTTGCGCGCGGCGGGTATGGCGCACAGCGCTTACTGCCGTTTATAGATTATACGCTCATAAAAAATAACCCCAAGGTTTTTGCAGGCTACAGCGATGTAACGGCACTGCACATCGCCTTTAACCAACGCTGCAACCTCATCACCTACCACGCGCCAATGCCTATCCCCGACTTCGGCGGGGAGGAAGTAAACCCCCAAAGCCTACAATGGTTCAAAGACACCCTATTCACAAAAGGGTGTGGGGCAGCGCCCCGCAACTTTAACCGCTCCAACCTTTCCGCGCCCCTCACGGGCGGCAACCTTACGCTTATCGCATCATCCCTCGGCACACCCTATGAAATTGACACAGCGGGTAAAATCCTGTTTCTTGAAGAAATTAACGAGGAGCCGTACAAAATTGACCGCCTGCTGCTGCAACTAAAATACGCGGGTAAATTTACCCGCGCAAAAGCCATTCTGCTTGGCGATTTTTCGCCCTATTCAATTGAAGAACTCTCGCAAACGATACAGGATATCCTGCTTCCGCTGGAAATTCCTATAGTCACAGGCATTCCCTGCGGGCATACCTCGCCCAATACAACGCTTCCGCTTGGCGCCGTGGTGGAAATTGCAGCTAGCCATCTACCCCCGAATATAGCGCAAACCCATCAATATCAAACCCGCCCGCTTGCGTTAATATTTGGGCAGTGAGTTGTTCATAAACGGCTAATTTTTCGGCTTTACTTTCGGCGGTGAGTGCGCGGGCAATTAATTGCGCTGTATTTTCATCGGGCAATTCGCGCAGCAGGTATTTTTCCCGCAGGTTGGGGTCAACGATATTACCCAAAATTGCCTTGCTTTCGTAGGGCAAATTTATGCCGTTCATGTATATTTTAAGCAAACTTTGCAATCGCGTAAAGTAAAGGAAGTCAAAATCTGCCCGCCTGTTTTCATAAGCGTCCTGCAAGTCGTCGCGCATGTCCCACAAAAAATATTTACTCAGCGCAGATATTTGTAAATCACTGCAACGCGATGCGTAAAATTCCGCAATCATTTCCCGCGCTTTATCCTTTAGCGTTTGCACTTCTCCCGTTTTATCAAGCAAAATTTTGCCCGTTGCAAACTGTGTTTGGCACATTAGGCTTTTTTCTTGCAAATCTTCTTTAAAGTAGCGCAAAATTTGCTTGTACGGGTTGGCAAAATATTCGATAAGCAACCCGTCAACAATTTTATTCCCGCGTTCGCGGTAGGTAACGGCATTATCTAAGAGGATATGTACATCCAAATCCGAATGCGCGGTAGGGTTACCCGTTATGTAACTCCCGCACACCAGCACGCCCGCCATATCCTTCGCATGGGCAAACGTAGCGAGAAAGGCTTGCAGCTTCTTTTCCCACGCGCTCATTGTGCCCCGCCCGCTGTAAAGGCGGCGTACCCCGCTACCCAAGCCATTTCTGCCAGCTGCCCTGCACTTTCCCCCGCAAATGTAGGGGCAACCGCTTCTGCCCATTTATCTTGCGCAACTTCGCGCAGTGCCGTTAACCGTGCGTAGGTTTCCAACGGAAGCCCTTCGCCATCCATATAGGGCACAAGTACGGCTTTAATCGTAGGCATGTCGTAGACCGCTTTTAACTGCTGTATCATCACCAACGCCGCAAGGTGCTTGCGCGTGTAAATGCGCCCCTTAGGCGGCGGAAGCAACCCGTCGCGTATATAATTTTGCACCATTGCCCGCGTAATACCCAAGCCCTTGCGTTCGCTAAAAGTAAGCAGCTGTGCAATATTTAACGTAGGGCTGTAATGGTGAATATCCACCAGCGGGTCATTAAATCCGTCTATCATGTAAAAATCCCCTTTTAAAGTCTATTGCGCTTACCGCAAGTAACGCCTGCGCAGGCAGATAAAATACCCAAATAAGCGGAAGCAAGCGCATAAAATTTTCCAGCACGTCAAAATACCGAGGTATATTAAACAGCATAACACATATGTCGCATAAGACAAATAGAACAAGTCCCGCCAAGACCAAGGGCGCATTGTGCAGTGTACGTCTGTAATAAAAATTTAAAAAAATACTTGCACCAAATAAACAAGCATACACAACAACAGGGATAAGCACATTACCCAAACCCGTTACAAACCGCGCCCCAAGGGCACAGATGATAACAACATAACAAAACCCCTGCCGAAAGGAAGCACGCCCCGTATAGCTTGTTATACCACTATTTACCGCCCGCGCGGCATAGAAGATATGCGCAAACCAAAACACGCTAACCCCCGTTATGTGTATATCGTGCAAAACCAGAAAATAATCTGCGCCAACGGTAAAGGCCATACCCCCAACAAGCAATACCCAATCACGCGGGTGCTTGCACCGGAAGTATGACCCCAAAGCAACCAAAAAACAAAGGACAATAAAGGCAAACTTTAACTCAAAAGCGTGTATCGCTGACAATGGACCAAATCCCTTCGCTGCTGCGGGCAATTACGCGGTGCATGGTACGCAAAAACTGCGTATCCGTGCCCAGGTCTTTTGCCCACTCGCTTTCCACCACAGCAAGGAAGGTATAATTGTCTATAAAATCGCCCGCAACCAAAGTTACATTGTACATGGGGCGCTCGTTTACATTACGCTGTGCAAAGGGGCGCATTACCTCTGCATCGTGCAGTAATTCGGGCGCAAATCCAATAATGGAATGCAGCGCAATTTCGTTAGACATATACGCAAGGCGCGACATAAATGCCGATTCTATGGAAAGAATTACATTTTCCCTGCGCGTGCCGGGCTGCTGTGCCGCATTTGCAAGGTTAAGCGAAACGCTCACCTCGGGCACGCCAAATTCCGCCGTGCGTAAAACTAATGTATAACGGTCAATATGCACGTCCCGTAATTGCGCAATGTACGGCATAAGGTCGAAAACGACATCCGTCCCGCGGGGAGAAACATTTACCTGCTGGGTGGGTAGTAATATATATTCCCCTCGCCCTAAATCTATATGCAAACTCGCCTCTACATGGGTGGGAAGGCGCTGTCCGTTTGTGTCCGTTCCATGCAGCACAAGCACCAAAAGATGCCCCTGCTGTGCCATGGCCTCCAAGTTTAAAATAAACGGTCCAATGTACATAGAATGGGGATAATCCTGGTTGCGCCCACTTAAATGGCGCAAAGGAATGTCCACAGGCGGGTATTCATACACATAATACAAATCGCGGAAAACAATGTCCACATACGAGTGCAAGGAAAGCAGCGGTCCGAAGGTAGCGCGCCCTACCCATGCATCGCTGTCTTCAAAAAACGCAATGGCATATTGCTCGGTAAATACCGTGGCTCCGCCAAAATTATCGCGAAGGAGAACCATCGTGTCATTCGATTCGCCGCGCTTGCGCAAGCCCACCCCTTCAAACTCGCCCCCAAAGCTAAAGTATATGGACGAATCAATATTGCTAAACGCGGCATTGCTAATGCGTATGCCGCTGTTGGGGTCGCCACCTTCCACCAACGCCAAGGGATGGTTTAGAAAAACAGGCGCCCCAAAGGTCATTTGCCCCATTAAACGGAAGTTAAACGCCCCATATTCACGTGTCTGCTTATTTTGGATATGCAGTGTAAGAAAGCGCACCCCAGGGATAATCGGGTCAAACCGTAAAATTGTACCCAGCAGTGGGTCCGGCTGCAGGTCAAATTGCTGGCGCACAAATAAACGCCGCCGCTGGTCGTACAGCAGAATAATGTAATCTTCCGGGTCAAAAACTTCATCAAAATACACATACGTAGCCAAATATCCCGCCGACATACGCGAAAAGGTAAAGGACTGGCAGCTTAAAACAAGCCGCTCGTGTATGGGTATAAAGTTGGCATTATTCGCCACGTTTTGGGGGATTTCGATGGGCGTAAAGTGCGACATGGCGTCAACAACCAAGCGCTCCTGCGCTACGGCGTGTGCAACCACAACGGCCGCCGCACCGCCACCAACAAAAATTAAAAATAAAATAAAGCCCGCCACCAAAATTTTGCGCACGGTAAGCCCCGCAAAAAGCTTGCCTCGCTTCTTCTTGCCGCCGGTTTTACCGTCGTCCTTGGAGTAAATGAGCGCGGGTACGTCGTCGTCTAAAATACTGCCCCCGTCATATACCGAGCGGGAACTTACCTTGGGCGCCATGTCCAGCGCTTCAAAATCGTCCACGGCTTCTTGGTCTTGTGCCAGGGCGGCGGCAAGCTGTGCGTCCAGGTCGTCCCCTGTACCAAAGGGTGTAGGCTCGGCGGTTGTATCATCGCCGCCGCCTGCGCCTAACAAGGCTTCAAGCTCGTCCAACCCTTCTAAACCGCTCATGTCAAAATCATCGCCGCTGTCGGTTTCCTCAAGCGGCGGCGGCGCAGGCTCGTCCTCGTCCGAACCCATGCCCAACGACTGCATCATTTCGTCAAATTCGTCCATTAATTACGCGCCCCCTATACAAAAAACATAGCCACCGAGCCAAATACCATTACCGCGGCAACCAAAATTGCAATACCCGCTACAATTTTTTGCTTATGCTTGCGAAAGAATTTTTTCATTTTTTATAACCTCCGATATATCAAAAATTTTTGATAAACCGCGAAACCACCGCAGGCTTATCATACCGTGATTTTACCACAGAAAGAAAGAGTTCGTGCTTTGCGCGGGTAATACCCACATATAGTAATCGGCGCTCCTCCTCAATTTCTGCCGCCGTCTTGCTTCGTATATGGGGGATTATATCCTCAATTACGCCTGTGATAAATACTTTTTCAAATTCCAGCCCTTTTGCGCTGTGTAGTGTAGTAAGTGTAACACATGGACCTGTAGGCGCGCCGTCCTGTTTTGCGGCAATACGCCCCGCCGCATGGGCGAGAAAATCCTCACACCGCGGGTGTGCTTTTGCCGCCTCCTGTAATTCATTTAAAATCTCGTTTAGCCCGCTTGTATCCAACTTGCGGAATTCGCAATGGTCAAGTATATGAGTATTATATCCTATGCTGCGCCGAATATAGCGTATCATATCTGCCGTATTTTTGCCACGCAGCGTTTTTATGTGCGTTAGCAGCTCCTCTATGCGCGTTTTTTGCGCAACGTGCAAAGATTTATCCCGCACGTAGGCACTAAAAATACATACCCCGCGGCGCTGTGCCCCTTCCAAGAACGCCTTGCCAATATATCGGTACGGTTTATTTACCACGCGCACCGCATCGGGGTTATATTCCGCGTGCGCTTTTACAAGACTTAGCCGCAGGTAGGCAAAAATATCTTCCGCCACCCAATGTTCGTACAACACGGGCATTTCGTCCCGCGTGCGGTAAGGAATGTTAAGGTGCAAAAATGCGTCCGCAAAGGCGCGGGCTTGCATGTTTAGGCGAAAGGCGACGGCAATTTCGTCGGGGTTTGTGCCGTTTTTAAGCATTTCGCGTATGCGCTCACCAATGCGGAAGGCTTCATCGTTTGGGTCTTCGGCTTTTAGCAATACGGGCGTTACACCCGCTTGACCTGTACCCCTAATTTCTTTGGCGTAGCGCTGCTTATTTTCAACGACAATCGCATTCGCAAAGGCAATAATCGCGTTGGTAGAGCGGTAGTTCACCGCCAGCGTCACCTGCTGCGTTTCCGGGAAATCCTGCGGGAAATGCAGCAAAAATTCCGGTCGCGAACCGCGGAAGCGGTAAATGCTTTGGTCATCGTCCCCCACGATAAACAAATTGTTTAACGGCGCGGCAAGCAGCTTTACCGACTCGTACTGCACGCGGTTAATGTCTTGGAACTCGTCAATCATAATATATGTATAGCGTTTGCGCCACCTGTTTAGCACGGTTTTATCTTCCAAAAGCAGTTCATATGCGCGGCACAGCATATCGTCGAAGTCGATTTTATTTTTTTCCGCCTTATAAGCTTCGTAATTATCAAAAACACGGCGGAAGTCATTATCGCCGACAGAGGTCGCATGGTAATATTCGCGGTCGTGCAATTCGTTACGCATCAGCGACATTTCGGTAAGCAAAGCAGAAAGCAGCTCTTCATCTGCTTCATAATCCAACTCCGCCAGGAAGGCACGCACCACGTTACGGCGCTCGCCCTCTGCCGCAATTTCGCATTGCGCATTTAATATGCGGAAGAAAACGGAATGAAACGTGCCAAACGTAACAGCGGGTATCGTATCGCCTTCAAATGCCAGCGCAAAGCGGCGCTTCATCTCCTGCGCCGCCGCCCGCGAATAGGTAATAACCAGCAGGGACTCGGGTTTAATACCGCACTCGCGTACCATGTGCAGTGCGCGGGCGACAATTACCGCCGTTTTTCCGCTGCCGGGTCCGGCAAGCACCATCATGGGTCCGTTTACGTGAGCGGCAGCAATTTGCTGGCTTTCGTTTAATGTAATCATGAGCATAATTATACATCTTGCAAGCGTGCGAATTCAATGCGATAATGTGGGTGTACATAAAAAAAGAGAGGATGCGACCCATGAGCGCGATAAAACTTGTAAACAAAGAAAGCCTATACGCCATCAGCGATTTAAACGCCGACACGATTATTAAAATGAGCGATGACCAGCTTGCCGATTATCAGGAAACGCTAACCAACGCCGTCAACATCTTCCCCGTACAGCGCAGCCATCTGGAAAATGCCTTCGCCAAAATGGACTATGCCCCCGCCTTGCAGTGGCTCAAATCCATGCGCAACACCCTCAACCAAATTAATGCGGACAACTTGGTTAAAAACTGCGACAAGCACCTTGCCCTATACCAAGACATTGACAATATTAAACACGACCGTTTTAAAACCTATGTAGACTTTACCATGGCGACCCTTGCCTTACTCTACGAGGACATTAAAAAAGTATTGGAAGAATCTGCCCCCGAGGAAACCGCCGCACCGCAGGTCAATTTTGCCAAGCGCATACGCGAACGCCTCGCCACCATTGCCGAGCTTAACGAAGATACCATAAACAAAATGAAGGACGACCAGTTAAAAACCTATATAAAAGCCCTCGCCAACTTCCCTGAGGACAGCATTTCCCAAGTAGAGGGGCTAAAGGGCGCATTTAAGATGAAAAATTACCCCTCTGTCATGCGCTGGCTGGGCGTGCTGGAAGGCGCACTTACCCAAATACACGCCAACGCCTTGGCAGATGAATGCCGCAAGCAAATTAATTTAAATAACGAATACAGCGCCATTAGACACGAAAAGCTGGAGCTGTTTATCAACTATATCTTGTCGTCCATTTCAATTTTATGCGAGGATATTGGCACATTGAAGCTGGGCGGGTGAACGCCCGACTATTTGAAGGGGGACTGTATTATCCGACTAATACAGTCCCCCTTTTTTTATTCATTAACAAAATCTCAGATATTATATGAAGTAATGTAAGCGTCAAACGCCATTTCATCAATTTGGGCAATAGCCTGTTTGTACTTGCTTAGGAAAACGCTTTTTAGTATCGCGCTTAGCCCGTCCCCTACATCGGGCAAATCTTTATAGCCTTGCAAGGCTTCGGAAATTTCCTCAATTTCGTCTAAAGGTAGGTAAAGGATAAAGCGGTTTAACTTTTTTGTTTCTTGGGGCAGGTTCATGGAGTGCCATCCTTTTTATTTTTCCCAATCCGTTCAAACCTTTTCAAGCAGCCGTTTATCGCGGACAGCTGTTTTTTTGTGGGTTTTATATTTGCTTCGTACCAAATATCCTTGTCGGGTTCGGCGCGGGCGATAAAGCTTTCGCCATGCAAAACGGGCAGTGTATACGCACCATATTTGCGTTTGTGCGCGGGGGTGTAAATTTCCCATGTATAGTGGAAGTTGAACAGGGCGCGTATCAGCTTTCTGTCCCACAGCAGACAGTCCAGGGGGGATAGGAGTTCTGTGCGGGGCTTTAGGTCAGCGGTGTTGTTTAAAATTTGGTCCAGTAGAGGGGCGTCTTGGGCTTGCATAAACAGGGGCGTATTTATGCCTTCTACGGAAAGGGGTATGATTTCCCCGTTTTGGTGCAGTTCGGCAAAAGCGCGGTTGCGCAGTTCGGTGGTGAGCTCGCGTATGCCCAGGAAAGCGTCGGACGGGCGGTTCCATAGTAGACCAATTGCGCCTATGCGACGGTTTACGCGCCATTTGATGTGGTCAAAGTCGTCGGACAGAGGGTCGGGGGCTTGTAAAATTTCGGCAGGAATATGGCGGGCGGCTAAGTCGTAGAATTTGCGCGTGCGTTTTTTGTGGTGGATAACCAACTGCCCTGTGGAATACAGTTGTTCGAGTATTGCGCGGGCGGCGTTGGTTTGCCCACTCCAGTTGCCGCTCCAATGAATGGCGGAATTCCAGCGCGTTGTACCTGCAATGGGCAAATCGGCGGAGGATACCGCGCCGTGCGCTTCAATGTAAGCGAGGGCTTGCACTTCCAATGCGGGCAAGTCGGGGAAATGCTGCGCGTGTGCGCGGGCGGAAGCGCGGAAGCGCTCAAAATACGCCCAATGGGCGGTGGGGACAATGGCAAGCTGCTTGTCGGGGTAGTCGAAGAGCTTGCGGTCGCGGTACAAGAGGTCGTGCAGCATTTTTTTGGTAAAGTTTTTTACGCGGGCATGCAGCAGGATTTCCGCATTTTGCCCGTGCAGGTCTACAGGGTCAAACTGGATACACCCCGCTTGTAATATGTATTCCAATGCGCCCTGCTTTCCTATAAAACGGTGCGCGCCAAGCAGCCCCTGCTTCTTTAAAATAAACTGCCGTGCCTGCCGATTGGTAAGTGTTTGCATAAGGTTTGCCCCTTTCCGGTAAAAGCATTATAATGCAAAAGTTGGGAGTATTACATATCAAAAGCAGGGGTGCTTCATTTGAGGGTTAAAATTTATGGTTGCCGCGGGTCTGTTCCGCTCTCCCATGTCAATGGCTCGGCGTATGGGGGTAATACTTCGTGCATGACGGTGCAGTCCAGCGGCATTCGCCTGGTCGTTGACGCGGGCAGCGGCATGATGCAGCTTTTCCATGAATCCTACGCACGGGATATCCCCTTCCGTTGGTCGTCGCCCTGCCATATTCTGCTTAGTCATCTGCATTTTGACCATATGATAGGGCTGGGTACGTTTCAAGCTTCTTGGAAAAATTATTACCGCACAACGGTATATACGGCATCACGGGACGAGCGCCCGCTGGTGGAGCAAATTGTAGGCGCGTTCCAGCAACCGTATTGGCCTTATTCCCTTGCGGAAGCCTGTAAATTTGATTGTATAGCCGTCGAGCATAACACGCCGTTTACCATAGAGCATTTTACCATTACCCCGTTTTGGGCAAATCACGGCGACATGACATATTCCTTTCACATTACAGACGGGCGCAGGACCTTCGTATATCTATTGGATTCGGAAACAGAGGGCATGAGCGACGCCGCGTATGACGAGCTGCTAAGCTATTGCAAAGATGCCGACTTGGTGGTATTCGACGCCGCCTACGCCCCCGATGATTACCCCCGCTATAAGGGCTGGGGACATTCTACCGTGGTACACGGCATAGAATTAGCAAGGGCATGTGCGCCAAAGCGCGTATTATTTTCCCACTTTGCCCAGCATTATACCGACGAGCAGCTGGATACATGGGCGCAGTACTACAAAAACGAAGCCTGTAGTGAATTTATCATGGCGCGCGAAGGCATGGTGGTACGGCTATGAAGAAGCGGGCGATTGTATTTACGGCAATACTCTTATTTGCCGTAGGCGCGGTGGCGTATTTTATTATGCCGCGCTTCTTTGAAACGCAGGAGGATACCCCATGGTTTACCACGGGGGAAGCGCAAGCCGTAGCGGTTACGCCCGTATTTTCCATGAATGGGTTAATTGACCCCTTGCGTATTTTTGACGAGCTTTACGCCCCCATCGGCATTGCGCTAATGGGGGATTACATAGTTGTGGCGGATTCGATGTGCGACCGCGTACAAATCATCGGCAACGATACCAGCCGTCGTATTGGGCGGCACGGGCGGTATGGGCTTTCCTATTACCATGCGGGCGCATTTATTGACGGCTTTTTGGAAACCGCAATGTTTATGAAGCCCTCGGGCGTATTTGCCACCCCCTGCGGCGGTATTATCGTAACCGATACGGGTAACCACGCCATACGCAAAATTATAGGCGAGTTTGTAATAACCTTGGCAGGCAACGGCACGGCGGGCTTCCGCAACGGTGCGGAGGGGCAAGCATTGTTTAACGCCCCCCGCGCCGCCGCGGCAAACGAAGCGGGATATATTTTTGTTGCAGACACGCTTAACCACGCGATACGGCGCATTTCCCCTGCGGGGTATGTGTCTCTGTACGCGGGGGCGGCGGGGGAAAGCGGCTTTGCCGACGGTACGCTGTACAACGCCCGCTTCTTTGAGCCCTCCGGCTTATACCTTACCGCCGAGGGCGTGCTGTATGTAGCAGACGCCGCCAACCACGCAATACGGCGCATTGCAGACGGCAACGTGACCACCGTAGCGGGGCAGCCAGGGGAGGCGATTCGCTTTTCCGACTATTTTCACGGGGGATTTACAGACGGGTGCAACACACTTGCTATGTTTAACTTCCCCCGTGATATTGCCCGTATGCCCGATGGCGCACTGCTGATAGCGGATAGCCTAAACCACGCAATTCGCTTAGTTACGGCGCAGGAAACGCGTACACTGTTAGGCGGCGGCGTTGCGGGTTTTGCCCACCATTCTACGGAAAATATGCGCCTAACCCGCCCCGAAGGGTTAGCCACCAACGGCGAATTGCTTTTTATTTCCGATACGGTAAATAATCGCATTGTCGCCGTTCCATTGACCGAACGCGTGCTTGCAGGGCGCCCGCCCCGCACACAGCTGCTGGCGGAAACGGGGCTAACTATCAACTCGCGCTTTGCCTTTCGCGGGGATATCCGCGTTTTCCATGGCGATACGCGCATAGATATGGGGCGCGTCGCCCCTTGGGCGCAAGGAGATTCTATTTTCATTCCCATACGCCCGTTGTTGGAAGCGCTGGGCGCAGATGTACATCTAAATGAAGATACGGGCGTACTGTATATACAAATTGGCGAAACACTAACAACCCTCACCCGTGACCGCGATTATTTCATACTGCGCGGCGTAATGGTAACAACTTTAGAGGAAATGCTTCGCCTATTCCCCTTTACGCTGGAGTGGTTTCCCGAGCTTAGCTTGCTTGTAGCATACGTACCGCAGGATTTGAGGGCGGCGTATGTATAGGGCGTTGCGCGTTGTACTACCACTGGTATGCATTGCGGTTTTTTCTGCCGTGTTTTATTTTAATTGGCTGGCGGGGCTAGACCGTTATTTGCACGACCGCTTGCTTACAGCTACGCGCCCTGCGGCGGGGAATATCATCATCGTAGGTATAGACGAACGCAGTATAAACGAAATTGGCACATGGCCATGGCCCCGTTATTTTATGGCAGAGGCGATTACTCAGCTTAGCAATAA
This sequence comes from Defluviitaleaceae bacterium, assembly GCA_009786535.1. Taxonomy (GTDB): domain Bacteria; phylum Bacillota; class Clostridia; order Lachnospirales; family WQUN01; genus WQRX01. Next base: position 78,264 of record WQRX01000004.1, on the reverse strand, counting down.
CGGTGCGGCGGCGATAGGCGTTACCGTGCGTTATGAAGGGGACGGGAGCGTTCCCGAATACGATGAACGGCTTGTGCAAGCCGCGCAAGCAACCGACCGCTTGGTTATGGGCGGCGTGGGCATTTTTAACCCCAATCAAGCGCCAAATACGCGGATAGAAATTATCGACTACATCTTGCCCTTTGACGCCCTGGCGCGGGAAACAAGCAACGGCTTTTTAAACCTTATCCCCCACGCATCGGACGGCGTAATGCGCCACGCCCTTACCGCCATGCGCTTCGGCGATATTACGGTGTATTCCTTCCCGTTGGAAGTATACCATACCTACCGCCGCTCTATGGGCTATACCGCGGTACGCGCACCGCAGTTAGATGCACAAGGACAGTTCCCAATACGGTATGCGGGCGGGCCAAATCACTTCCGTGCCGTATCCTTATGGGGCGTGATAAATGAAGAATACCCCACCGCCTTGTTCCGCGATGCCATTGTGCTTATAGGCGCGTATACCGAAGGCATTGGCGAAATGCACTTCACCACACCCATGGAACGCCGCGCCGCTACCCACGGCGTGGAAGTGTACGCAAATATTATCCAAAATTTCCTGGAAGGTGTATTTTTAAGCGATGCCCCCGCGTGGGTAAACGGGGTTATTTTTGCCGCTGTTTCGTTGTTATCGTTACTTATATACGCGTTTTTGCGCCCTTCATTTGCCCTTGTTGGGGTTGTGCTGCTCCTTATTGCGCTGCCCGTCGGGGCATATTTTGCATATACGCAGGGGCATATGATTGTGCAGATAAGCACGGGTGTGGTATATCTTCCCGTTTCGTATGCGTTATATGTGCTTGCGGCGGCACTACACGCACAGCATGACCGCAAGCATATTCACAGCCTGTTTGGGCGGTTTGTCGCACCCGAAGTGGTACGCGAAATTGTATCAGGCGGGGTGGAAATTCAATTAGGCGGCGTGGTAAAGGAAGTAAGCGCATTGTTTGTAGATATCCGCGGATTTACTTCCTTCTCCGAAAGCAATCCCCCAAAACAAGTGGTAGAAATGGTGAATAAATATCTAGGACTAACCTGCAGTGCCATACAAAGCAATTTGGGTACAATAGATAAATTTATAGGCGACGCAACCATGGGCTTATTTAACGCCCCCGGCGACGTGCCCGACCACGCCCTGCGTGCCGTAAAGGCGGCATGGACCATGAAACAAGGCTCGGAGGAATTGCGCCGCGATATGATGCAAGAATACGGCGTAAATTTCCACTTTGGCATTGGAATAAACACGGGCAACGCCGTGGTTGGCAACATGGGGTCGGATTTTCGTATGGACTATACCGCAATCGGCGATGCAATAAATACCGCGGCACGGCTGGAAAGCAACGCAATTGAAGGGCAAATCGTTATTTCCGACGCAACATACCAGCAAGTAAAACAGCATGTAGACGTAATAGACCTTGGTGTGTTACAACTACGTAATAAAAAAGTAGGCGTACAAGCATACAGCGTAATTGGGGTAAATTTATAATACAGCATCACAAAGCGGGAGGGCTTTATGATGAAAAAGCTATTGTGCTTTATATTAATTATCACGCTGGCATTTCCGCTTAGCGCGCCGTTGGTTTGGGCGCAGGAAGGGGATAACAGCCCCCATGTACAGGTAGTGCGGGGTTCGGTTTTTGTACACCGTGCGGGCGGGCATCACCTAACGGCGGTATACCGCGGAATGCGCATATACGACGGCGACGTAATTATCACGGGCGAAAATTCTACCGCTACCATTATTTATTACCGGCAAATGATAACGCTGGGCGAATTAACAAAGCTGTCCATTAATGCGTTGTGGCAGCGCCACGGGCGCAACAGCAGTTCAGTTTCCCTCATCGAGGGCATGATTAAAGTACGCGTAGACACAACGCTGGACGCGCATTCCAACAATCATGTACAGGTGGCAGGTACGGTAGTAGGCGTGCGCGGCACGGAATACATACTTATTTACCGCCGAATGGTGGACGCAACCCCGGGTGCCGGGGGTTCTTTTGTGCGCCTGCTCGTAATTGAGGGCGAAGTGGTAATGGATTTGCCCGACGAGAACGGCGAGTTGGCAAGCTTTAGCGTTACCCCGCAGGGCATTACCCGCCTGCATGAGGACATTCAAGGGCGCCAAACGTCCCAATCGGTGTACGAAATACCCGAAACCTTTATCGTTCCCTTGGAAATGATTGACCTAACCCTGTTAGAAATACTTGCAAACGACCCCCGCGCACTGGCAGAAAACCCCGAGCTATTCGCCAATATCCACGATGCCATCGCATGGCGTACCTTGGAAAACGAACTGCGCGACCGGTTAGTGCAATCACGCCCCGCCCCGCAAATTATTTTTTATTCCCAATCGGAAGAAGTACTACCCACCTTACCTGCACCCGCACAACGGGGCGAACCGCTGGCGGGCAACAACGTAATTACCCGCGAAGCGGTAGAAACGGCGGCACAACGCGCAGAAGAAACCGCCCCTATTTTGCCGGTTGCACCGATGCCTACACCCGAACCCGCCCCTACACCCGTGCCTACTCCTGTGGTAACACCCGTGCCTACACCGCAGCCTACCCCCGAACCGATACCGCAGCCCACGCCTGTGCCCATTACTACTCCACAGCCTACACCTGTGCCTATTCCTACACCGTCACCCACGCCACAACCTTCGCCAACCCCGCAACCTTCGCCCGTGCCTACTCCATCTCCTTCGCCAACCCCCACACCGCAATCCACGCCCGAGTCTACCGCACCGCCTTCATTTACACCCCCTGCACCTTCACCCGCACCAACCCCTACCCCTACGCCGGAACCTACTCCTGCACCAACACCGGAACCGCCGCCCGTACATGTACCTACACCGCCTGTTGTACCTACGGTAGGTTTTTCTGTTGCACAAGTTACGATAAATGATGCTTCTCTTACGCCGCAAATTGTATACATCACAGGCACGGCAAGCGGGGAAATATACGTAAATTACACGATTCCCCCTGCAATGGCGGGTTATGTTACCGTAACGCCCAACACGACAAACGGTACAATTACGCTTTCGGGCGTGCGCCCAACGGCAGATATCGCCCCTATCGAAGGCGACTTCACCATTTCCGTTACCCGCCAAGGCGTAACTGTAGCCTTGCCCGTAGCGGTGTATTTAACCACCACTTATATACCCGCGGTTATACCGCCCCCCACGTTTATAATAAATCCAACCTATATGAACATTACCGATACCGCGCTGGTGCATCACTTTACCACCGATGGAACGGCGATAGGGAATGCGACCTTCGCAATCCCGCCCGAATGGGCGGAATATATCACCGCAACCACCAACCTTGCGGGGGATTTATTTACCATAACCGCAACGCGCCCAAGCGCAGCGGTTGCCCCCGTAACGGGTAGCTTTTCCCTGCCTATCACCCGCGAGGGCATAACCGTATACCTTCCTGTAACGGTGTATATGACCACCACCTATGTACCCGCGCCCACCCTTACACTTACCCCTGCGGATATAACGGTAAATGACACGGCGTTAGTCCACACAATTGACGCAGAAGGTACAGCCACGAGTAACATTACCGTAGTTACCCCCGCAGATTGGACAAATTTTATTTCCGCTACGTCTAACCCCGATACAAACACAATTACCATAACCGCAACACGCCCCGATACCGATGTCCCCCCCGTATCAGGCACCTTTAACCTAACAATTACGCGCGGCGGCGCGTACGCGCTACTGCCCGTTTCGCTTACGCTAACCAGCACGTATGTATCAATCCCCCCCCCCGGCGAGTTTGACGGTGATAGCACGCACCCCGATTTTGGCACAACAAGCGACCAACCGTTTATTATTAGCACCCCGGCACATTTACAGCGCATTGCGGCAGGTAATCCCGCCCCCGGCTATTGGGGCGAAAGCGCTTTCTGGGGCGGCTATTTCTTTGAATTAAGCAGCGATATAACCGCCCCTGTCGGCTTTACCATTCCACAATTCGCGGGTGTTTTTTACGGCGCAGGGCATACCATTACATTTCAAGGCACAAACGGTTTATTTGGCAGGGTACGCAGCCCCGCCGTTATCCGCGATTTGGACGTAATTGCCACAATAGACGGCGGATTTGCCCCCGCCATTGGCGGCATTGCCAACGTAAATGAAGGCACATTGGAAAGGGTGCGCCTTCTCGGTGCGTCCAGCATTTCCGGTAACGGCAATGTGGGCGGGCTGGTAGGTTTAAACACGAGTGGCGTATCCGGCTCACAAGTTTACGACGAAGCGGAAATACGGGGCGCTTCTGCATGGCGTTTATTTGGTAATAACGAAGCCCCGCAAAACACCACCAACAATTTTCCCAACCCTGATAGACCAAGCGACCCCATTACCGGCTTTAATTTTGGAATGCTTCCCATTGAACTCTGCGAACCCGAATACGAACCCGAATACAGTCCTTACCCCGATAAAAAAGAACCCGACCCCGTATTTAAAGAGCCGGAGGAAGACGAACCCGAAGACGACGATGAAACCGAAGAAAACGGCTCCAAAGAAGAAGCCGACGAAAATGAAGAATCTCCTGATAAAACCGTTGACGAACCCCCCATTAACGACGATAATCTATACGAAGACCCGCCGCTACCCGAAGATGCTTACGATTATAACAATTTCGACTATGAACCGGAGGTATTCTATGTTTGATTTATTAGAGCTGCAAAAGCGTTCCACCGCGCTAAGGTTTGAAAAAAACCAACAAATTATCAAAGAAGGCGATAAATCGTACAGCATGTTCATTGTGCTGTCGGGCATGGTACGTGTGGTAAAAAATTACGGCGAACCGCACCAAATTGCCGTAGCCAACCTAGGCCCCGGCGACTTTTTTGGCGAAATGTCCCTCTTCCTGCTTAAACCCCGCACCGCAACCGTCGTCACCGTAGAAGAAACCGTAGTGCTGGAAATTAACCAAACCAACGTGTTTGAAATGATGAGCGAAAACCCCCAAATGCCCTACAGCGTAATCAAAACCCTATGCGCCCGCATCGAAGACCTAAACGAACGCGTCCGCACCGTAAAAAATGTACCGTTAGTATAAACATTTCGCCAGTGTGTTTTAAAATATAATAAACGCCCGCAATTGTTGATATTTCAACCTTTGCAGGCGTTTTTCTGTAGGTAATATATTGCCGACGCTCCTTTACGATTACCCTTTTTCATGCTACAAATATTGACAAAATATTACTATTTTAATATCGTTAGAGAAATTAAATCCTTTATTTTTCTTTAATTCATATATAGCACCTGCGATTATTGAAAGGATTATTTATATGGAGGCAATAAAATACACATTAAATGAGTATGGTGGAATTATAAGTTTACTTGGACTGCTTATGTCTGTATTTATTTATATTAGAGCAGGGCGAGTAAAAAAGATTGTTCAAGAAAAATTAAGCAAAAATGTCTTTGTGGAAAAAAAAGGCGACATCGGAAAGGCATTAAAAGGTATCATTAAGTCAATAAATGAAGATGATATATATGACAATAACATTTTTTCAGATATAAAGGTACAAATAACAATGATTGAAAAGTTTCCTTCAGCTACAAACAAAAAAATAAAAAAAGCGATTAAAAAAATTAATCAAGCTCTTTCATCATCTCCAAATTTTAATAATAGTATTGAAGATAAACAAAAAATTACACATAATTTATCAATAATTTTCGGCGAATTAAAAGTAGACGACGTATATACAGATTAGGAGGATGTTAAATGAATTATGATGAATTTATTTTGAAACTCATTGAAGGAACTAAAAGCAAAAAAATTCACTGGGAAATACTTAAAAACTCACGGAATTCTCCATTTGAGGACTATCAAGTATTTCACACACAAAATGGTGATAACAGCTTAGTGTTACGTAAATATGATACATTTGCTGATATATACGAAGAAGTTATCACGATTGAAGCGAATATAACTATTTTAAATGAAAATGAAAAAATTTTAAGCGAAATTCGTGAAGACGATTTGAACAAAAAAGAAAATTTAATGCGATTATATCGCATAGTAGAACGAAGTGTGAATAAGGTGGATGATATATTAGCTTCGTTTGTTGATGGAATTAACATACGTTAATTCCGCTCAAACTCATACTTGACACCAAGGAATGCTTGATTTACAATATCTGTCGCACCAAGCAGATGTGGCGGAATTGGCATACGCGCTAGACTAAGGATCTAGTGGTCCTAGACCTTGCAGGTTCAAGTCCTGTCATCTGCACTAGAAAGTCCTTACTTAAACCAGCACCAGAAAAAAAGGTGCTGGTTTTTGGTTTTACACTTTTTAAGAAGTGCCGTCAATGAAAGATGAGCGGCCTCATTTGGTCGCCCACCTTGGGTATTCCGTGTGTTTTGCCGCTCGAACTCGCCCTTTAGCACAAAAATATTTGGATCGAGGAGTGTGGCGAATGGTTCGGCATATTCAGCTACCACGCCAGAATCCTCATGGGCGTATATCTTCTCGAATAATGCCTGATTATGAATCCACCTCGCACTAACTATAATTACAGATGAAATTTCCGTCATAAGCAGTTGCTTTTTCTGCCTTTTCCGAATATACTAATAAGCGATAGAACCCCCCGCACCTCTCTGCAGCAATGCGTGATGTGACCCATGGGGGGACATTTGCTTTTAGGGGGCGTTTTGATGCTCAAACAATCGGCTTCATATGAACAGCAAATAGCCAAATTGCTCGAACATGGCTGTACCATTTCCGATGAGGCTTTTTGCGAAGATGTTTTGTCACGCGTAAGTTACTACAGGCTTTCAGCGTATTTTCTGACTTTTAAGATGAAAGATGGCAGATATGCGGACGGAACAGATTTCAACAAGGTTTATATGCTGTACGAATTTGACCGCAAGTTACGCCGCCTGTTATTTTCTGTTCTTGAAGAACTTGAAGTCTATATTCGTGCGCAATTGTCATATTACCATACGCATAAATACGGCGCAGATGGGTATTTAAACCCCGCAAACTTTAACTACCACCACAACCACCTTGATTTTGCCTCTCGCTTAAATGACCTAGTGAACAGCAATGACAAGCTCCCATTTGTTACCCACCACGCCACGAAATACCATCGGCAGTTTCCATTGTGGGTGATTATGGAGTTGTTTACTTTCGGGATGCTTTCTTACTTTTACGCAGAAATGCTAACCCCCGATCAAAAGCGAGTAGCCCACAATATTTTCAAGGCATCGGTGTCGGAGGCTAAAAGTTGGCTGTACTGCTGTACAAATCTTAGGAATATGTGCGCTCATTCTCGGAGGCTCTACAACAGTGTTTTTAGCGTAATTCCAGCCAAAATCCCAAATGTGGACAAGCCTGCCGAACGAAAACTGTTCGCAGCAATCATGGCGGTGCGTGAATTATACCCGGACACAGAAAAGTGGAATACCGAGTTTATGCCTGTCATGTCGGCTTTGATTGACGAGTATAGCGAGGCTATCTTGCTAAAGCATATTGGGTTTCCACAGGATTGGGAAACCTATATGCGCAAGTAATCAGCTATGACCTGATTTCAACCTTCATCCGCCGCAGGATGCTACCAACCGTAGTATGATGGCATTTGTACAATCTAGCAATTTCACCCATACTTGCGCCAGAATTATACATTTTCACAAAAGCCTCTTTTTCGGCTTGGTTAAAGGGCTTTCGGTTTGGAGTGCATTTACGAATAATCTTTACGCCCTCGCCCCAGATATTTTCTTCTTCGGTAGGCTTGGTTGTTTCAGTTTCGTCCGCCTTCTCGATACGCCTAAATATGGCGGAACGCTGGGCTAGAGCGGCTTTGACTTTCTTTAAGTTATGGGCTGATAGGCGCAAAAGAATGCATCAAAAAAGCCATGAGATTTTCTCACGGCTTTTTTATTTGCGCATTTCAAATATTACATTTTAAAATAACTCACCAACTGCTGTAATACCTCCGCTTGCGAATTTAATTCCTGCGATGCGGCGGCGGTTTCTTCCGATACGGCGGAATTTGCCTGCACAACGCCGGATATTTGCGCCAAGCCTTGGCTAATTTGCGCAATGGACTCTGCCTGCTCTTTAGAGGAAGCAGAAATGGCGTTGATAATATCCAATATTTCGCTGGCGTTTTTAACGATGATGGCAAGGGATTCGCTGGTCGTTTCGGCAATGGACGAACCTGCATCAACACGGGTAATGGACTGGTTAATAAGCTCTGTAGATTCGACCGTAGACTGCTGCGACTTATTGGCAAGGTTGCGCACCTCATCGGCTACCACAGCAAAACCGCGCCCATGCTCGCCCGCGCGTGCCGCTTCCACCGAAGCGTTAAGCGACAATAGGTTGGTTTGGAACGAAATATCCTCGATATTTTTAATAATCTTCGAAATTTCGTTGGAAGAATCCTTAATTTGGCTCATCGCGTCCAGCATTTGATTCATGGTCTCGTTACCTGCGTTTGCGTTCTCGGTAGACTTGCGGGAAAGGTTGCTTGCCTCTAACGCCGACGCGGCATTCTGCTGGGTTTGCTGGTTAATCACATCTATGCTCGCGTTTAACTCCTCAATGCTGCTTGCTTGCTGCTGTGCGCCGTTTGCAAGGTCGGTTGCACTGTTGGAAATTTGCTTAGCCCCCGAAAGCACTTGATTTGAAGCCGTGCTAATTTCGCGCATTGTTTTGGAAAGCGTTTCCGAAATATTGTTTACCGACTGCTTTACAGGCGCGTAGTCACCTACAAAGTCCATATTAATTTTGGCGCGCAGGTCGCCCTGTGCCAGCGCCGCCATGCATTTGTTAATTTCCTGCATGTAGTCGTCCGTATCTTTGACAAAGAAGTTTACATCTTCCTTAATTTGCTTGAAAACGCCCGCATAGCTACCGTTTATGCGCGCATCAAAACGCCCTTCGTTCATTCGTTTAATCGTATTCATAATTTCAAGAATTGGGGCGTTTACGGCGGCACAAATTTCGCCAAGTCCTGCCATAATCTTTTTCCAGCTTCCGTTAAATTGGGACGCATCTATCGTATAATTCAAGTCGCCTTTTACCGCCGCCGCTTCAATGATATTGGAAATTTCGGTATTTACGCTCTTTAGTTTTGCGGTCAAATCACGCATTCCGTTGGTTTGCATAATAAAATCGCCCGGCAATTCATCGATTTTTACGTTAAAATCACCGTTACCAATGCTTGCAAGCAACGATGTAATATTTTTAATGTTGGCAACCTCTTCTTCCAGCACCGCATTTACAGATTCGACCATTTCGCGGAAGGAATTTTCATAGCGGGTTGCATCCATGCGGTATGTCATATTACCTTTTACGTTGTATTCATGTTGAATGCTCGACAAGTCGTTGACCATGCCTTTAATTACGTCCACCAGCGCCAATACGTCCAACGTAAGCGCGCCTATTTCGTCTTTGGGAAGGGCTTTTTTGTCTGCATTTGTATTTAGCCGCCCTTTAGAAACGTCCGCAACCAGCGCAACCAGCTTGCCAATGGGCGCAATTAAACGGCTGGAGAAAATATACATAAGCACAACAGCAATAAATAACCCTGCAACACCCATTACCACTAAGGTCATTTGCATGGTCGTCACCGCAGCCACTGTATCTTCGTTAGAAAAACCCGCAAAAAACATACCTACAACGCTGCCGTCCCAGCCATGCAGCGGGAAATAATAGGCGCTAAAAGGACGCCCCTTTAATTCCATCGCACCCGAATAACGGTTGTTATTGCGAATAACCGCGTCAATAATTCTGTCTGCTACAAACGTACCTACTTCGCGTTGTCCCTGTGCATTTGTTAATGTAGTGGCAATGCGCTCGCCTGCGATATTAAATACTGTAATTTCCGCATTTAACGCATCGGCAAAGCGGTCAACAAAGTCGCTGCTGGACATGGTAACATTGGTAGAAAGCGTACCAATGACCTCGCCGCGGTGTACAATGGGCATAAGATAGGAAATGCTCATAGGAATGGCGTCCGTAGCCGAAAAGCTGGGCACTTCTTCCCCCTGCATTCCCCGTTGGAAGATGGGGACACCCGCTACATTATCACCATGTGCATTAGGCGCGTGGGAGCGTAGCACAACATCAAAGTTCGAATCCACAATAACGACCGAATCTATGCCCAGCGTGGGTTTAATTGTTTGCAAATGCGCAAGCAATGCTTCGCGGTTGCCGTCGCGGTTTACCCCTGCGCCGTGCTGCTCTACACGCCAAATAATATCATTCGCAGTTGCCGCGGCAATGCTGGCAAGGCGTATGTTTTCCCAAATACTATCTAAGTATGAATCCGTGGTAAGAATGGCGGTATCTAACCGCTCCCGTGATAATTCATCAGAAAAACTGCCCATGCGAATTGCCGTAAAGACAACCAAAACCGCAACCAGCGCTGTTAATACTAATACGCTGGGTACAATTAACTTCATTTTCAAGCTGCCAAACATGTAAAACGCTCCCCGCTCATTTAAATGTCATATGTTTTATGGAATCATCACATCTACCGCAAAAACGTGTCCGTCTGCAAACTTTAAAGGCACGCAAACGACCTTTGCCGTTTTTTCCGCCACGGGAAAATCGGCTGAGGTTGCGCCTTGACGGAATACGGGGGGTTTGATGTCTACGATGATATCTTTGCCGGAGAAAAGTGTAGCAACATTGCCGGAAATCATGTTCGCCAATTCCTGCAACGCGCTTTGCGACATGGCGTCCAGCGCGGGCACGGGCATCCCCATCATCATCTTAGATGCGATGAAGCACGCGGCGCTTTCTTCCATGTTATATACAACCTCGCCCGAAAACGCGCCGAATATAGCAACAGAAACGCTAACTTTCGAAACGGTGTACGGTGCGGGCTTTACGTGAACTTGCCCAAGTGCCGGCGTTTCTGCGCATAGAGTGCTTAGCACGCTTTGCGCACCCTGCACAAATGGGTTTACATAAGCAACGTTCATATTTTTACAGTCCTTCGGATGCCGAGACAGGGGTCGCCTCGTTGGTATCGTCTTGGTTCGTAAATTTTGCCAGGAATGGCAGCTTTGCCAAAATACCGGGTATCATATCAATAAGCTTGCTTGCGCTTTCTTGATTTTTGATATTGACAAGCTGTGCCGTACCGTTAACGACAACCACCACGGCAGAAGGCGTCATTTTTGCGCCAATACCGCCGCCGCCTATGTCGCGGGACTTTTCCTCTGCGGCGCTAAGCCCCGTCGCCATACCGAAGGAAACATCTACGAGGGGTACCAGAATTACGTCGCCGATAACGACGGGCTCACCCACAACGGTTTTGGTTGAAACAAATTCCTCTACTTTAGAAAACAAAGAACCCAGACTGTCTTTGATATTATTCATATCAATCATTCCTCTCGTCTTTCTTTAATAAGAAACGGATAAATGCACGGAACGGTTTCTTACACGCCAGCCATAATACAGGCAATGTAAGGCGCGCAATGCTGATACTACCCCCTGCAGAAATTTTAAGCCGTACACCCGCTTCGGCAAAGTCGGCGGTTAGTCGTACTTTTTCGCGCAAGCGCAACGCAGATGCAATACCGGCATATGCGCCAAAGAACATACCCGTGGCTGCAGGGTCGTCAAACCCTACGGTACCGCTTATGTTCAACTTTTTAGGCAGCAAAATGCGAAGCGTCTTTTTTAAACATTGGTATACAAGGCTTATAATAGTTTTAAGCTGGGGGTATGTCAAGATGCTACGCAGCTTACTTGGTTTTTTTTCTTCGGGTTTGGGTGGGGGGACGTCTTTTGGGGTATCCTTGGGTTCTTCATCGGCGGGGATGATTTCGTCCGCTTTTTCTTGGATAATTTCTTCGAAGGTGGTTTTTTTTTCGGGTTCTTTGGTAGGGGCTTTAGTTTTTATGGGAAAACCAAAGATGCGTATTTGCGTCTTGCTTTCCCCCTTTTGTAATAGATACCGAAAACTAATGAATAAGTACCGCGCTTTTGCCCGTACCGTAGTTTCGCCCCCTACCCGCGCCACCACGGCATACCGAAGCGGCGCAAACATCACCAGTAAAAATAATAAAATGAGTAGCGGCAGAAGTAATATAACCCCCCCAACCGCCATAAAAAAAAGCAGGTATTTTAACAGGAAACGCAGTGCTTTTTTCATAGCCTGCCGCCAAAATCCATGTCATTTAACCGCTTATACCGCGCAAGGTACACCGAGTCGATGATAATTACCGCCGTTAAAACAAAGCCCGTCAGCATGCCGATAAAAATGGCAATGTGAATAAAAAATCCAATGGGCACCATATTGATAAGCAAGGAACGCGCGGGGTTTAAAATCCAATAATCGTTGTCGAATAAAATTAAATGAAAAACTTCAAAGGCGCGGTCAAAGTCCAGCGCAACAACGCCTGTAAGCAAAACAAGTAAGCCAATAAAGCCGGTAAAAACCTCTCGCGTACAGCGCGCCATTAGATAATTAATTTTATACTGCGCCAGAATCATAATTAACACCATACCGATAAACCCAAAAAACGCCACATTGCGCACAATAAACAGACGGTCGTACAGCACCCGCACGTCTACCATGTGAATGACTTCTACAGGGCATTCAAAAAACTCGCGGTAGCCTTCTTCGGCGGCACCCCGCTGCTCGCCCGCTACCACGGCGCGTATGCCTTGCAGGTTATCGCGCCTTCCGCGCATATAATCCAGCAATTCCGTGGTTACGTGCATTAGCTCGTCAAATTCGATATCTATATTTTCAGCAATTTCCAGCCTTGTATATTGCCAGCGGAAAAACGGCATAAAAAATGTAGGGAAAATTACGCTTTGGCACAAAATAAGCACCAGCAAAAACAACGCGGCAATATATCCGCAGACATAACGCATGGGTTACACCTTCTTTCGTGTAGCGCGGAACGTGAATAGTATAAGTGTATGCGTGCAGGAGTTGCTTGTCAAATAGGGGGTGGGTTTTAAGGGGAGGAATAAAGGAAAAGACCTCGGGGACTCTGTCCCCGAACCCCTGCGAGCTTTTGAAAAAGCTCGACCAAAACTTCAAATTAAATCGCGCGAATGCGCGATTTAGGGGTCAAGGGTGCTGCTTGCCTGCGGCAAGCGTTTAGCACGCCGCGTAAGCGGCTGGTTCCGTAGGGATGAAATCCCCTTGCAGGTACTCAGAATGCGAAGCATTCTGAGGGGACGGAGTCCCACGGTCTTTCACTTTGCTCCACACAAAACCAACCGATTACAGATTGTAATCGGTTGGTTTTGTGTGAGCGAGGAAAATTCCCTGTATTTTCGGGGGTTTGTGCCGCAGATGGGGGCAAAAAAGCTACTTAAAAAAGCTAACTTTTTACCTCCGTTTTATGGGTGGCAGGTGGCAAGATAACGAAGCAAAACCTGTACGGATTTTTCTCCCGCCTGCGTAAAATATTTATCCATGTTTTCCGCGCCGCTTTCATGGGGTGTGTCGCTAATGGAGCGTATCGCTGCGAAGGGGATGCCGTTGGCGTAACACACATGGGCTACGGCGGCGGTTTCCATATCCACGCACAGCGGCGCGTGGTCGTTGATAATTGTATCGCGCCCATCTACGTCTATGAATGCTTCTCCCGTAACAATGCGTCCCGTTTTCACCGTAGGGTCGTTTGCGTTGGCGCGTAGAATCGTATCCAACAAAACCGCATCCGCCTTGAAATACACCGTTTCCATCCACGGGTGATGCTCTGTGAGAATGCCTTCATGTACGTCGTGGTAGGCAATGTCCGACGCAATTACCGTGTCGTATATCGCTAACTCTTGACAAATTGCCCCCGCCGCCCCCGTTACGATAAGGTGGGTCACCCCATACCGCGAAATAAGTAATTGTGCGGCGATGGCGGCATTTACCTTGCAAACGCCACAACGCACCGCAACAATGTCAATGGTTGCGTATTTGCCCCTGTGGAAGTCCAACATCGCGTGGTTTTCAATGGTGGCATCGGTTAGGTGGCGCAGGAAGGGGTTAATCTCGTCGTCACAGGGGCCAATAATGCCGAGTTTCATGGGTGTCCTCTTTTCATTAGTTTAACTAAGATTAATTCAAGATTATTTATTGAGCATATGTGTTTTTATGAATCTTCGTGCTTGGGCAATTGTAGCAATCACTTTACTGTCAAATTTGCTATCTGCCCATGATGTTTTTCCAACCTCTTGAATAACTAGCTCTCCATTTTCAATTAAATATGTGGTTGCGACTTTAATATTTTTCGCGACATATGATACAGTCTTTGTAAATCCTTCATTATTTGATAAAAATTCTTTGATATATGATTCAGTTAATCTCATATGTTTCCTCCTTAAATATATAAAATTTATGCCGCTTTGCTTGCGTAATTAACTACGGCAATTTCCGTGATGGATTCGCGCAAGGTGCTAACAATGGACTCCAATTTTTTTGTAACTTCGTGGGTGTAAGAGGCTTCCCCGCATTGGCTGCATACCTGTGAAGGCACGTTTTTTACAATAATAATGCACGCACCCAAATCTACCATAAATGTAGTGAAGTCGTTTTTTATGCTTCCTTTGCACATAAAACAATTCATTGTTCGCACCGCCTTCTTGTTTTAAAGTCCGCCGTCCATTCATCGGGGCTGGGGTAATATGCCGTAATTAACCATAGTTCATTCTCCCCCAACCCGCACACCACATGAATTTGTCGATTAGTTAAGGCTGTTCCTAGTACCAAGCAACTGGGGTGCGGTTTATCATTGGGGTATTGTTCAATTATTTCGCCGTTTAACAAAGCATTTTCGACATCGTCTGTGGTTATTTCGCGTTGAATTAAACGGATAAGAACGTGGTTTGTCCAACGTAAAAATTTTTTACTACATAGCGTAATAATGTCCTCTATTTTTATCACGGCTACCCTTCCTTCGCTAAAATCGCCACGGCGATATCGTCCCCGCTACCGTCGGTAGTGGTTTGGCTTAGCCAAGCGGGCAGGTTTTCCTGCACATAGTCGCGCCCATGCTCGCGCCACATACGGTAAATGTCCGCGCCCACTTTAAGGAAGCCCGCGCTTTCTACAAAGGAATTTGCGTAGCCGTCGGTAGAGAGTAAAAACATGAGGGGCACGGGGCTTTCCCCGTCAATGGGAATGAGCTGGGTGCGGATATATTTCCAACATTCGTCCATACACAGGGACTCAGTTTCGTTGCCTGCATGGTCACAAGGGGGCAGCAGCCAGCGCGCCAAACCATCAGGCTCGATGGCTACAATGTCGCCGTCGCCAATTTGCAACGCAAATATAAACCCGGACGCCGCCGCAAGGGCAAGCAACGTAGAGCCATAAAGTTCGTAGGAAAACGGGGGCATGTCGTCCGGCGTTTCGACTTCCTGCTCCAAGTACATTTTATGCACCGTTTCTTTCCAACGGGCTTCAATTTGGCGGGGCAGGCGAATATCCTTTTGCGCGGCGAGCATCTCCTTGGGGTCGGGATTCATAAGCAGGTCTTTGAGAATATCCGTAGCCACCAGCACCGCCGCTTTTGCGCCTTGGTCGCTAAAGGGGCAACGGTCGCTGCCATGCCCATCGGCTACGCAAGCGATGGAAAAAACCTGTCCATCAGATGCGTTCCCATTTTCGCACAGCAGCAACGCGTCTTGGCAAATTTTGTCCTGCCGAATATGCGTAGCGCCCTGTACCACCGCGCCCGCCGTTGCCCAACCGATATTACCAGATTTCATCGTCGTCAGCGGTGACTACGGGGATTGCAGCCGTGTCTACTGCGTCTGCCCCCGCCATGGGTGCGGAAACATTTTTCACCACGGTAGATGCCCACTTGATGAATTTAACCAGCAATTGCGGATTTTTCGCCTCAAGCACAAGCTCTTTGTTGCCTGTGAACTGCTCAAGCACGTTGGTGTCCGTATCCTTCCCAATGGCGATGGCAATGCGCACCGCTTTTTTGCCCCACGGCGTTGCGAGGAGTGCATCTAAGCCGCCCTTAAAATCATCGGTGGGCTGCCCGTCGGTAAGCAGTACCAGCACGGGTGGCAGGCGTTTTGTGTCGCCGGGGAGCTGGCGCAATTCCCCCGCCACCAATTCCAGCGCCATGCCCATTGCGGTTACGCCACCCGCGGATAAATCCGTCCAGTTAAACTGGTCGATGGGTGTTGCCCCCGCTACGTGCCATGCCGCCCCGTCGGAAAACTTGACCGCCCGCACCAAAATGTCGGCGTTGGGGTTCGCGTCCGCCTCTTTGCGCATGTCGGGGATTGTTTGGCGTATGGCGTAGTTGAGGGTTTGGATTTTTTCGCCGTCCATACTGCCCGAGCAGTCGGCTATCCAAAAAAAGTCCAGCTTGCGTGAGGACATTTCGCCCCCGGGTAAATTTCTTTCGCTCATTGCTCATTCTCCTTCGTGGATAGATTTATCTTATTGGAAATTGTGAAAACAAATTAATATATTCTTGCAACCCATGTTGATTAAGTGTTGCAATGTAACTATCCCAACCGCTTGTCACATCTATTTGCCTGTGCAAAACACGAAGCAAAAATTGATTGACAATGCCGTTAAATCCCAGCAATGTGTGTGCATAACGATTATCCAAATACGCGCGTTGTGCGGTAAACTCGCCCACTGTATCTTGCCGTGCGGGCAATAAATGTAATTGCTGCCCCGCACTGCTGTGCGCAAAGTTATTTACCGCATCAAACCCTGCGAAAAATCGCCGTTCCCATGTATTTCCGTCAAAAATGCCTGTGGAAAACAAGCCCTCCTGTATTACTACAGTAGGTTCGCGCAGGAAGGTTACGGTCGAATCATAAGGCGTACCCTCCCAAACGAGACGCGCCTTGCCTTCTACGCTTCCAATCATGTTAAACGCACTTAACTGCGGGTCGTAATGGGGCGAATCAATGGAAAACCCGAAATTTGTAAGGGTAAACCACTCGCGGTCAAACGAGATTGTATCAAAAATATTTAAAATGCGCGCCAGGGTATCGTCGCTTACATGATTGGAAACCGCCCACGAAAGCCCCTGCGGGTTAAACATACCGGCACTTTGCGCCAACCCAACACCGCGAAAGCCTGTGCCCCCATCTTCGGGTGGGGTAATGAGAAAACGGCGCGATGGGTCGTTATTCCGTGCCGTGTGAATGACATTGTATAAATCTTGCGTGCGTACCGCCGCCCAGCCAATGCGGAAAAATTGGCAAACAAATGTCGAATGCTGCGTACCACCGCCGTATATAAAAACGGCATCCCGCGCGATAAGACTTTCTAAAAATATCAGGGCATCACGGTACGCCGTACTTGCAAAGAAGGGTATTGCCCGTCCGTCTTCTTCCATAATACTTTTATTTACACCAAACATGCCCATAATGGGGGCAATGGCGCTGTGAATATCGCCCAGCAAATTTATTTCCATGCTTAGGGTATTGTTCCGCGCACGGTCTAATATATTTTCCGACCATGTACCCGCGGGGTGGCGATACGGGTTAGGCAGCGGGCGCGAAAAGGCATCCATAATCCACAAAAAATCGTGATACGTAAAGGACGCGGCGGAAAAATACACCCCATCAGCCACCTGCACAATATCACCCCCAAAGGGTAAGCCAATGTCCAATTCTTCCAGCCATTCCAACCGATAAACCGAAAAGATGGGTAAGTCGCGGTAATGTATGTCGAATGTATTAAGCGCCGTTTGCTGCCCGTCTGCGGCACGGCTTACATTCCAACCATTATGCACATCTAATAACGCAGCGTAGTTGGGCGCGTAACGGCGTATCATTTCCTCGGGAATGGCGCGCGCAATGCCTGCATAAAAAGCATTTGCAGGCGGCGCAAGAAATATGTCGGGAACGTCCCCCTCATGCAGCATTTCATCTGTAACCAGCACACCTTCCAGTTGCACGTTAAAATATCGGCTAAGAAATGCCTGTATGGCTAATTCTTCAAACCCGCGCCGGTTTACGCGAAATGCATTTTCCATTTGAAAAAGGCTATCAAACATCGTTGTGTTAAAGCCCCACCGTATGGGAATACCCGCCGTATTGGGGCGAATATCGGCAATGCGCAACATTGGCGCAGGCGGGTACGTTCCCACCGCTTCGCCCCCCTGCGGGGGAATTGGCGATACAGAAGCGCCTTCGTTTGCAGGCGATTGCGGCATAATAGGCGTTGGGCGCTCGGGCGCGTCATTTTCGCCCCGCCCGCAAGCGGTGAAGGCGAGCAGCAAAGCGAAAATTATGCACGTAACACAAACTTTCATGGTTGCACTCCTTTCATTATACGCCTTTACCCATAAACAAGCAGGGGTTGCTTTCGCCCCATAATTCGGTGAAAACTTCTAACGGTTTAAAACCCATGGCGGTGTAGAATTGCCGCGTTTTTGCATAATATTCGTCGGGGTGGGTATCGGCCAGGGTTTTTACGGTAAAGAACGTCCGCATTGTTTCGCGACAAAAACTTTCGCCCGCCTGCACCAGCCGCCGCCCTATGCCCTTGCGGTGGTGGGTTTCCAATAAACCCATTACGTAAATTTCTGTCGTGTGGGCGTTATGCGGGAGAAGAGACACAAAACCAATGGCATGACTGCCCTCAAATGCCGCATAGAAGGGCTTATCCGCCACCCCCGCAATGTACTCCGCCGTGGATTCGGGAATGCCGAACCAGTTAGGCAATGCTAACAAAATTGCTTCGCAAATGCGGGATTTTTCCTGCGGGTCGGTAACTTCTGTTATTCGGTAAGAAGTTGCGGTACGCGGTACATCCCCGCTTCCTACCCCGCCCGTTTTTTCAAACCGCGCTTCATATTTATCAAGCGCACTTTGAAGCGCCGCGTCTATGTCCACGTCCAAAATATTCGCCAAGCAGCACAAAGAAAATACCACATCGCCCAGCTCATTTTGCGTGTTTGCCGTTGGGGAAAAATTATACGTGCCGTAATTGCTCCCCTTTAGCAGTTCCTTGCCCAGCTCGCCAATTTCGGAAACGAGGTCTATAAAGCGGATATCCGCAGGGGCTTGCAAATTATGGCGTTGCACAAATTCCCCTACCCGTTTTTGTACGGTTGTCATTCGATTGTCCCTTCGATTGGACCAAAATTAATCTTCGCCCCCGTTGCAAGCGGTGCGGTTTTGCCCGGCTCAATGATGGCGGTATCGCCGCTGGTTTTTGTATATGTCCAGCTATCTTTACTTTCGTTGGTTAAGCCCCAGCGTTTTGGGTCTTGCGGGTGTTGGGACACTTTGCCAACGCGGGTGGAGAAGTCGAAATTCTCATGCAAATGATGCGCAAAAACCGCGCTGTTATGGTTAAGCATGAGTAACTGCCGCCCTAAATTTAGGCGCGGAGGCGGCGTGATATTTGCACGGCATTTCCAACAGGTGGGCTTCTTGTTAAAGAAATTCTCTGCCCCACAGCCGTGGCAGTATAAGATGCTGTTGCGCAAGCGCACAAAGGCGTCCTTCCATTCCTTTTCCACAATGCGCGCGTTGCCGTTGCGCAAGCCATCGGTAAAAGCACGGGTAAACATTTCCCGCAGGTATGGCGGGTACATATGCCAGAAAATTATGGCATTGTCTTGGTAGCCCGGGATGGGACGGTTTTTATCGTTTTTGGGGTCGTAGATGAAGATGGGGTCGTGGCCGTAGATTTTTTCCATGGCTTTTGCGTCGAAGCATTTAATATTGGCTTCAATCGCGCCTTCCAGCGGATGGTGCAGCACAAACATATAAAAAAGCAACACCGCCATGGAATACAAATCCGTTTCTGTAGAGGGCGATTTATTGAGGGTAATAATCTCCGGCGCCATAAAGCGTGGCGTGCCGTAGGTGCCGCTTTCCGTGTCTTGGTTCACCGTTACATTGTCGTTGTCGCAGATAAGCACTTCCCCGTCGGCGGGGTTAAAAAACAGGTTGCCGAAAGAAATATCCCGATAACACAGCCCTTGGGAATGCAAGCTCTGATAACCGTCCGCCAAATTAATTGCCGCCATACACAGGGCGCTAAAAGTCGGCTCGGCGCGGCGCTTCATCAGGTCCACGATGCTCTTGTACGTGGGGGTTCGCAGGCGCATTACGTAGCCAAAGGCTTTTTCGCCCTTTTGCGGGCTTGCGATAATATCCAGCGGCCACAGGAAGCATGGGTCGGGTGCGCCGCGTTCAATAAGCCGCTCGATAAGCTTTTGCTGGTAGGGCGTTGCCGCGTGGGGGTAGTACCATTTGAGGGCGTAGGCTTGCCCTTTTTTGTCATCCACTTCGTACACTTCGCCTTGCCCACCCGATGCGATGAAGCGCTTTACGGTGTAGGTCATGCGGTGCTTGGAGAGGAGTTTTGTGCCGTCTTTGAGTGCGTATAACATGGGGGTTGCTCCTTCTTTGAAAGATTAAAGATTAAAACCATGGGACGCTGTCTGTCCCACCCCGCCCGCTTTTTTGAAAAAAAGCGGGGCAAAAAACTTTATTTTTGGGTATATTTATGCTGCGCATATTTTAAGTAGTTCATCAATGTATGGTACTCTGCCGTAGCTGAGAAATTGCTCGTTTTCGGCTAACGCTTTTATGGCGGTACTTGTTGCAAACATTGCATCGTCTGTTTCTTGTGGTTGTAGAATAATATCATTTGTATTAACCTCTTGTTGGAAAAACCATACATCTATAATTGCTTTATCCCATGCTAAAAATCGAATGACTTGTTTCCCATCGTTGTTTAATGTAATGCCCAGTTCTTCTTTTGTTTCGCGTAGTGCCGCTGAAAGACTATCTTCGCCGGCTACGGCACATCCTGTTGTGGGCTGCCATTTGTTTGGCTCTGGTTGTGTTGTTGGGGTTCGTTTGGAAATTAAAAATTCGTGTTTAGCATTTTTTATCCACACGTCTACAATTAGAAAGTATTCACCCTGCGCCATGGGTTCGCCTCGCTTTATTGTTTTACCTGTTTTATTGCCGAATTTATCGTATATATCTAGCAGTTCCAGTTTCTTTTGAATTTTCAATATATCACACCGTCCAAATATAATATTAATTAGATTCAACAATATCCGTCATTTTTTATTGAAGGCTTGCAATGGCTTGTTTGTTTGCATTTATGGCAAGTTAATTTGACAACACGTATATGATTTGTTCCCGCAAGCACCTTGAAAAACAATTCCCGCCATGTTTTCGTAATTGACGTTCCGCACATTGGGCAAGCCCAAATCGTTTTCGAGTTGTAAATAGCCATAAAAAACTGAACCAAAATAAACAACGTAATAATTCCAACAATCACATAAATCGCCATCATACTGTCACCTCATGTACTCACGTAATTGCGAAGCAATTACGCATCAGTTTTTTGCCCCGCTTTTTTCCAAAAAAGCGGGCAGGTAAGCGCAATTTTGCGAAGCAAAATTGTCGCTAGGATGGAGTCCACGGCCTTGTTTTTAATCTTTTAACCTTACATCTCCCATCGTGTCACACTTAACTGTCCCTTATCCTTCCCAATATCGGGGTGCAGCATCGCCCCTATTAAGCGGTCGTTTTGCCAGCCTAAAATATGATAACGCCCCGCGGCGATGGCGCGTATGCCTGTCCAGTCGGTGACGGCGGCTTCTGTGCCGCAATCTGTCCAAAAATAAGCGAGCAGTTTTACTGTGCCGTCCTCCATTAAACCCGCAAAATAGTCGGGCGCGGCTACGATTTGCTTTACGTCCTTGTACAGCGTAAAGCTGCGGCGCATGTGGTTTTCCTGCCCTACGCGGGCAATGCGCCCGTCGGAGAGCAATGCAATTACGCGCCCGGGTCCGCCGTAAGCAATGTCTACCACGCCGTTAAGGTGGGACGCCTGCAGGTCGCCTTTAATGTTGCGCCCGCTCACCAGCACACGCCCGTCCTTTTTTATACCGAAGGTGCAGGCGTTGCCCGCAATTACTTTAACGATATTGCGCCAATGCCGTACATCACATTCGCCGTGTTTGTTTTGCCCTGTGGAAAGCAGCGTACCGTCTGCCCGCAAACCCACGGTATGGCGCGCACCTGCAGAAATGCCTACAACTTCGCGCCAGCCTAGGAAATCGCGCTGCCCAAAGTCGTTTCGCCCCGCGCTCGTAACGGTGCCGTCGGCACGTAAGCCCACGGTATAGTAGCCCCCCGCGCTTACCGCCGCCATATCGCGCCAGTCATAAGTTATCGTGTTGCACTGCCCGTCGGAATTTAAGCCCACCGCCTTTACAAAACCGTCGCGGGTAATTGCCACGCTGTGATAATCCGCCGCAATGCGTAGGGTGGGGTCTTTTTTTGCGGCGCTTTCGGGCAGGTGCAGCGTGGGAAAGTTGTATTCGTGTATGGATTTGCTTGGCTTTTCTTCGGTGCGCTGCGTAGGCTGCAAGGGCGGTGCGGGATATAGTGCGCTTGTGATGGGCTTTTTTTCCACGGACCGCTCAATGCGCCCGCTGTTTTTAATTACCGCAGGCTTATCTTTCCGGTCGATACGGTCGCCGATAAGGGGCTTGCCCGTTGGCTTGTCGGGTGGCTTGTACGCGCCTTTTTCCTCGTCCAAATTATAGCCTAGGAACTTGCTAAAAATATCCAGCACCCAATCCGCGATGGGGCGCATGGTGGAATAGGTTGCCATCAATTGTTCCACAAGGCGCGAGCGCACTACATCGTATTCCTTTTCCGCATATTTTAACGGAAAGTACCCCCCCATGTCTAAGAAATGGGTGATTTGAATACGTTCCTTGCGTAAATCGGGGGCAAGGTCGGCGAGCAGGTTTCGCGTAGTGGTCACGTTGTAAAAGACCGCGTCGCCATAGGTATCGCGTATGGCTTTAAGCGCGTCTAAAATCCGATTATCCATAATATGCACTCACAGGGTACCAGTCTGTCACATAGTCAATACTCATAGCGGTATTGTGCCACAGCCAGCCTAGATTTGTACACGCCGCAAGCAGGCGTGCGTCGTGGGTTAGCCCAATAATACGGCGATACCCGCCGTAAATGGCTTTTACGTTTGCCCAACGGTCGGCATAAGTAGAGATACGAGGCTTAGCACGGTCGTAGGCTAAAATGCGCACCGTGCCGTCTTCCAGCAAAACGGCAAAACCGTCGGTTACGTTGGCAATGCTTACAATATCGCGCCATTGGGCAAAATAATTATCAGGCTCGCCGCTTTTGTAAAGCCGCCCGTCTTTTTTAAGCAGAATGCTCCCATTTATATAGGTGGAAATTACTTGCCGCACGTCCGTTTGCGCCAAAAGCCATTCCTGCTCGCGCAGTAAATCATCGTCCACCGCGCGGGAGGCGAGGGCAAGCGTACCGTCCTCGCGTATGCCTATCACCCCTTCCGGGTAATGGGCAATGCTGACAACATTTTCAAAGGACGACAAATCCCATTTACTGCGCCCCGCTGCCGCCGCCTTTCCGTTGGCGAAAACGAAAACGCTGTCATGCCCAAAGGCATACACGCCCACCACATCTTTCATATGAAGCACGTCACATTGGTCGAAGGCGTTTGACCCCGCAGCAAGCACCGTGCCGTCACTTTTTAACCCAAGCGTATGCTCGTCACCTGCGGCAACGGCGACTACATCGCGCCACGAGGCAACATTGCATTGATAGGCATCGTCTGCCCCGCCCGCCAATACCGTACCATCGGTAGAAACGGCAGCAACGTGGGTTTTACCCAGCGCCACCTGCCCATGCAAATACGGCAAGGAATATGCGGCAATGCCCGCAGCGGAGTCCCCGGTCCATTCATTTTCGGAAATTTGCCCCAGGGCGGCACCAAAAAGGCGAATTACCCACAGGGCGGCGCTTTTTTCCAAGGAAAAAACTTCGATTAAATGCTGCAGCAGGCGTTGCTCTGCCAGCGGGAAGGCATCGCCCCGCGTTAATGCTTCGTACCCGTCGGCTTCAATAAAATTGCGCACCAAAATACGCTCACGGATTT
This sequence comes from Defluviitaleaceae bacterium, assembly GCA_009786535.1. Taxonomy (GTDB): domain Bacteria; phylum Bacillota; class Clostridia; order Lachnospirales; family WQUN01; genus WQRX01. The sequence goes on along the minus strand of WQRX01000004.1, from coordinate 54,330 downwards.
GCGTCGGGGCTAAATCCATTAGCATCGCATTGGTGCGCTGCATATTTTTGAATACATCGTCCCCAAATTCGTGTAGAATACGGGTGATAACGGGTAACATCATGCGCAATTTCCTTGTGCCAAAATGGGTGAAGTTGCTTCATTATATTTTATCGGCAGGATAGGTGCAAATAATGTATAATCACGTCGCAGATAATCAAAAATTCGAAGGAGTGCATTTACATGCGCATAGGAACGGTAACGGAAGTAAAGCAAAATGAATACCGGGTAGGGCTTACGCCGGGCAGCGTAATGAGCTACGTACAGCATGGACATCAGGTATATGTGCAAACAGGCGCGGGGGCAGGGTCGGGCTTTTTGGACGAGGAGTATCAACGCGCGGGCGCAACCCTTGTTGTCGGCGCCAAAGAAGTGTGGGAAACCTGCGACATGATAGTTAAGGTAAAAGAACCGCTGGCGGAAGAATTTCAATACTTCCGCGAAGGGCAAATTATTTACACCTACCTGCACCTGGCGGCGGAAAAGGATTTAACGGACGCGCTTCTTGCAAAAAAAACCAAGGCCGTCGCGTATGAAACCATTACCGACGACCACGGCGGCTTGCCCCTGCTGCGTCCAATGAGCGAAATTGCAGGCAAGCTAAGCGTACAAGCGGGCGCACACTGCTTAGAAAAACCCATGGGCGGGCGCGGCGTATTACTTGGCGGTTCGGTAGGTGTAACCAAAGGCGATGTCGTAATCCTTGGCGGCGGCGTAGTAGGCACCGCCGCTATGAAAATGGCGGTAGGGCTTGGCGCAAGCGTAACGATTTTAGATACAAACATCGACCGCTTAACCTACCTTGACGACGTTTTTCAAAACCAAATTCAAACTATGTACTCGTCCCCTGCCGCCATTGAAAAGGCAATAAAACACGCCGACCTTGTTATTGGTGCGGTTTTAATCCCGGGCGGTGCCGCACCTAAGCTGGTAAAGCGCGACCACTTAAAAACCATGCGCGAGGGCGCAGTTATTGTAGACGTAGCTGTAGACCAAGGCGGCTGCTGCGAAACCACCCGCCGCACCTACCACAACGACCCCACTTACGTGATTGACGGCATTATTCACTACGGCGTAGCCAACATGCCGGGGGCGGTAAGCCGAACGTCCACCTTTGCCCTTACCAACGCAACCTTATCGCCCGGGTTAAAAATTGCCAACATGGGGTTAGAAGCAGCCGCCCGCGCGGATATGAACATCGCAAACGGCGTAAATTGCTACAACGGTCATTTAACCTATGAAGAAGTGGCACATGCCTTTGGAATGGGGTATACAAACGTGAGGGAAGTGCTGGGGTAAATAATTAAACTATACGCACCCTATTAACCATAGAGCCAGAACGACACATGGAAAGGATGGAATGCTTCCCTGCCTCACCCGCCCGAAAAAAAACCTTCACTCGCCGAGAGGGGATGCGGAACCTGCCGGCGGTAGAGGTGGGGTATATATATAAATGCATTTTATTAAATTAATTAAGATGTTGTTGCAAGATATGATGCATTATCCATTTTAATTAAAGTGAACTTATTAAATTTTTAAATTCGCTATACCAAGTGACGGTTTGTTTTTCACCGAAAGTTTGTGGGTAGGAGCTACATCTACTAGCGTATTTTGAGGAAGGCCTAAAAGTTCCTCAATAATTTGACTATTTAAACTCATGTTATTATTATATGCTAGTTCATTAATAAATTCTTTTGGGGTAAAAATACGTTCGTCTAAAAGCATTTGAATAGCCATTTTTAATAATGTGGGTTTAGATGTAACCAACACGTCATCTAATGGCTCGTCTTTTCTGATGCCGCGACGTTGTAATAAACGCATCATGTTTTGATAATCGTCATATGTGGTAACTCCGAGTGTATATGCTCTCCTTGCCATTGCAGCTATTGAAACTTTCCATTTTTTCTTTAACTGAATGTACATAGGGATGTTGAGATGGCAATTCTTAATGTCATAAAGAAAACTGTCTTTGGGCATCAAAAAAGCTGATGCAAAAGCGTGCGCTTCGTTTTCTCTTTCTTTAAATTCGTCTTTCGTAAGGGCTTCTACATCCTCGCTCCATTCGTGCATAATAATATGTCCTAGCTCATGGGCAATATCAAAGTGGATTCTAGCGGCAGAAGTTTTATTACTTGAATATCCAATTAAATATATGTTTCGATTTTCTATATCTATCATTTGACTAAAGGCATCAATTGCATCAGTAGATGTCTCATAGCTGGTTATCGGGATTCCATTTTCTTCAACAGTAAAAATAATATTTTCAATCGGTTTTATTCCCAATTGCCAATGTTGCCGAAGCGAATCGGCGGCATGTTCTGGATCGTCCGATGAAATATTTTTTAATGCCAATGGGTCAAAAACAGGAAATCGAATATATTCACTTATGAATGTATAAATACTAGATAAAATTGACATTTTTTGTCTTTGTTGGTCTCGATACTTTTTGCTTGTTGTTCTTAATGCTCTAAAATAAGTTGAACCCACTTTTACAGGTGTGGTTTTTTCGTAAAAAAATGTAATTGGAAACCCTAGCACTTCTGAAATTTTTTGTATAATAAAAGGACTAGGGTTTGCTTCTTTTCCATTTTCATATGCGGAAAGAGTCTGTCGAGGATGCCCAACTTTTTCGGACAAGTCTTTTATCGTATAACCGTTATATATTCGAGCTAGTTCAAGTCGGCTTCCGTTAAATGATTTTTCAAGCCTTCTTCCGTTAGATGTTCTTAAATACATAAAAAGATTTTCCTTTCATGTTTATTACTATGAAATATTATTTTTTTCTTCTGTAGGTGTATCTGTTATTAAATCTCTCTTCGTTCTCCTTAGTGCTTTATCAGTTAATTCAAGATTACGGCTTGGATTATTTGCCGCATCAGAATAATCTGATGCTAGCTCCACAGAAATGCTATCATTCACATTAATTAAATGATTCCAACATTCATCAGCTATTATTTCCATTTTTTCATTAAGGCCTATAGCGCGAACCTTGAAAATTCCTCCCTTGTGTTTAAACGGAACAATGAAATGACCTTTTACATCACTTTCATTTATTTTCAAGTCATTTATGATTTGGTCTGTTGTTTTAGTTATGTTATTTATTTCAAACTCGGATGGATTACTGTCAAATATTGTCCCCTGTTCAAATTTAGGTTTTTGTCCATTATTAAAGATATAAGACGAACACCGTAAATAATGATATATTTCATTTCCGCGTTTCCATGATGAAAATAAACTTTTCAATCGTTCTTCCCGAACCACATGACAAATATAACCAGATTTAACGTCAAAAACGCTCATAATTTTCCAATTCGCACCTCGTTTTGTTTTCCCAACCATACAATCTAAAATTATTAGCTTGTTAAATAGTTCTTTGTTTATTAAATCCCAAATTGTTCCTATGCGCCCATTGTCTGTTACATAACCTGCTGTTGCCTCGATAATACCATCACCTACGCCGTATTGAATACAGCGTATAATGGCCGCCTTTTTTTCATCCGTATAAGGAATATCTCTTGAGTTAAACAAAAAACGCACCTCCGATTATTTTTCATTCATAATAGGCGTTTTTTGAAATTATGTCAATAGTTTTGTTAAAAATAATTTATTTCGAGCCAAAATAGGCTCATAATTGCTTAACATGCAAGCATATATGCATATTAGAACATTCATGTAGGTTCAGTCAAATCTATAAATTCTGCCAAAAATCTAGTGCGAGCGTAAAAAGCCCGCGATACACTCCCATGCCCCTTACCCTTAGTGCGCGGTTGAATATAATGCCCCATATGCCCCGTTAGAGCAGAAAACCCACGGACAGGGTCATTCAAACAAGCCTGCACCAATTCATAATCAGTACGAACGGCTTCCAACAATTCGCCATCCAAATCAAACGACGTTACCGTGTGTACAAATGAAGGTTTACCATAAGTTGCACCTACTACCCGTGCCACAATTACAGCTTTACGCAGCTTCATCAATAAATGACTTTCTTCAAAAGATGTGCGTTGTACGTTATACGGGTCAATCATAGTAATCGCCATCGTTTCTTTGAATGCGAGTGTTCCGTTGCGAAGACGTTTTAATGGAATGCTTTTCAATTCCCACGAACCAAAATTAGGGCTTTGCCCAGAGTTTATCGGCAAGCCTAGGTATCGTTCACATACATGCCCTGCCCAACCTTTATTCACTTTGTTATTAGCCGACATAACGGTTATGTTGAATTCTTGTGCTAGTTCATGTAAATTACGTCCTTCTAATGCTTGTAATCTGCGCACCGCTTCATCTCTATGCATGATATCCTCCTAGCCGTTGGCGATAAGCAATTCCCGTATTTTGCCCCGCCCGCTTCCCACGGAATTGATGGCGCGGTTGGCTTCGATTCTGAAAATCCTGTGCCGTGCATACAGCGCGTCAAAAAAATTATCGTTCAAATCCACATTGGTAGGGTCAGAATTGCTAGCAACCACATGTGCCCCGCACTCGCTCATTTCATCAATGAATTGGGCGAGGTTGGCCTGTGCATTATCATCAAATCCATCTTGTGCGTAAGCGTTAAAATTTGCAGTTTCTGTTAGCGGTCGATAGGGTGGGTCGAAGTAGCAGAATGTATCGCGGTCAATAAAATTGCGGGAGTGTTGATAATCTGCGTGGGTGATAATTACCCTTTGCAATTTGTCCGAAACGGCATGGAGATTTTGCACATCACAAATACACGGATTTTTATAATTGCCTTGCGGGACGTTATAACCACCCTTACTATTTACGCGGTATAGTCCATTAAAACATGTACGATTTAAAAAAATAAATAATGAAGCTAACTCTACGGAAATATCATTGTGTTGCTTTAACATATTAAATCGGTCACGGTTTATATAATAAATTTCCTTCCGTTGTGCGTCATCAGCGTGGAGGTATGTTTCTTCCAATGCCTTTAATGATGCTATTAAAGAAGCGACATCATTTTTAATGGAAGTGTAGGAATGGATAAGCTCACGGTTAATATCGCTAATGTATACCTCTTCCATATCGAAACGGTTTAATATGTCAAACAATACTGCGCCGCCACCCACAAAAGGCTCGGCGTATTTTTTTATTCCGCGCCCTAGTTCCCTTGGGTATTGGGCGCGGATGTCGTTCAATATTTGCGACTTCCCCCCTGCCCACTTTATGAAGGGCTTGGCGTTGTTTTGGATATGTAGGGTAGACATGGGTGGCTCCTTTCGTTTTTCAGCAGACGCGAAGCGGCTTAATTTTATGAGGGTTGGGGGTTACCCCAACAAGCGAATCTTGGGCAATTTGGGCCCATGATTCATTGCTTGCAAAGGGTATATTACAGCAACACAAAATGCCGCTCGTTCGTGATGTCATCATTGCTATTGTCTATTATATGGATATATTGCAAATTTTCCAAGTCTTGCAACATACGCTCGAAGTCATTTTTTTCGAGGCTATGAGTTTGTAAAAATAATTTTTCATTAAAGATGATTGCACGGTTTCCTATTATACACTGGAGCAGAAGCGCATATGACCCCTTCGTTTCTATTTTCAATCGCTCATCTGACAAGACTTGGGTAATTTTTTCATAATTAAACATAGCCGAATTGTTTGAACGCCCCAACAAATAATCTACCGATGTTTGAAAAAACTCCGCGAGGTGGATGGTTGTTTTGTGGTCGGGTTCGCGCATGGCGTATTCGTATTTTTGGTATGCTTGTTCAGTTATGCCAAGATGGGTAGCGACCGCTTTTTGGGTTATGCCCTGTGCCTTGCGTTGCTCCTTTAATCGTTTTGCAAAAATAGCCATATATTCTCCTTGACACGTTCAATGTGGTGGTGCATCATTGCGAGACGTTCACATCGAATGTGTGCCAAAGTGAACGTGCTAATAAAAGAATATCATAATTAAACCACGCACACAATGCCCGAAAATTGAATGGAGGGAGAACATCGCGGGTATAAAAATAAAGTCAAATGTAAAGAGTATCAGCAGAGGTGTTTTAATGGAAAAGCAACCATATGCTGGAAAAAATGACCGTGCGCAATACGACAAATTGCAGTTGCTAAGGCTTAATAACATAGCCTTTTCACAAGGGTTAATCACCCAAGAAACAAAAGAAACACTCGAACGGCAAATATGGGCAAGCTAACACGCGCGCTTGCGCTTCTGCGCAACTTCGCTACAATGGATTTAATGATTCTGCGAGGTGACACATGGATATATACCAAATCCGTAACCAAATGAAAACCATAGGGAAAACCCTCTCGGATATGCCGTTGCGGGTGGTGTATTATGCCCGTGTTTCCACCGACAAAGACGAACAGCTCAACTCATTGGGTAACCAGCGTTCTTATTATGAAGATTTCATCACCGCCAACCAAAACTGGCAGTTAGTGGGTAACTATATTGACGAGGGATTAAGCGGCATCACCACTAAAAACCGTGAAAACTTCCACACCATGATTGCTGACGCAAAAACAGATAAATTTGACTTCATTATAACAAAAGAAATCAGCCGCTTTGCAAGAAACACGCTAGACAGCATCCAATACACGCGGGAATTGTTAAGTCATGGCGTAGCCGTTTGGTTTCAGCAAGACAGTATTAACACAATTGACGATGACAGCGAAATGCGCCTTGCCATTATGTCCAGCCTTGCCCAAGAGGAAAGCCGCCGGTTATCGAGCCACATCCGCTTCGGCCACAACGAAGCCATAAAAAAAGGCACGGTGATGGGCAATTCGCGTATATACGGTTATGAAAAATCCGCAGGCAAGCTAATCATCAACGAATCCGAAGCAGAAATGGTGCGCATGGTGTATGAACTTTACGCCACAGGAGATTATTCCACGCCCAAAATTGAAAATATCTTATGCGAAAAAGGCTATCGTAATTTCAAAGGTGGTATTATTAACCGCAATGTACTACGCAAAATTATCACTAACCCAAAATATAAAGGTTATTACTGTGGCAACAAAGTAAAAGTTATTGATATGTTTACCAAAAAACAAAAATTTCTAGACGAATCGGAATGGGAACTCTACCCCGACCCTGACAAAGTGCCCCCCATCGTAAGCGAAGAATTGTGGGAGCGGGCAAATGCTATTTTCACGGCCAGAAGCACCGAGGTAAAAAGCCGCCGCAGTTCATTCAAAACAAACAACCTATTCACGGGTAAAATTATCTGCGCCGAACATGGCGTTCCTTTTTACATGAAAGCAAGGCGCGTCCGCGCCCAAGAAGCAAACCCCACATGGGTATGCAGCCACCGCATGAAAAACGGAAAAGAAAGCTGCCCCACCTTCGGAATAAAAGAAAGCGAACTCACCGAAATTCTGCTGGAAGTCCTAGCTGACCTATCCAGCAATTTTGATACATTGGTTGCGAAGTACATTGCCCTCCTGGAAAGTGCAAACAATAATACGCAAACAGACGCGCAAATTAAAACTTTAAAAACTGACCTAGCCAAAATCACCGTGCGCAAAAATAAACTCATCGACTTAGCGGTGGAAGACCGCTTATCCAACGCCGAATTTGAACAACGCAACAATGCCGCCAACGATGAAATTACCGCACTGGAACGTACATTAAAAAAATTACAAATCCAACAAAAAGACCAATCAAGCTACAGCACAAAATTGCACCACTTCAAAAAAGAACTGCGTCGTTACTTCAATGCAAACACAGGTGAACTCACCCCCGGTATCATAAATACCCTAATCGATAAAATTTATGTAACAAACGACACCACTACCAACATGACTTTGAACCTAGAAATTCGCTTAAACACAGGCGCAACGTTCACGCGCACTTACGGCTACATGGTATTTAAAATCGGCTATGCGCTACGGATTTTTACCGCAGTTCATAACCGATTTTTGGTATGGACTTGGGTCAATATTTGCACTCCCCAAAATCCCAGTGATGCCATCAAGCCCAAGCAGTGAAAAATCCATGCTTTCGGTTATATATAGATGTTCATCATAGTCCGATTCATTTCGCTCTCTGTTGTCTACACGACCAAATTTTGACTTCGCCCATGTCATTTAATGCACTATATTTTGCCCATGCAGAAACCCAATATATTTGATTCATTTAGTTACCTTCTTTCAGTTTATTTGCGTACTTTGAGGATAGCACAAACACGGTCCCAACGATAGCGTTAAATGTTTTTTGGTTAAATAAAAAAAGACTGCCCTGAGTTAGCGGCAGTCTGATAATAGGTTTAAGTTTATCGCCTCATTGGGCTAACGAAAACTTGATTTGCATTTAGGCCTGTTTTGCGCATTGCGGCTTCTAGGATAATTGCCAGTTCGGAGCTGGTGAGGGTTTCTTTGCCTACGATAATGTCCACACCGTTGTCGGAAATGCGTACATACACTTCGGAGAAGCCCTTGGATTCTAAGAGCGATTCTACGCCCGATTCACGCTCTACGCGGCGTTGAATTTCTAATTTATCTTCTACCGCTTGGGTGCGCTGTGCGTCGGAAACATTGTCGTTATTGATAATTTCTGTAAGGGTAGCGCGTAAGCCCGAGCGGTGCTGCTCGCGGTTAAGGCGCGCCTGTACAAAGAAGGGCGTTTGGCTGCGACCGTCTACAAAAATGGCTTCGCCCGCTTCGGTTATGTTGTCTTCGTTGGTGGGCAAGGCAAGGATTTGGGACAGGTCAAGGTCGCCGAAGCTGGGCCATGTCACGTCGTCTGCCATGGTGTAAATGGTGGTGGAATGGGTGGTCGCCCAAGGGTCGGCTTCTTCATGGGTTACGCCTACGATGGCGCCTGTCGGGCTGATAAGGGCGGCAATTTCGCCGTCTACCATACGGTAGCCAATGTGGTCATCGTCGGGCCGCGAGTCCAGCCATGTAAGGTAGCCTGCAATGGCTATCATAATGACAAGGGCGGTGATGATGATTTGGTTACGCTTTAGTACAAAGATGTCGCTTGGGGCTTTAAATCTGCGTTCTTTCATGGAAGAACCTCCTTATTATTTAGCGTTGCATAGTTAATACCTGAATGCGGTGGGCGTCAATGCCCAGTACAGCCTGTGCGGCACGAGTCAGCTCTGCCCTAACAAGCGGGTTATCCCCTCCCTCGGCGATAATGACAATCCCTTCGATGGCCGGCTCGGTTTCCCGCAGTACCAGCGGGCGGCTTGTGCCGTTGCGGTCGGGGATTAGCACCGTTTGCTGCGAATTTGCGCTTGTGCGCGTTTCACGCGTGCCGCCTTGGGCGTCTTCTTCTTGGGTAAAGGTCTCATTTTTATTGGTATCCACGGCGAAGACCGTTTCCCGCCGTGCCGAAATGCCAACCATTACACGTACACGCCCTGCACCTTCTACAAGAGAGAAAAATTCTTGCAGCCGTGCTTCGGCGGCGTAAATGTCCGTCGTTTCATGCGCCGGGGGCGCGTGGGCGGTATGCAGGGCAGCTTCATCCTGTATTTCCTCGCGCGCGGTTGGGGTATACAGCCGCCCAAGCAGCATAAGCAGCGCACCCACTGCAAGCAACGCGATAAACAGGGCTTTCTTATTCTTTGGCAGCATGGCTTCACCTCTTCTGTATAATCACATGTATATGCGCATGTGAAAGGTTATAGAAGTCCGAAATTAAATTTTTTACTTCCCGCACCAGCGGGTCGGCTTCGTCGGCTACGGCATTGCGGTTTACCTGCACAGGTTCGATACGAATGAAGGGGACGCGCCGCGTCTCTTCCACCCTGCTTACCTCCGCCCAAATGCCTGTAATTTGGGCAAAATCATCGGTATGCGTAAGGGACGCTTGATGCAGTTTAAAGCCGTTGCGCTCAAGCATTCCTTCCAATTGGAAGGAAAGCTGCTCGCTAAACGCCGCGGCGAGGACTGTATTAGTCGTATAATACAGTCCCGTAGCTTCTCCTCCCTGCATTGCGGGCGCATTTGCCATGCTTGCGAAGAAATCCGGCGCATTAAACTGCTGTCCAATATTACGCACGGGGGCAATAATAATGACCACAAGCACAAGCCCCGTGACCAGCGCAACAAGCTTCCTGTACTTGCCTGCAGGGGCAAGCATGTTGGCAACCCCCGCAAACAGGAGATAGTATGTTATATTCGAAAGATAGCTAAAAAATGCAACCATATATCGCACTCCTTTAAAAGTTAAAATGAGAGCAATATCACCACAGTGTAAATGGACATTACCCCCAGCAGCGCTGCAGCGGAAAACAGTTGCCCCATGGCTTTCCCCGCACTGTCCATACACGCGGTTAAGCGTTCGTCGGCGATGGGCTGCATGATGGCGGCGGTGATACGGTACACCCACGAAAGGGTGAGGATTTTTAGCAAGGGTGCAAGCATTGCCGCACACAATACAAGTACCAGTGCCACAAGCACGCCGCTTCGTGCCGCTTGGGAAAAGTGGATTACCGTATCCATTGCTGCGGTTAAGGCATTCCCCACCACGGGTACCGCCCCCGCCGCGCTGCGCGTGGTGCGCAAGGCAACGTTATTTAAAATAGGGGCGGAAATACGCTGCAAAGTGAGCAAAAACATGAATACACCAATAATGGCGCGCAGCGTGTAGTCTGCAATCCTGCGTACCAGCGCGGCAAGCTTGTCCAACTTATTTTCGCGGTTTAGCTGGTTTACAATGTCTAACGCCGCGCCCGCCAGCACCAGCGGAATAAACACAGCCGTAATAAACCCCGTAATTAATTGAAGCGCAAAAAACAATAAGGGATGAAAGCCCGCCGCATGTGCAACGCGCCCGCTGATGAGCATTAACGCAACCATCACGGGCGTTGCGGCAAGCATCATGCCGTTTACCACGGCAACCAGCGATGTGAGAATATCTACGGAAACGCGGAAGGACGATATCGCAAGCAGTACTGTCATTAAATAGGTAACATAAAAGCCCGCTTCCCCCGCCGACTTGTGGGAAAACGCAAGGGTCAAGCACCGCAGCAGCGCGCCGAGAATGGCGACCAAGAGCAACTGCCGAATAATTTCCCCGTTCGTAAAAAATTCCGCAAAAATTAAATTTGCCCCCGCAGTAAGAATGCTTGACATAGACAAGTCGAGTTCGCCGCGCACGGCTTGCCGTGCAAGGTCTAAAAAACGCGGCAAGCCTGATACGTCCAGCGGCTGTAGGTCATAGCGTTCCAGATTAAGCGCATCAAATGCGTTAAACTCCCGGGCGTTCATACAAGCAGCCCCGTGACAATGCCCACGATATCAATAATAATGGGTAGCGCCATTACCAAAATAATTACACGCCCCGCCATATCAATTTTCATAGCAATGGCGCTTTCGCCTGCGTCGGTACAAACAGAAGCCCCAAGCTCCGCCATATACGCAACCCCAATTACGCGAAGCACCAGCGAAACATAACGCGCACCGCCTTCAAACATTTCCCCCAATTGGGAAAGCGCGCCCATGGCAATGGCAAGTTCGGGCAAAATCATCAAAAATAACAGCACACTGGAAGCGATGGTGATAAGCAGTGCAATCTCCGGGTTTTGCTTTTTTAACGTCAACGCAAGCACCGCGCACAAAATCCCCGTTGCGATTATTTGTAAAATCGCCATGGCTATAAATTAAAAATCACTTGCACTTCGGTAAACAACTCGCTCACGTGCTGTATTACCCAAAAAAGCACCACAAGCAAGCCCGCTAAGCTGGTCATCATTGCTTGCTCCTCGCGCCCTGCGCGGTGTAGCACCTGCACAAGTACCGCCACCAAAATACCCACCGCCGCAATTTGAAATACCACGCTTATGTCCATACATTTTCCTCCTTTGTGTTACCACATCACAACCGCAAGCAATAACCCGCATATAACGCCTAAGCTACGGTACATTTTTTTGTTTTTGTCTGCCTGTATTTGAAGCGATGCGGCTTTTTCGTCTATATATTCCACGGCGTAGTTGATGGCGTTTTTTTGCATGGTTATATCTAAATAACCCAGCGTCTTGCCAAAGTCCTCCACTACGCGCCAGTCTTCATCGGCGAGTTGGGCATTTTCTTTCGCGGCGGAAAGGACTTGCGCCCATAGCTGGTAGGTCGTTTCGCCTTCGCTGCTTGCCAGTTTTTCGCCGAAATGGGTAAACATTTCGCCCACCCAGCCCCCTACACGCTTGCCAATGTTTAGGGAAGCCGCAGGCAGCGCCGTACGCATATATTCGATTTCCGACGCTAAAATGAGCAGCGCCTTTTTTAGGGAAAGCAAATCCTTTACGCGCTGTGTTTCTTGCGCGGCGTAGTGGAAGCCCAGCGCACAGGACGCGCCAATCACCACCATAGCGCCGATTAAACGGACTAACATAGCGCACCTCCCGCATCGTATACGCCCTTTATGCGTGCGGGCGCGTCCAGCACAATGTAGCGGTCAAAAATCCGTAAATTTTCGGGTATGTCCCCTACTTCGTAGCCATGGGCAGAGCAAAGCAGCTTAACGCCCGCATTTAATGCCTGTGCTACGGCGGCGGCGTCTTTTTCGCCGCCCAGCTCGTCCACCGCAATAATGCGGGGCGACATGGCGCGCAAAAGCATGACCATACCCTCTGCCTTTGGGCAAGCGTCCAGTACATCAGTGAATAAACCCACGTCGTTTTGGGCGATGCCTTCGTAGCAGCCTGCAATTTCACTGCGTTCGTCTACGACGCCAACCGTTTCGCCTGCGTTGGAAACCTGCCGCACAATATCGCGCAGTAGCGTTGTTTTCCCAAATCCCGGGGGGGAAATAATGATTGTGTTACAAAAACTTCCCCCGTCATATATTTTAGGAAGCACCTTGTCTGCACAGCCTTCAACGCTGTGGGCAATGCGCACACAAAGCCCGCTGATATGCCGAAACGCCCTTACAATGCCGCCTTCGCACACCACTTGCCCCGCCACGCCAACGCGGTGCCCGCCGGATAACGTGATATACCCCTGCGCCAATTCCGCCTCGAAAGCATAGTACGAATGACGGCTAATGCGTTCCAGCGTTTCGGTGATGTCACCCTGCGCGGGCAGAAAGTCCTCTGCGTTAAAATTTTGTCCGTTTACGCGCAATTGCATGGGCTTGCCAATGCGCAAGCGAATTTCCGTTAGCCCTTCGCGCTTATCCGCAGGAAGCGCAAGCACCCGCCGCGCCGCCTGCACACCCAAAAACGAACATACCTGCGCCGTTTTGTCTTTTGTATGCGCCATATTTACCCCCATGTACAAGCCTTTGGAAAAATATATGACAAGTATTACTTGTTTATGCTATAACTAACAAAAAAGTGGGTGAACGTATGACAGACCGCGTGAAACAAGAATTAAATAACTATGTAAAACACATTTCTTCTATTGAAGGCGTGCTGGAAATATATTTATTTGGTTCATACGTTTATGGCAATCCAACTGCCAACAGTGATTTGGATTTAATGGTCATCGTAAAAGACCATCTATGCCCCATACGCACCGCATTTACCATAAACAAAGCCCTGTTTCGGCAAAAACAGCTGCCTTCCGATATTGCCGTAAATCGGATATCCGATTTTACAAAAGCTTCGGAAGAATCATTGTTTCAACGTACCATCAAAGAAAAGGGGGTAGTATTGTATGCAACCCCTTAAAAAAGATGTTAACGCATGGCTTAAATACGCAAATAATGACCTGTCCGTAGCCCGGCGCGAAATGAATGCAACCCGCAATCCAAGGTTGCGCCCGTATGAAATTATCTTGCACCATTGCCACCAATGCGCCGAAAAATCGCTTAAAGCATTCTTGCTGCAACAAATCGGAAGCTACCCTTTCACGCACAAACGGGACGAACTACTGCGCGCGTGTGAAGCGATTGACACTTATTTTACAAATGACCGTATAATAAATCATTGCCTGTGGTTAAACACATTTTGGAATGTAAAATATCCCGATTTTACACTTACAATTGACGCAGCCATAGCAACCCGCGGCATAAATAGCGCAAAGCGTGTACATGAAGCCGTAATCACTCGTTTAAAAATTGGAAAAATGTGATAGAAAAATTATTTATTTTATGGTACGCTATACGCTACCAACTTCTAGGAAAGGAGGCGTTTGTCATGGGGAGTTTTAATTTCGATATCGTTGGTCTGCTCATTACGCTTGTTGTAGGTGCGCTTGTAGGTATTGTTGCCGGCAACATTATGGGCGGCAAAGGCGGTCTGTTACGCAGCATTATTTGCGGTATCCTTGGCGGCTTTATAGGCGGTATTATCCAAGGCTTCTTAGGGATTGGCGGCACGGGCTTAATCGGCTGGATTATCGGCGCCGCATTTGCCGTACTTGGCGCTTGCATCATCATCTACATCCTTAAAATTTTAAAAATCTAAGCACACAAAAAAGAGCCGATACGGCTCTTTTTGCAATTGATAAAATGTCAAGGGGTGCATTATGCGGCACATAAAAAAACTGTTGGCAATAAGCCTTATATTATTATTTGCGCTTAGCGCGTGTGCCGACGCGGAAGAAGCACCCCCGCAAGCGCCCGCACCCGTTGCGGAAAATACCTTCTCTTTCCCCTTCCCCTTTACAGCCTACGACCTGTACGGCAACGCGATAACCGAGCAAAGCTTAGGCGAATTTGAAATATTCTTCGTGTATTTTTGGACAACCACCTGCCCCGCCTGTGTACGGGGAATGCCGGGCATCGTAACGCTGGCGCAGGAATTTGACAACCGCGTAGGCGTCCTGTCGCTGCTTGGGGACTTTCAAACAAACGGCGATGCGGCAAAACGTATTTTGCAAGACGCGGGCGCGCCCTTTATCACGCTTGATGCACGGAATGAGGATTTTATCGAGCTGATGGCGTTATTAAATTCGGGCTTTGTCCCCACCAGCGTAGTGCTTGATGCAAACGGCAACGCTATTGGCGGCATGATAATCGGCGCAAATACCGACCGCCTGCGTGAGGCAATTGAGGACGCACTGCCATGACGCAACCCCCCGCAAAGCGTTTTGTGCAAGCCTTACTGTTTCTGCTGGGCGTAGGGCTAATCACGGCGGGCATTTTACGCGGCGAAGCGCTGGAAATTTTTAACCGCACCACTGTCATTTGCTTGGAGTGTATTGGCATTGGGTAAAAAACGCTTGCTCATACAAATCGGGTTCTTCATCGCGCAAAACCCCTTTTTACATAACTTTATAAACGGACGTATTTTTCAAGGACGGTCGAAGTATTTTTGCACCCCCGGGCTGCATTGCCATGCCTGCCCTGCGGCGGCATTTTCCTGCCCCATGGGGGCATTGCAGTCCTTTTTTGCGGGTGCGCGCTATAGCATCAGCCTGTACGTTACGGGATTTTTGCTTGCGATAGGCATACTGTTTGGGCGGTTTATTTGCGGCTTTGTATGCCCCTTTGGGCTGGTACAAGATTTGCTGTACCGCCTAAAAACGCCAAAAATTATTGTACGCTTACGGTTTTTACGCTATGTAAAATACGGGGTGCTTGCCTTATTTGTTGTTATTTTACCGCTGGTGATACGGCATGGTGTTTCCGGGCTTGGGCAAATGTGGTTTTGCGCCTACATATGCCCTTCGGGAACGCTATTTGGCGCGTTGCCAATATTGGCGGCACATAGTTTTTTACGCCCCCTTATCGGCTTGCAATTCTTCATTAAGCTGGCGATATTACTGGGGATTTTAATCTTGTCGGTGTTTATATTGCGTATCTTCTGCCGAGTGCTTTGCCCGCTGGGGGCAATATATTCGCTTTTTAACCGCATTTCCGTACTGCACATGCACTGCGACAAAGAAAAATGCACAACCTGCGGCGGCTGTGCAGCATCATGTCATATTCAACTAGAGCCCGCGAAGCAACCCAATGCAGCAGAATGCTTCCGATGCGGTAAATGCGCTTCATCCTGTGCGCAAAAAGCGCTTAAGCTACGCAACCTTTACGTAAAGTAGCGTTTTGCCAATGTTACGCGCATTATTATGCACCGCAAAGGGGCATTGATTTAGCATATGCTTCACCTTGTTTGAAATTTTGCTGTACAAACTGCGCAACCCGTCCTTGGGGCGGCGTATGAGAAAGCGCGTACCCGGCGCTGCTTGGCTTTTTACGTGGTTAAATACACATTCCATTGGGAAAACCTGTAACGCAAAATGTACCACTGTATAGTCGCCGATGGGTGTACTTGCGCCGTCCTGCAACCGCACGTGAATGAATTTTTCCAATCCCATACGGCGTATCATTTGCTGAGCCAACAGAACACAGTCGTTACAATTATCAATCACCGTTACCCGTGCGCCTGTTTCTCGGTGCAATAAAATGGCGCTAAACGGGCAAAAACCCCCGCCAATACACAAGATATGGTCGCCCTCGTTTATATTGGCAAGGGCAACTTCTTTTTGCACTACATCGCGGTAGTAGCCTTCTGCCAGCTTGTATACGGCGCTATTCCTAGCCGCCCAAGCTTCAATTTTTTGCGTAAGCCTAGTGACCCACATACGATACTCCAATTTGCACGGCAATATCCTTGCCCAGCGCAATGCTGTACGCGTCTTCCACCCGCAGCAGCACAGGTCCGCCCCATATGTACTTGCTTTGTACTATTACCTGCGAACCCGCCCTCAGTCCCATATTGTGCAGCAACCCAATGCTCGGCACATATGTAACCGTCAACGAACGACCTTTTTCCGCCGCGTACAAATTCGTTTTCATGCTTACCCCCGCATTAATGTTAGTGCTGGCTAACGGTATGCTAGCACAGGCTAACGGGAAAGTCAAAACAACGGGGAAAATTACTACTAATCGCTTATACTGCGAATGGGTCGCAGATTACCGGCTTCGATGCTCCGTCCTCCACGTATCCTCGTCACGCCTAATTATCCATTGCCCACGAGTACCGTAATAAGTTACGATAAAAACATCGTCACTTATCCATTCCAATGACTGAATGTCTGCCGAACTACTGCCTCGTATTGGTACGCCACCCCAAATCATTTGTCCGCGGGGCATAATACGTCCTATGCCTAAGTTTACGTTGTTACTGCGACGAATAGTGACCACAGGAAGCGTGTCAATAACCGAAACGGCAGTTCCAACTTCGGCAGCATATCTACCGTTAGGCGATAATATTGCCTCATGTTCTACCCTAACACTTGACACACTAATAAAAAGAGTGCCGTAAAATATTATGATTCCACATATAAATACTGCCAAAAGATATACAACGCTGATAACTTTATTCATCCATCGCTGCTGTAAACGCCTTACACAAACGAAAAACACAATCATGCTACATGCTGCCATAACTAAAAACAACCAGAATCTTGTAATAAAACTCATCGATACAGCTAACAATAACAGCGGCATAATACCACCCGCCAGTGGCGGTAAAATCGCAGGCAAAAAGCTAGCCTTGTCGTTAGATTTTTGCACAGCAATAACGGTAAAAGCAATAATTGGCGCAAGCAAAACAAACAAAATAATTCCATCATGAAGTGGAGTAAAAATATTGCCCGTAACTAACAGCAACGATGATAACACCATTAATACGATGAACAATAGAAAGAGTTGTACATGACCGCGTTTAATGTATTGAACCATGATGGAACCTCCCAGCACGTGAGTAATATAAATTCGTTACGCTATTCACTTAAAGTCATGTGGACATATTTCACTGCGTCAACGCGCCCCGCCCATAAATTTCATTCACTAAGCGTTGCGTATCTAATGCGGTTTTATCGGTAAAGCCGCGGGCTTCGCCTGTTTCCAGTGCCTTGTAAAACGCCGTTATTTGTTTAATGTGCGAAACACCCCAATAGCTCTTCATTTCATATTTACGCTGGGCGTCTATGTCTGCGCCTGCAGTTTGGATTGTGCCGTCATTGAAATGAATCTCCGCGTCTTCGCCCGTTAGTTTTGCGTGGCCTTTTTCGCCAATAATTTCCAAGGTAATGGGCGCGTCGTGGGGGTGGTAGGTGTTCACAAAAAAAGAAATGGGGATATCGCCCTTTTCGCCGTAAAAAATAATGCCGTCGGCTACGTCCTCTACTTCAATTTCGGGGTGGGCGCGGTTGGCAATTGCCGCCTTTACGTGGTGAAACGCGCCAAAAAAATAATTAAACAGGTCAAAAATGTGAATCGCTTGGTTAATCACCGCACCGCCGCCCTCGGTAGCCCAACGCCCGCGCCAATCGCTATTGGTGTAATACGAAGCCTTCCTGTGCCACGTTACGCGGAAATAACCGCCCGTAATTGCCCCAAGCGCACCCGAATCCAGCGCATTTTTAATGAGCAGCACACCGGTGTTATACCTATTTTGAAAAACAATACCCAGCGCTTTGCCGCTTTTTTGCGCAGCTTTCGCCATTCGCGTTGCATCTTCAAGGGTGGTTGCCATGGGTTTTTCGCACAGCACATGTACGCCCGTTTCCAGCGCGCAAATCGCGGCTTGTGCGTGTAAAAAGTGGGGCAAACAAATATGTAACACTTCAAAACCTCCCGCCCTCAGCATTTCTTTATAACAAGTGAACGCCTGTGCATCTAATTCCTGCGCCGCTTTTTGCGCTTTGGCGGCGTCCTTATCACACACGGCAGTAACGGGAATGCCCAGCGTTTGCAGCGACTTTGTATGCATCGGGTATATTCCGCCAAGCCCGACTATGGCGGCGCGGGGTTTCATGTTTTTCACACCACCAGCATTACAATAATTGCCATTAAGTTCAAACACGCGCTAAGTAAAAAAATCATGGCTACGGCAAATTTGGGGCGTAAGCCTGCGCGGGTTAGGCGATAGTGCAGGTGTGTGGTCGCGCCCGTTGTGTCGGCTTCATACGCAGGCTTACGGGCAAGAATGCGTTTTACCACAACGCGAATGCTGTCTAAAATGGGTACGGCAAGGGC
This sequence comes from Defluviitaleaceae bacterium, assembly GCA_009786535.1. GTDB lineage: Bacteria > Bacillota > Clostridia > Lachnospirales > WQUN01 > WQRX01. The sequence continues at coordinate 35,456 of WQRX01000004.1, read as the reverse complement.
AAGCATAGGGATAAACATAGAAACCAGCGTGGCTTGCTTAAATATCCCGTGCAGGGAAATAACGGCAAGCAAATAGCCAAGCAAATACGCGCCGCTGTCGCCCATCCATACCTTACCGCGCAAATTATACCGCAGAAAGCCCGCAACCACGCCAAGGAATAAAACCGCCATAAGTGCCGAATCGGACTGCCCCATATACATAGCCACTAAAAACAGCGTCGCCCCCGGTAAAATAGCTAACGACCCCGCAAGCCCGTCTAACCCGTCCATAAAATTAAAAACGGTGATAAGCCCAACAAACCACAACACAGTAAGTACAAGCTGCAACCAAATTGGGAACACGACGTAAGTTTCCGAAAAAGGATTTGTAAAACCCGTAAAGCGAATGCCCGCGGCAAAGGCAAGCCCCGCCGCCGTAATTTTTACAAGAATACGCGGCCAAATGGGAAATTCTTTAAACCGCGTCTTGGAAAAATCGTCAATAAATCCAATGCCCGCAACCAATAATGCGCCCGCAAGCACAGCAACAATGCCCAGTACGCCTATCTCATCGCCCATATAGTAATTCTCCACACCAATAACGGCGACAAATATAATAAAACCCACAGTAAAGGAAAAAAACATAGCTATCCCGCCCACAAGGGGTACGGGAACGGTATGTCTTTTACGCTCGGTGGGTTTGTCTGTAAAGTCATATTTAAACGCCAGCTTAACAAAAAGCGGTATAAGCGCAAGCGTTATGCCTATGGCAACGGCAAAGGCGATGACAAATATCATTCGGGTTTGCTCATTTCTTTTTCAACTATTTCTTGAATGATGTAAGACGGACGGCCTTTTAATTCTTCGTAAATGCGCCCAATGTATTCCCCCATCATTCCCAAAATCATTAGCACAATCCCCTGCGAAAGCAAAATAACTACCATGGTAGACGCCCACCCCGTGATAATCCGCTCGGTAAACAACGCTTGGAATAAGACCACAAGCATATACACAAAACCCACCAGCGACATAATAAAGCCCAGCGTCGTCGCCAACCGTAACGGCTTGTAAGAAAAGGCGGCAATGGCGTCCATGGCAAACGCAAGCATTTTGCGCAGGGGATATTTCGTTTCCCCCGCGAAGCGCTCCTGCCGTTCATACTCCACGGCAATTTGTTTAAAGCCTACCCAACTCACCAGCCCGCGCATGTAACGATTTTTCTCGGGCAAGGCGTTTACCGCATCGCATACGCGGCGGTCAATAAGGCGAAATTCGCCCGTATCCAGCGGTAAATTTACGTTGGTCATGGATTGTAAAAATCGGTAAAAAAATTTTGCGGAAGCCTTTTTAAAAAAGGATTCGCCCTTGCGTTTACTGCGCTTGCCGTACACCACGTCATACCCTTCGCGCCATTTTGCCGCCATTTGCGGCAGCACCTCGGGCGGGTCCTGCAAGTCGGCGTCGATAACGATAACGGCATTGCCGCGCGCGTTATCCATACCCGCCGTTATCGCGGGCATATGCCCAAAATTACGGGAGAAATTTATCAACCGCACGCTTGCGTCATTTTCACAGAAGCCCGCAATAATATGTGCGGTTGCGTCACGACTGCCGTCATTTACAAAAACCAATTCATACGGCTCGCCCATGCCCTGCATCACGCGGGTTAGGCGGTTATACGACTCGGTGATCACCGCTTCTTCGTTATACACGGGAATAATTACGGAGAAAATAGGCATCATGCGTGGTTGCCCCGCAGATGCACTTTTTCTTCGTAGAAGTCAGCGGTTAAATTATCGCCTTCTTTAAATCTCCCGCGCAGAATCGCTTCCGCCAGCTCGTCCTCAATTTTGTTTTGAATCGCGCGGCGCAAGGGGCGCGCACCATATACTTGGTCATAGCCGTCTGCGGCGATGTGTTCCACCAGTGCGTCGCTATACTTCATGGAAATACCCATGTTTTCTTCCACGCGTTTTACGGTTTCGTCTAACATGAGGCGCGTAATTTTTTGCACGTCCTCTTTATCCAGCGGGTGGAAGACGATGATATCATCTAAACGATTAATAAATTCGGGGCGGAACAGGTTTTTCACCTCGTCCATTACGCGCTTTTTCATATCCTCGTAGCTGCGGGTTTTGTCCTCGTTTTGCACAAAACCCAGCGTCTTTGGCGATACAATTTGCCGTGCACCAAGGTTGGATGTCATGATAATTACCGTGTTTTTGAAATTAATCTTACGCCCCTGCGCATCGGTGATATGCCCTTCATCCAACACTTGAAGCAGCACGTTAAACACATCGGGGTGTGCTTTTTCCACTTCATCGAAAAGTATTACAGAATAGGGCTTACGACGCACGCGCTCGGAAAGCTGCCCCCCCTCGTCATACCCGACATACCCGGGCGGCGAGCCGATTAGGCGCGATACAGTGTGCTTTTCCATAAATTCCGACATATCCACGCGGATAATCGCGCCTTCGTCCCCAAAAAGAATTTCCGCCAATGCGCGGCATAAATGGGTTTTACCCACACCCGTAGGCCCAAGGAAAAGGAAGGACCCAATGGGGCGGTTCGGGTTTTTAAGCCCAACGCGCCCGCGCCGTATCGCCTTCGATACGGTTGTTACCGCCGCGTCCTGCCCGATAATGCGCTTATGCAGTGTCGCCTCCATTTCCATCAGACGCTTGCCCTCTTCTTCTTGCAGGCGCTTAACGGGAATGCCCGTGGTTGCGGCAAGCACATCGGCAATTTCGTCCGCCGTTACCTCATGGTGGGATTTGGTGTTGGCTGCCTTCCAATCGGCTTGGGCAAGTTCAAGATTTTTCTTAACCTCGTTTTGGCGTTGCTTGAGAATGCCCGCTTTTTCGAACTCTTCTACTTTAATCGCGGCTTCTTTTTCCGCTTCCAGTTCATTAATTTGCTCTTGCAGCGCCTTAATGTTTGGCGGCGCGGTATAGGAACGCAAGCGCACCTTAGAGCAGGTTTCATCCAAAATATCAATTGCTTTGTCGGGCAAATAGCGGTCGGAAACATAGCGCGCGCTAAGCCGTACCGCAGCAACCAGCGCTTCGTCCGAAATTTTTACGCTATGGTGTGCTTCGTATTTATCGCGGATACCGCGCAAAATTTCAATGGCTTCTTCTTCGCCGGGTTCGTCCACCATTACGGGCTGGAAGCGCCGTTCCAGTGCCGCGTCCTTTTCGATATGCTTGCGGTATTCGTCCAGCGTGGTTGCGCCGATTACCTGCATCTCACCCCGTGCGAGAGAGGGCTTTAGAATATTAGCCGCGTCCAGCGCACCTTCTGCGCCACCCGCGCCGATTAAGGTATGCAACTCGTCGATAAAAAGCACGACATTTGGGTCGCTTGTCACTTCCTGCACCACGCGTTTAATGCGTTCTTCAAATTCGCCGCGGTACTTCGTACCCGCCACCATGCCGGGTAGGTCCAAGGAAACCACGCGCTTATTCTTCACAGGCTCGGGCACATCGCCGGAAACAATGCGCTGTGCAAGCCCTTCCGCAATTGCCGTCTTACCCACCCCGGGGTCGCCCACCAAACAGGGATTATTCTTGGTACGTCGTGTTAAAATTTGAATCACGCGTTCCGTTTCCTTGGTGCGCCCAACGATAGGGTCAAACTTATTTTCCTGCGCCAGCTTAGTAAAATCGCGGCTAAACCTGTCCAACGTTGGGGTTGAACTGTTCCCGGGCTTCATTGCCCCCGGGTTCATTGGGAAGGGGATACCCCCCTGCCCTGCCGCGTGCTGCTGCCCGCCGCCAAGCATGTACATCATATCATCGTACAGCTTTTGTATATTGCAGGAAAGGTCGGCTAAAATGCGCAGTGCCGCGCCCTCCTGCTCCTTTAAAAGCGAAATGAGCAGATGCTCCGTGCCGATATACCCCGTATGCATTCTTGTGGCTTCCTGCTGACTCATTTCCAGAATTTTCTTTGCCCTTGGCGTAAAATCCTGCGGCGTTGTCCCCGGCGCACTTTGCATTGCCGTTGCGCCTTCTATGCGTTTTTTAATATCGTCCGCACTAACGCCTTGGTTTTGTAATGCTTTGGCGGCAATACCGTCATGGGTTTGCGCCAAACCCAGCAAAATATGCTCCGTACCCACATAGCTTTGCCCCATGGCAACCGCCGCGTCCTGCGAATTTTGTATAGCGCGCCGTGCTTTTTCTGTAAATGGACCTTTCATGTATGCTTACCTCCGAAATACATTGTTATGATTATGCGTGCTTTTTTACTTCCCATTTATGATTGCATTTGTTACATTGCGCAACGGGATATTTTTTCAAATCTGTAACGATTTCGCCGACGAAAAAAAAGTTGCCGACTACGGGAATTAAAAATAAAATCCATTCAAGAACACGGCGACCCGTGCTTTTTCTTTCATAACCATGAACTTTTTTTATTGTCGGGTCGGGTGTGTTGCATACAGCGCAATATATTTTCCTCATGTAAATCACCCTTCGGTATAAGGTTAGTTTTGTGTAGTAGCTAATGTGACTATTTCAATATTTTTCCCCAATCGCTTGATAAATTTTTGGGTGGTTTCGTCAAATTCTTTCGTTAATTCCTCATGTGACATTTTGCGGTAGCGTAAGGAGTTTTCATTCTTAATTTTACGGATTTCCAACATTGCTATGCTCTCAGTCATTTAACTCAACCTCCTCCAGTAGCATTGATGGGGGCATAATACTAATTTCTTTATAATGGTTAATGGCGTTTACAATTTTCACTTTGTTGATAGTCTTATAATTTACAAGGTGCTTAAAATTCCAAGAAATAATTATATCGCAATTATATACTACCGCAAATGCAATGTGTAAGCAGTCGGCGTAACTTTTTTCTTTTAACACACCCCCTGTAATATATTCATCCGCCAGGCGTACAATTTTATCCGTCCTTGCGAGGATTTGAAATGGGATTTGTCCCAACCGCTCAAACATATGACTGCGTTTGGGTTCATCGCAGTTTTCTATTTCATCAATAACAACGGGTGAGATGAAGATGTCATGCTTGCCATTTACTACATCTTCCCATAAAAGATTAGTGTCGCGCATTTTATCCGGCGCATCGTCTGCGAGCAAATGACTAATCGTTGAGGTGTCTAAATACAATCGCAACTTTCTCATATAATTTACGCTTCTTTCAAATGGAAATAATCATAATTTTCAAGTTCTTCAGCGGGGACGGCAGTTGTCCAATGGTAGGGTTGAAGTGTTGAAAGTGAAACAAATTTAATGGCTTTTTCGGGGGTTGTTATACCCACCATTACACTGTCGCCCCAAAATCTTAACCTTTCTTGGCATACACCGCAGGGTGTAAGAATTTCGTATTCGTTATTTTCTTCGTTGCGTACAACGCAAAGGCTGTGTGTTACCCGTGTGTTGTGTTTGTGGGCTTCGCACATTGCGCCCGCTTCAATGCAGAGTGCAACGTCTGCCATGGCTTCCAGGTAAACGCTTGTGAAATACATATCGTCTTCGGTTCGTATAACGCCCGCCCCGCCCCATCCTTTGGGATAACGATTATTGATAAGTTTAACCGCTTCATCAAACATTTTTTGTTCGATATTTTTGTCGTTCACTTTTTATGCTCCTTTGTTTATTATGCTTCTAACAAAAAATCTCCCGCAAATACTCCGCTCGTGCGTAATCGCGCTCCAACTCGTTCATCTCGCGACCCGCTACGCGTTGCAAATGACCGGGCTGAATTTCCATCATAATTTGGTAGATTTGCTTCTCGGGCTTAGGTTTATCTAAAATGCTGTATAGGTAACCGATGCGAATTTCTGAGAGCAGGTCCATCGCCTCTTTTGCGGTGATTTTTCGACTATAGGCAAGTACGCCGTATGCACGGTAAATCATATTTTCTTGGTCGGGGCGGTGTGTGATTAACATCGTATCGCGTGCCTGTGCCTCGTGCTCCATGACCTGCTGGGTGGTTTTTTGCAACGCATGGATAATTTCTTCCTCTGTTTTGCCCAACGTGGTCTGGTTAGAGATTTGGTAAATGCTTCCCATAGATTCCGTACCTTCGCCGTAAATGCCGCGCAAAGTAATCCCCAGCTTGGTAATGGCGGGGAGTAAAGACTTAAATTTGTCGGTACGCTCCAGGAATGGGAGGTGAATCATGTACGAAGCGCGCAAGCCCGTACCCGTATTGGTTGGGCAAGCGGTTAAGTAGCCGTGTTCGGCGTTAAAGGCGTATTCGTGGGTCTCCTCAATGAGGTCGTCTACTTGGTTGGCTGCGAGCAGCGCCTCGGGCAATGCATCACCCGCTTGTACGGATTGTATGCGTACATGGTCTTCTTCGTTTAGCATTACGCTTAGGTTTTGGTCGTCGCTTATCATTAACCCGCGGGGCAGTTTTCCGCGAAGAAATTCGGGCGATACGATGTGCTTTTCAAGGAAGACCTTTTGCTCGGCGTCGGAAAGATGCTGCATGTCCATCTTATGAAAATGCGTGCCGATGGCTTGTATTTCCTGTACCATTGCCGCTGCATTCGGCGCATTTAATTTTTGCTGAAAAGGATACCTGCGCAAATTACGCGCCAAACGCACGCGCGAAGAGAGAATGGGACTTTCATCTGTCACTGCCCGGGTAAACCAAGGCGCGCTCATTGCACAGCCTCTTGCGTTTCGGCTTGCGCTTCGTTTTGGATGGCGCGTAATTGGTCGCGCAAGTGGGCGGCGTCTTCGTAATTTTCCGCATCTACCGCTTCTTTTAATTGCTTGCGCAGGGCGTCGGCTTCGCGCCGTACACGCATATCCACGCCCATACGGCGGGGAAATTTCCCTTCGTGGCGGGTGGCGTTTTGTACGTTTTTAAACAGGGCTTCAATTTCCTTTGCGAAGGCTTGGTAACACGCCTCGCACCCCAATTTGCCCGTTTTTTTGAATTGCTCTACCGTCATACCGCACCGTGCGCAGGGCGCGGATGGGGACGTCATGGGGCGGTTAGCCGTCATCGATTGCAAGGACGTGAGGAATCCTTGAAAAATATTTTCAAATGAAATAGGCATATCCATTTTAATTGAGGAACACTCCTGGCATAGGTGCATCTCGGTTTTACTTCCGCCGACAAATTGTTGCATATGCACCGTCGCGGGATTTTTTTTACACTTTTCGCATAACATAGCATTCCCTCTTTGTACGTGAATTAGTCGAGCATTCGCCCGCAGGAAAGGCAAAATTTTGTGCCCGCATCGTTGGAAGCGTGGCAAACACGGCATACTACGCCCGCGGGTGCAGGCGGTGCTACAGGTACGGGGGGCGGCTCAACCGCAGGTGGCGTTACCGGGGCGGAAACATCTGCCGCAGGTGCTTCCGCTGTAACCGCCGTGCCGTTGCCCTCTAACCGAATGCCGCATTTTGGGCAAAACTCGGCGTTGCGCTCTACGGCTTTACCGCATTTTATGCATTCGCGTACGCCCTTGATGATGCTAATTTCTTCTTTTATTTCGGCTATTTTACGTTCGGTATTTTCTAACTCCAGGTATTTATCGTCAAAAAATTTGCCAAGCGACCCGCCGTATTGATAAATTTCGTGTACTTTTTTGCCAATTTCGGTGTACAAATTTTTTAACGCCGCTTGTTCGTTGCCCAGCGCCATGTTTAGCTTGGCGGACTTGATTAAATCGCCTGTGGTTTTGCTCGCGTTTTTTGTGATGTTGAAGAGCGTTTCGCGGATATCAGACATGGTTTATCCCTCCAATTAATTGGAATGTTATTAACACTCCGATTCGGGGAAGCCGATAAAATCGGTAAACATATCGTTAAACTTTGGGTGCGCAGCAAGGCTTACCTCGGTTGCCTTTGCCGCTATTTCATCCATGTGTGCCGCCGCAGAAGCATTTATTAACGCCATTACCGCGCCGCCAAAGGCAGTATTCCCCACCGCGCGTATTTTACCCGCAAGCTGTGCGGGAAACATACCAAGGGTTGCGGCATTGTCCGGCACAAGATGATTACCAAAGCCCCCGGCTAAATATACGCAAAAAATATCGTTTTGGGTGCATTCGGCTTTTTCCAACAGAATTTCTATGCCCGCGCGTATGGCTGCCTTGGCAAGCTGTACCTCGCGGATATCGCCTTGGGTGAAGTTTATGCCCGCTGTAATCTCTACACTGTGGTCAAAACGGGGATCGAGTTTTCCTGTTTCGTCTATCATTTGGTTGCGCACAAGTTCCGCCACAATTTCAATAACGCCTGTGCCGCAAATACCCACGGGGGGCGCGTTGCCAATCGTTTCGTAGTCGATAAACGAGATGGGGTGCGCAAATTGTACCGACGTTATTGCCCCGGGAATAGACGCAACCCCTTGGGAAATATTGCCCGCTTCAAAGGCGGGTCCTGCCGCCGTTGCCGTAACCCACAGCCTGCCGTTGTGCAGCAGCGCCATTTCGCCGTTTGTGCCAAGGTCTACCAACAAGCGGGTTTCCGATGCTTCAAAACCGCCGATGCAGGTAATGCCCGCTACAATGTCTGCCCCAATAAAGGTAGAAACACTAGGTAGTGTAAGCACTTCGCAATTGGGCAGCATGTCGAATTGACTGGTGCGGCGCGTAATATCCACAGGCGTAAAGGGTGCAACGCCCAATGTATTGCACGGCAAATTATGCAGCAGATGCAGCATGGTGGTATTGCCTGTGACAACCATACGAGTTACGTCCTCTGCCAAATGCCCTGTCGTTTTTAATATATGCCGCATACCGCGGCGCAAGTCATCGTTAATTAGCGTATGCAGCTCTTCTTGTTTGCCTTGGACGGCGGAGTTTATGCGCGTTATCACGTCAATACCATAAATACGCTGGCTATTAACGGCGGAAAAAGTGGAAAGCGTTTTACCCGTTTTTAAATCAAGCAAGGCAAGGCTAATGGTGGTTGTGCCAATATCAACAACAAAACCCAGTCCCGCTTTATTGCTGTCACAAGCAACGGGAAACGGTAGAACATAGGATTGTACAATGTGCATGTCCGTTATTTTTGGGCAGGTGCCGCCGTCTTTATGCACGGTGCATTGGCTGCATTGCCCGCTACAATTATACTGCATCAATTAACTCAATGGCTTCGTCATATTCCCCAGCCAATTTGTGTTGTAATATTTTCTTAATTATTGCACCGTGTGTGTTGTCATGCACAAAATTTTGTAAGATATCCGCTATTTCGTTAATTTGCTCGGTATCAAAATTATCCATTGCCTCCTTAATTTGGGTTAAGTGGCTTAGAATATCCGCCTCTGCCACCGGGGTACTTTGTACGGCACGCGCCGATATAATGGCATAAATTTCGTTTAGCAATGCATCCAAATCGGTAAAAAACTGCGAGATTTGCCGTTTAATTGCATCTGTGTCGCCCCGCGTGCCTGCAGCCTCTAAAAACGCGGCTTCTTTGGAGATTTCCATCGCCCCAATGTTAGAGGACGCGCTTTTAATTGCGTGTATATACACGGTAAACAAGGGGATATCTTTTTTTTCCAAGGCATTTTTAATGTCGGTAAGCTTTGCGCGAATTTCGTCATGGAAGATGAGCAACGTATTGTAGTAGCTGTCGATTGTCCCGCCCGACATGGAAACCCCTCGGGACGTATCCACGCCGCTTATCACCACGGAGAATGCCTCTTGCTTTATTGCTTGCGGCGTTTGTAACGTTATACCAGGAAGCCATTTGCGCAAAATACCGTCCATTTCATTTATATCAACGGGTTTGGGCAAAAAGTCACTAAAGCCTTTTTTGATATAAAGTTCCTTTGCTTGGGCGTGGCCTGCAGCCGTAACGGCGATAATAGGTACGTTTACGCCTGTTTTGCGCATACGTGCGGTTACTTCTGCCCCGTCCATATCGGGCATTAAATAATCCATAAAAATGATGTGATAGTCTTGTTCGTATACTTTGTCCAGCGCTTTTAGCCCGCTGTCGCACAAGTCTACCAATAAGCCGTAGGACTGTAACAAGCCTTCCAACACTTTTAGGTTGGTCATTACGTCATCTACAACCAGCACACGTGCGCTGCTCATGCTCTTACCCCCTTAAAGAATTGGTCAAATTGGTCGGCTACGTCTAAAAATAATTCCACCAACGTAGGGTCAAAATGCCATCCGCTGTCTTTTTTTATAATTTCCACCGCTTGTTCGTGGGTGAAGGGTTTTTTATACGGGCGCTCGCTAACCAGCGCATCGTATACATCGGCAATTGCCATTATCCGCCCAAGCAAGGGAATATCTTCCCCCGAAAGCCCTTGCGGATAGCCCTTGCCGTTCCATTTCTCGTGGTGGGTATAGGCAAGAATTTCCGCATATTCCAGAAAATCTTTATCCGTTGTATTTTCCTTAATTTTTGAAATAATTTGCTTGCCAAACGTAGTATGATATTTGATTTTATCAAATTCGTCGGGCAGCAGACGCCCGGGCTTGTGCAGAATACTATCCGCAATGGCAATTTTGCCTACGTCGTGCAATTGGGCAGACTGCACAACAAGCTCCAAATCCCATGACCCCACCTCTTTTGCATAGACATTTCGGTCGCGCATTTCGGTAACCAGAATGCGTAAGTAGCTTTGTGTACGTTCTATGTGGCTGCCTGTAATGTTGTCACGGACGTCTACCAATTCGCCCATGGTTTTGATGATGGCGTTTTGCAGCTCAATAACGGTTTTTGTTTTTTCGTCCACCATTTTTTGCAGGTTTGCATTAAAATCGACCAACGCAATGCGCTGCGATTCAACCGTAAGGTGAACCTCGATGCGCTTACACAACAGCGCAGGGGTAAAGGGCTTGTGAATATAATCAATTGCACCAAGAGAAAGCCCCTCAAGCTCGGAGTTGCTGTCGGTTTTAGCAGTTAGGAATATAACGGGGATTTTGCTGGCTGCTTCAATTTCGCGCACGCGCTTGAGCGTGGTAAAGCCGTCCATTTCGGGCATATCTATGTCCAGCAGAATTAAATCGGGCAGCTTTTTTTGCAATGCCTTAAGTAAACGCGCGCCGGAATTAAACGTAACCACGTGATAATGGGGGGAGAGTGCCGTGCTTCCTATGTTTAAATTCGTTAAATCGTCATCAATAAGGAACAGTGTCTTCTTCACTTCAGCCATGGTAAAAAGCCCCTTATGCGTTATTTTCTATGGTTTCATTTCTAATTAATAAACATCATACTCTAAACGCGCAAATCCTACAAGGTATGTGTTATACTTCTTTGGAATGAAAGGAGTCGATTTTACCATGGTTACGCATCTTTTAATCATGCAAATTTTTTCGCCGTTTACGTGGGGGCTTATTGTGCTACTGCTTTGGACAATTATCTACGTTGCAGTGCGGTCCTCGCAGGCACGGAAAAAACACGACGCAATGATACAGCGCTTTCTGGTAGACGAAGAAGCGGCAAACACCGTAAAAAAACGCCCCCTGGAGGACGAATTATTCTTCACTGCCGACCTTTCTGTATTACCCGCAGTACCCGAGGGCGACCCGCACAAGGTACTGCGCGCCGCGAGCCGTAAGATGATACGCTTCCTAAACCCCATTTCCAACGTGGAATTAAAAAACCGCTACGGACGCCTACAGCTGGAATACCTTGCCCACTACGAAGAAAATTTTAACGAGTACCTGCGCGCCCTTACCAAATGGGCGGAATCGCTAAGCGCAAGGGGCAACGAAAAGGACGCACTTATGGTGCTGGAGCATACGCTAACCTTAGGGTCGGAGTTTCGCGGTACATACAAACTTGCCGCCGATATTTATGCGCAGAATAAAGACGAGCAAAAGCTGGACGACCTGCTGGCACAGGCGGCGATACACACCTTCCGCGACCCTGCAACAGGCAACCATATCATTGAATATGTACGGGAGAAGCTAAACGAATTAGAAAATTGAACGGATAAATTATCCCTTCCGCCCCATGTACAGCGTAAAAACGGTATTTTGGCTAAATGTGCCGCCGTGGGCGTTAATGGCTTCCTTCATGGCGGCGTACAGCGCGTTTTTATGCCCGTCGGGCAGGTTGCGATGGTCTGCCATTGTGTCCATCAGGGCTACGTATTCGTTTGCGGTGTAGCTGCGTCTTTCTTCGTAGAAATTTATTTGAACGTCGCAAAACCCATAGGGCGTTAGGCATTCGAAGCCAAAACCCACTTTAATGCCATGGGGCGTTTGTAAATCATGGTGGTTGTTACGCGACCACCTTTTTTTATTGGTGTAATGGGTGTAGTAATGCTTTTGGTAGGCGGTTTGTAAGGCTTCGTACAGGGGGTCGCCGTCTGCGGTGTACACGTTGTTGCGGAGTAGAGCAAACACCGCACCTTGCTTTAACAGGCGAAAAACCTTGGGGCAACCTATTTCCGCGTTTATCCAATGGAAGGCAGACGCGGCGTAGATTAAGTCGTAGGTATTTTCGGGGAGGGGTGCTTCTTCGAAGGGGGCGACAATTACGCTGAAATTATTATTTCCTTTGAATTTTTCCGCGATAAATTGCGCCATATTCTCGCCCAGCTCAATGGCGGTGACATTGTACCCCGCGCTGAGTATTGGTGCGGTGGCTTTGCCCGTGCCTGCGCCAATTTCCAGCGCATTTTTACCCGCGCTTGCCCCTGCGCAGGCAAAAATATCGTCAAACATTGCTTGGGGATACGCCCAACGAAATTTATCGTAGTTGGTAACAATTTCATCGAAGTGTACGCGGTTTTCAACTTCCCAGCCTGTTTTATTCATAGTTGCCTCCGTTTTTCGTATATTATTCGTACAGCGCGCCTTCCTGTTGCAGCTCTTTTATCCGTGCAGAATACCGTCGCCATTGCCGAATGTAGGAATAAACCGTTCCCACAAGCAGCAAGCCACAGGCATAAAACATAATCACAATGGGGTGAAAATGCGAAGAAATAAACCCAATACCCGCCGCCATGTTTATGTTCCCCGCAATTAATGCATACAGGTAAAATAACGCGGAAACAAGCAAAACCATTATTCCTATTTTTCGTTCCTTGAGCATGTTCCTGTAATTGTTAATTTGTGATGCCCTGTCCGTAAATAACGTAAATGCACCATCCGCCGTCCGTTTACGTAAAAATACATGCCCCAGCACATGCCCTATACATTCAACGCCGTTTTCTTTTAAAAACGCTATATATTGAATGGATTTGGGGTGTCCGATACTTTCTTCAAGCATAGCGATGCGGTAGGTATATGCTCCCGCTTCTCCTTGTTCAAAATAATAACGGTACGCAATAAAGCCGAAACCCACACAATGCAAGCCCTCGGCGGCTAGCCTGTTTAACCATTCCTCGGTTTTTTCCACGTCGATTACAAATCGCCATAATTTAATTTTCATTTCCCACACCTAACCTTTCCTCTTGACCGATTTTTACCAATGCTTCCAAGCGCTTTATTTCGTTATGAAGCACGGTTTTGCCCATGGGCGTAATTACATATTCCTTTTTCCGCGAAGTCGAATCATGCCCAATGGCACTTATCCAACCTTTATCCAATAAGGAATTAATGGCGCCATACAGCGTACCCGCACCAAGAATTACCCGCCCAGCCGTTAGTCCTTCGATATTTTGCATAACGGCATAACCATGGCGTGGTACTTGCAAGGAAATTAAGATGAGATAGACGCCTTCCGTAAGAGCGCTATGCTCGGATTTTTCGCTCATTGGACGCCGCTCCTTTCGAATGTGTCGTTGTTCGATATATCGTCTGACGCAATACAATTATATCGGCTGGCGTAATAGATGTCAATACTTTTATTAATGCGTAAAAAAAACCTTGGGCGTTTTGCGCTTCCAAGGTCATAATCTTGAATCATTCTTCGCCCTGCTTACGGCATTTCCAGGGTTATCCGCCCCAGCTTACCGCCGCGGAACTCGTCCAGCAGCATAATGGCGGTGCGTTCCAGGTCAACGACGTCGCCTTTCATCTTGTACCCGCGTGCCGCGCCTATATGGGTTAGCATGGCACGGGGTTCTTTTTTTTCTTCGCGTAAAGCGGAAGCGGCGTTGGCTAAAGAAGGAGCCGCTAATTTAAACCGCGTATAAATCGCCGTAGGTGCGGTATTACTTAGCATTTCAATGAGATGCTCCGCCAGCGTAATTTTATCCAGAATGGTGTCCGATACCGCCCCCGTAACAGCAAGGCGCAGCCCTACCTCGGGGTCCTCGAATTTTGGCCATAATACGCCCGGGGTATCCATCAGGTCAAAGCCGCCGAAGTTGCCCCCTGCGGGGGGCTTGCCCTGAGGGCGTACGGCTATCCATTGCCGCCCGCGGGTTACGCCCGGTTTGTCGGCAACGGCGGCAACGGCCTTGCCTGCAAGCAGGTTAATGAAGGTGGACTTGCCTACATTGGGAATGCCCGCAACCATGGCGCGTATGGGCATGGCGAGGCGTCCTTTTTTGCGCTGGCGTTCCAATTTCTCCGCCATAATTTGCTGCACCAAGGTGAGGAGCTTGGGAATACCCGCCTTTTGCTTGCCTGCCTTCAAATCCATGGGCAACGTAAAGCGGCCCATTTTGCGGAAATGTTCCGCCCAACGGGCCGTAATATTAGGGTCGGCAATGTCTGCCTTTGTAAGTATCATTATTCGCGGTTTATTTGCCGTAAGGGTAAGGATATCAGGATTTTGGCTGGCGTTGGGGATGCGTGCATCCAGTAGCTCCATTACCAAATCCACCTGCTTCATGTGGGCTTCCATCATGCGGCGGGTTTTGGTCATATGCCCGGGGTACCATTGAACTATCACGGTCTGCCCAAGCTGCCGAAGGGCCAAACCCGCACAGAAACGCGACCTACTACGTCTGTATAGGGAACGCTCCCAACGGCGGTAAAGCGGCTGTCCTTGCTATTATTTCGGTTATCCCCCAACACAAAAATCGTACCATCGGGTACGGTAAGGGGAAAATTTTCGTCCCCCGGGCGTATCACGCGTTCGTGGGAAAAATCGTCATCTAATCGCAGGTCATTTACGTAGAATGCGCCGTCGTACAAGTCTACCGTGTCGCCGCCTATGGCAATAATACGCTTGATATAGTTCTCGCTCGGGTCTAACCGATACGGGAAGGCAACAATATCGCCAATGCGCGGTCCGGAAATGAGCCACCCCGCGCGGTTAAGCACCACCATATCGCCATCATACAGCGTAGGCTCCATAGAGCTGCCCGTTACATGCGCCATACGAAAGGTATAATTGCGCATGACAAACAAAAATAAAAGCGCCAACCCTATGGCAAGAAGCCATTCAACAAGACCTCTGAGATAAGGGTTGGCGATTTTGTTTTTAAGCATTTTCTTTTTTGGGTTTTTGGAAGATGGCCTCTTTTACTTTAGCGGCTTTACCAATCCTGTCGCGCAGGTAGAATAACTTGGCGCGGCGCACAATACCACGGCGCACAACTTCTACTTTTTCCACGCGAGGGGAATGCAAGGGCCATGTTTTTTCCACCCCTACGCCGTAGGAAATACGACGCACGGTAAACGTTTCGCGCAGACCGCCATGGCGGCGCTTTAACACAACGCCTTCAAATACCTGTACGCGTTCTTTTGAACCTTCAACAATTTTGGCGTGTACCCGAACGGTGTCGCCGATGCTAAACTTCGGCGTTTCGGCTTTCAACTGTTCGCCTTCCAGTTGTTTAATCATGCTGTGCATGGAACTACATCTCCTTTATATAAAGCATTTATATTCGCAAAGCGGGATTATACAGGTAATGCGGCACTTCGTCAAATTATTTATTCATTCCGCGTTTACCGCCCTGCAAGCAGGTCGTTTGCGCGCAATTCTGCACGGGTAAGAATGACCTCGGGGCTTTCCTCGGTATAGGGGATTTGCGCAAATTCTTCCAGTAATAATGCCCGCACGCTATGCGCTTGCGGGTGCAACGTGCGCACAAAAGCATGGGGCAAAGATGCGTATATCGCATACTGTATAGGAGTTTCGGTATAAAATATGGAGGCGCGCTGAGGTAAAAAGCCCGTATTTACTGCCCAGTTTGCCGCATTTTCTGTGTCAAATGTAAAGCGAAGAAATTCCCACGCGCCTACACGCTCGTTGGTGGAATGGCGCACATTTTCGAAGAGAACCAGCACATCGCCCGTTAATTCTGCGGCACGTTGGTCCTCAAAAGAAGGCACGGGCACGGCGCTTAGGGGGAAATTATCGCCCACCGCTTCCTTAATTTCCACCACATCACCGGAACATGCAAAAAGCAGCGCAACTTCACCGCGGGCAAAGCATTCGGGCGTTGCAAGCCGAACGTTTCCGCCATTCATTAAGTCGGCAAGCAAAATCAGCGCGTCTATGCCTTCGTAAGAGGCAAAATCCGCACGGTTAGCCGCTTCGGTGATATACGCGCCGCCATACAAGCGCAACAAGGACGCCCACTCCCAGTCCAATGCATCGGTTACGCCAATACCCAAACGAGCGGCGGCGATGCCCTCCACTTCTTCCCACGTTTCGGGCGGGGATATATTATTGTCGCGCAGCGCTTCCGCGTTATAAAACAACGTTCGCACACCCATGAAAAAAGGCGCAGCAAACCATTGCCCGCCAACCGTTAGATTATTATGAAAAACGGGCAGAATATCGTTTATACACTGATTAGACAAGCCCACATTCGGGTCGTCCATAAACGGCGCAAGGGAAAGCAGCATACGCGCATTGCGGTAACGCGTCATGTCAACAATTGATGCTTGCGAAATATGCGGTAAAATACCCGCCGCGTCCGCCACTTGTGTGTTATGGCGCAAATAATCGTGGTTGCCGTGGTACATATCGTAGATGCGCACATAGGGCTGTGCGTCGTGGAAGGCGTAGATTAACTCCATTAAGTACATGCGTCGTGTGCCTGATAAAATATGCCACAACTCAATCTCCACATATTCGCGGTCGTCCGGGAAAAAGCCGAGTATTGGCGTACCTGTAGGTTCCGGCGTGGGGGTGGGTGTAGGCACAGGGTGCGCCAACGCACCTTGCAAACGCGGCGGCGCAGGCGTGGGCTGGTAGCGCGTGGGTACAGACCCGTCATTTCCGTTACCCCCGCACGCACTTAACCCGAGTAAGATAACTATGAATGCCAGTAATAAGTAAGCAGTATTTTTCATGGTCGTTCATTCCTTTCGTACATATTAAATATTAACCCCGCCAAGCGTGATTGTAAAGTGGTACATGCTCATGCTATACTGCGCACCCAAATATATCCAAATAAGGAGTACAATATGCCCCCCGACCACGTAACCCCCGAAATTTGGTTTCCCAACCTTGGTTTTTACTTCGAACGTGTACCCCAGCACGCGTTAAATGTCGGCGGTTTCGCCATTTATTGGTATGCGGTAATTATTGTATTCGGCATAGCCATGGCTGCGCTGCTTGCCTTTTGGTGGGCGGGCAAAACGGGGCAAAATGTTGACCATTACTACGAATTATTGCTGGTGGGCCTTGTCTTTGCATTTATAGGCTTGCGCACGTATTTTGTTGTTTTTAACTGGGACGCCTTTCGCGGGCGCCCTTGGTTTGAAATTGCCTTCGACATTCGCGGCGGCGGCTTGGCTATTTACGGCGGCATTATTGGCGCGGCGCTGGCTGCCATGTTTATCTCTTGGCGGCGGCGCGTACCATTTTTCCTATTAGCCGACACAGGCGCGCCGTCCATGCTTTTGGGGCAAATTATCGGGCGTTTTGGTAACTTTTTTAATGCAGAAGCCTTCGGCTCTTATACCGACAACCTTTTCGCCATGCGCATTCGCGTAGACCGCGCCGCGTACACCACCCCCGACCTGCTTGAGCGCGCCGTACACGCCAACGGCGCAACCTATATTCAAGTACACCCCACATTTTTCTACGAAGCAGCATTTAACCTTGTTTGGATGCTTATCCTTCTGTTTTACCGCCCGCATAAGCGCTTTGATGGGGAAATTTTGTGGCTTTATTTCCTGGGCTACGGTGTTGCGCGCTTCTTTATAGAAGGCTTGCGCACCGACCAATTGAAATTTTTTGGCACGGGACTTGCCGCAAGCCAAGTAGTCTCTGTTGCTTTTGTCGCCGTTTCGCTTACGGCGCTTATTCTCGGCTATTTACAGGCGCGCAAGCCCGCGCCAACAAAAAAACGCAGGCGCCGATAATGTGCCTGCGTTTTTTTATTCTTCGCTTTCAATCAGCGCTTTTTCGCTGTCACATTCCACCAGAATAATATCCTCACCGATTTTTGTTATATCCTTCCACGGAATGCGATACTCCTGGTCGCGCCCAAATACCCCAAGCACCCGCCCGGGCCCCGGCACGATGAGTGCGGTAATCCGCCCTTCTTCTACGTCCAGCACTAAGTCGCTGACAAAACCAAAACGCACGCCGTCTTTTGTATTTATTATTTCCTTCTGCCGTAGGTCATACATACGTGCCATATACGCCTCCGAAGGTTTAATCTTCTAAAAAAATAAATTCAGCACCAGCATATCCACGAATATAAACGCCGCAAGCGCCCATACATAATAGGAAAAATAGCGCAGCTTCGTCGCTTTTAATAAGCGCAGCAGAATGCCTATCGAAAAATAGCCCACAACAGCAGAAACAATAAAGCCGACAATGAGCGGCAACGGCGCAACGCCTATGTCATACATCGTGATATCGCCGCGGGCAAAGCCCAGCGCATCCATTGCGCCCGCACCGAAAATGGCTATCGCGCCAATGAAGAAAATAAAACGCGTCGCGGTGTCGCGGTTAATGCCGCGCCCCAAAGCTGCGGCGAGGGTCGTTCCCGAACGGGAAATTCCCGGCGGCAGGGCAAGCGCCTGCATAGCGCCGATGGCGAGGGCGTCCACATAGGTTAGCTCGCGGTCGTAGCGCACGCGGATTTTCGGTCCCTTCCCGGAAGCGAAATAATCCGCGGCAACCATCAGCAAGCCCGTGACAATGAAGGCAAACGCGAGGAAAAGTGAGCCGCGCAATTGATGCTCTACCACATCTCGAAAAAAGAAGCCCACCACCACCAGCGGTAAAGTAGCAACAATGAGCAAGCCCGTCATCTTGGAGAAGGGATTTTTCAAAAGCGCCCAAATGTCCTTCCAAAAAAACACGAGGATAGACACCAGTGTGCCAAGGTGTACGACGATATCAAAGGTAAGCTTAGGCTCTTCCATGCCGAAAACCCGCTGCATAATCACCAAATGCCCCGACGAGCTAACGGGCAAAAATTCCGTAATTCCTTGCACAATACCAAGGATTATTGCTTGAAATACGCTCATGCTTCACGTCCTATTTCTTCAAATTTATCCCCAGTATACCACCAAGCCCGCCTCCAAGGATAGCAAGGGCAAGAGTAAGAATGGTGCGCCCGTCAATCGCAATATTGGGAAGCATGATAACCATAATTAACGCAAGCACGGCAATATATAAGAAACCCGCGCCCATGCCCCATAACCAGCCTTTGTAAGGCGCTGCGCGCGCCGCATCAAAGCCCGCAACCAGCACAGAAAGTACAGTCGTTACTACCACAACGGTATGCAGGCTGCGTTCGCTCATGTCGGTGTAGGTAATAAGCATGGCATAGCCCAAAAAAACAATGGCAGTAATAGCAAAGCCCATCAGCACGCCAATAACCAAATGCTTAACGGCATGCTTCATTTCCTGATTGTTCATAAAAAATTCCCCTCGTGTACTTTTAAACCAATATATGCACACACAGGGGAAATATGAATTTCATTAACGCACCCACCCTACGGGAAGCTGGTTTTTTAACCGCCCCTGCACCAGCCGCGCCCAGCCCAGGGGGTGATTTTCATAGGTGATAAGCACCCACGGCTTTTGCGTAGCTGGGGCGGTTACATGCATGGGAAAGTCTAAGGATTCGCCGCGAATATAACGCCACGCGTCGGCTTCGGGCAAGTCCACCGCAAAGCGCGCGTCCTCTTTGCGCAACGCCATCGCCAACGCTTGAGAAGGCACAAACCGCTCCTTGGAAATTTCCCCCACATGCCAACCGCTGCGCGCTATGCGTAAGCCCTGCAAATCAATTGCTTCGGGTTGAATGTACAAATTGTTCTTATGCAGCACTTGGTAACCACTGGTTGTGTTATATAGTGTCTTTTCACAAAACTCCCCAAATATAAAATTTGGGTCAAGCCTTTTTAAAGGCTTGCGGGGGGGTGGGGGTAGCACCCCCACGGTGTTATTCCCTTGACCTTGACCGCCCCCCCTCTCCAGCACTGCCACAAAATGCCCCTCACCTATATCCCTGTGGGGCCAAATGCGCTTCATTTCTTTTACTGAAAAATCATGGTGCTTCTTTATAAAAGCCTCAACAATTCCCTCATTCTCCACCGTGTTAAACGTACAAGTCGAATACACGAGCCTCCCACCCCGCCGTACCATTAGCGCCGCATTCCGTAGAATATCCGACTGAATGGCAGCGCAAACCTCGGGCTTATTTGCGGTATACGCCTTTAGCACCTCTGCATCGCGGCGAAACATGCCCTCCCCCGAGCAAGGGGCGTCCACCAAAACGCGGTCAAAAAATTCCCCAAACCGCGCCGCAAGCTTATGGGGCTGCTCCATGGTTATAATGGCGTTGCGCACCCCCGCCCGTTCTATGTTGCGCACCAACGCCTGGGCACGCGTTGGGGACGCATCGTTGGCAATGAGCAAGCCCCGCCCCTGCAAGGAAGTCGCGATTTGGGTGGACTTTCCCCCGGGTGCCGCGCACAAATCCAACACCCGCTCCCCGGGCAACGCGCCCAGCAAAAAGGCAGGGACCATGGCGCTGGGCTCCTGTATGTAAAACAACCCCGCAAGATACGCAAGGGTTTGCCCCAGCTTATGCTCGGCGCGAAAAGCGAAGGCATTTGGGCAGTGGGGGTTAGGGCAACTGATTACAGATTGTAATCGGTTGAAAATGTTCGCATCCACATTTTTTATCGTGTTTAAGCGAATTCCACGCCACGCAGGGTCGGAAAATGAGGCTAAAAAAAGGTCATTTTCATCGCCCAATTGGGCGCGCATTTGGGTTAAAAAGGATTTGGGGAGGATAGGGGGCATAAGGTTCACCTTGTCAAATGTAGTTTGATTCAAAACAACCAGTATATTTTTTCCGGGGAAAGGGCATAACCCGCCTTCGCAAAAACCGCAAGGGAAGCGGCATTCCTCACCTCAATTTGGGCGAAGGGCACGGCATTTTGGGACAATTGAAAATCCGTAAGCAGCCGTACCAGCGCTGTGCCGTAGCCCTTATTTTGAAAAGGCGCAAAGACCTTCAGCAAGCCAATGCTGCCCTCGGCATGAATGCCCCCAAAGCCCACCAGCCGCCCCCCGTAATACCCGCCGAATAACCGACCGTCCGCTAGGGTTTGGCGCAAATAATCCGCGCCAACGGCTACGTCGTAATTTTCCAGCACCGTGGGAAGGTGGCTAATATCCAGCGGTTTTAACACGAGCGTTGTTGACGCGGGAAGGGGCATTGGCCCATCATACACCACCTGTACATTCTCCGTGAAGGTATCAAAACGCGCCCGCCGTTGCATTTCCTCCGCCATCCACCGCTGGTGAAATGAAAATACCCCCCGCGGGGGAAGTAATTTTAATATAGTTTCCCCCGCCTGCCGCGTCCCTGCCGATGCCATGTAGGCGCCGCTTTTTTCCTCCAGCAGGCACACCCCATTTTCGCAGGAATGCAGGATTTTCGCCGTGCCGCGTTTAATGGGGGTAAGGAAGTCCATAAAGGCGAGGGGATTATTTTGCAAATAAGTGTACATAAAGCACCCTAATGAACGGTTATTGTGTGGCTTTTATACGCGCCATTTTCATACAAAAATTTAGCGGTAAACACCCCGCAGGGCTCGTCTAATTTTTTTATGAAGTGGTAGTCGCCCTTGTGCATGGGTAGTTGGGCGAGGTCGTTTTTATCTATCCACGCCAGCTCCCCCTCTTGGCAGGGCTTAACCGTGCCCGAAAATTCCGTTGCGTGGAATAAGAAAACATACCAATCGTCATGCATGTCAAAGGCAGGGAAGGTTAAAACACCCCGCAATTTGGGGTTTTCTACGCGCAGCCCGCTCTCCTCGTATACCTCGCGGATTACGCACTCCTCGGGGGATTCGCCCGCTTCAAACTTGCCGCCGAGCCCCACCCACAGCCCCTTGTGCATGTCATTTTCCTTTTTTGTGCGGTGAAGCATCAGATACCGATTGTCCTTTTCTACATAACAAAGGGTCCCCATTTTCATACCTTATCTACCCCTTCGATGAATTTAGTGCGTATTGTATGCAAATGTTGACGTATGGCGTCCTCTTCGTCCTGCCTGTATTCGTAGGAAAAATGTGCCCCAACCGCCACCGCCGCCGTATGGAAAAGGTCGCACATGGTTTTCATCCCTTCCCATAAATCGTAATAATCGTTCATACAAAAGGTCGCCGCGTACTGTGCGTACATAGGCGCAGGCAAATGCCGCTTAAAATACTTCCCGTACTTGCCCGCAGACAGGTTAAACCCGTGCTGTACGCCAATGTACCACACAAGCATTTCTTGCAAGCAGCTACGCACCTCGTGGAGCATTTCCATGGCGTAGGGCAGCTCGTCGCGGTTAATGCCCTTGGCGACATTCTGCAAGCACCACCAAAAGTTGCTGGTGGAAGAGCGATAACACAGCGCCGTGGGCGGCTTATCGTGCCAATACTTTTCGTCCACTTTTATCGGCGGAAAGAAACCCCGCCCCCCGTCCTTGTCCAACAAAACGCGCACAGGCTCGCCATCGTCGATATACGGCTCATCGAAGGTAAAGCTCAAATCTATCCGCACTCCATCGGGAAACAACGCGAGATAAAAAAAATTACCGTCATTCGCCGCCCCACGCAGCAATTCGGGCATTTGCATAATGGCAGGCTTACCAAATTGCGCCTCAAACCACGCGGGATTGTTATAAAACGGTACTATATCGGTAACGGCAAAGGAAACATCATAATCTTGATATTCGTCCACAGGCGCATCAGGGTTGGCGCGCGAACCGCTTAGCATTACGCCACGAATACGCTCGTCGGCGTTTGCAATGGCAAGGATTTTTTCGATGGTAGTCATGTGCAATACCTCATTTCAATATGTAGTTACCGTCAATAATCAACGCATTTTTGGGAAGTTTGAGTAAATAAAAAATCGTACGTAAATCAAAAGAAGATGCCAGAAAATTAAGCAATACAATCAGTCGTAAAAAAGAGGTGAAAATCCTGCTTGTTGTATATATGGAAATTACAAGCAAACCCACAGAAAGCACCAAAAAGGGAAATGCTGCGCAAAAAATCGTACGCAATTTAGTCATCGTTACGCCACGATTATTCACCATAATCCCCTTGTTGAAGGTCATAATAATTTGCAAATTCCCCTTTGCCCAAAATCGTGGGAAGCAGAGGATATGAAGCAATTCGTGGACGATAATTATTGCAAAAAACAAACCTAAACCCGAAATTACCGTTACCGGTATTTCTATTGTAAGATGCAAATTTTCGCCAAACAACATATGCACCCACGCCGCTGTCACTTGCACCGCCGTTACGCCATCAATCATCATCGTAAGCAACACAAATAAAAAGGTGTGCGCCACCCCAAAATTATACCCCCGTGTAAAACACCCTGTTGAGATGTTTGGAATGATAGGTTTCGGTGTTTGTAGGTTCATCTTCTCATGCCCCTCGCTGGGAAATAAAAAACGCCCATAAAAGGGCATTTCATTGGGAACGCGGATATTAAACCGCTGATGTTTTTTTATTGTATAGAAAAACCGTAGCTGACGCAACCCCAGCCGTCACAACCCGCGAAGCGATATTGTACTTGGGGTTTATGTGAAATAATCCAACACCACACGGTTACACAAAACCGTACCAATATAATCCGAAACCGCCACATGGGCAGGGTGTATTTTATACGCCGCCATGGTCGCCTCATTTTCAAAGGTACTGTCCAATAAAATATCCATATTACTACTAGAAATTTCATTGATATGAACCCTAATTTCAACAATTTCGGGGATAATTGCCTTCAACGCTTCCAGGTCTGCTTTCACCTTTTCCCCTGCAACTTGTTTTTCCGAATTAGATAAATTTTCGTTAAAATTCCACATAACGATGTGTTTTAGCATACTTCCCCCTCCAATTTCCCAAAAAATAAATACATCCCCAACACTACCAAAAATCCATTTACAGCAATTAAATTGCTAAACCGTTGGAACACGCCAAATAGCTCATCGGGGGCAACCCCTGTACCCACCGCCCCAACACACATTAAAAAAAGTGCCACGGCGGCGCAAACCCCAAGGGAAGCTTTGTATTTTTTACGGAAACTTCCCACCATAATCAGCACCAGAGACACAATGGAAAGCACCACAACAATGCCCGTAACCACCAAATGCATTATATCCTGGGGCGTATTTCCCTGCCCGCCGCTTTGTGAAAGGGGAAACGCCGCATACCCCGCAACAGACACCCAAAACATAGCGGTAAATAGATAAATTCCCAACCGCAAAGGCTTATTTAACTTGCCGCGTATAGCCACGCACGCCATCATTAAACACGTAATGCCCGTTATGCCATACAGCCCAGCAAGGCGCGTCCACAGCACAAAAGAAGGTGCATCTGCCGCCGATAAATCGCTAACGGCGCGTTGCATCCATAAATAATTCGGGTAAGCGCGGGGCGCAAAAACCACCGCCAATGCATAAGAAAAAAAGCTCACAAAACCCAGCAAGCCGCACCATTGTATGAAGGATTTATTCTTCATTTTACACCACCCTATCCGAAAGCACGGTAAACGCGGGCTTCGTCACATACGCGCCGTAATTCACTTGCCCCGTAAAGTTCAGCATCTTTTCGAAGCGGAATTGTACCACAGGCTGTGTCAGAAAAGACATAACTTCCTTGCGTGGCACCCATTTTACCTCACTGGTTTCGTCGGAAGGGGTGGGTATTCCCCCTACATAATCGCACATAAATTCAAAAATTACCTTGGTGGGAATGTGGGAAACACCATCATGCCCAACATGCTGGCCCACATTGGAATACACCCCTACCAAACACCGCACCCTAGCGGTTATGCCGCTTTCCTCCAATATCTCACGAAGCACGCCTTCTTCCAACGATTCGCCGTTTTCAATTTGCCCCCCTGTTGCGTCCCACCCTCGGTGGTGGGTTTTAACCAGCAGAAGGTTATCATTGGCATCAAAAACATAGCCCGTAGCGGCTACAATGTGGGTGGGGAAGGTCTTGGGTTCGGGGTTCATGTTAAAAATCCGAATCCTTCTTCCATTTCTCAATCAACACAGCAAGGTCGTGGGAGCCCTCGTCCCCATGCTCGCGGCTACGCAGGGCTACCTTGTTTTCCTCCACTTCCTTGTCGCCTAAGACCAGCATCATGGGAATTTTTTGTAGCTGTGCTTCGCGGATTTTGAAGCCCATTTTCTCGTTGCGGTCGTCCAGTTCGGCGCGGATGCCCGCTTCTTCCAGTTGGGCAAGCACGCCGCGGGCGGCTTCGTGGTGCTTCTCGGAGATGGGGATAATTACGGCTTGCACGGGGGTGAGCCAGAAGGGGAACGCCCCTGCGCAATGCTCGGTGAGTACGCCGATGAAACGTTCGATAGAGCCGAAACAGGTGCGGTGTATCATTACGGGGCGGTGTTTTGCGCCGTCCACGCCTACATAAGTGAGGTCGAAACGCTCGGGAAGCTGCATATCGCACTGGATGGTGCCGCATTGCCAACTGCGCCCAAGGCTGTCGCGTATTTGGAAGTCAATTTTGGGGCCGTAGAAGGCGCCGTCCCCTTCGTTAATCACGTATTCGCGCCCCATTTCTTCCAGTGCTTCCCGCAGGGCGGCGGTGGATTTTTCCCAGCCTTCGTCCGAACCAATGGAATTTTCGGGGCGGGTGGAAAGCTCGAAGGAGAAGTCATTTAGCCCAAAGGCGGCGTACACATCCTCGTACAGGCGGATGACGTTTTTCGCTTCTTCCTTCACTTGCGATTCCATCATGAAAATGTGGGCGTCGTCCTGGGTGAATTGGCGGGTGCGCATTAGCCCGTGCAGTGCGCCCGACAATTCGTAGCGGTGAATCAACCCCAGCTCCGCTACCCGCAGGGGAAATTCCTTGTAGCTGTGCAGTTCTGTGCCGTAGGCGAGCATCCCACCGGGGCAGTTCATTGGCTTCACATAATACAGCGATTCGTCTATCATGGATGAGAACATATTGTCTACATAGTAACCTGTGTGGCCGCTCCGTTCCCACAGCTTGCCCATCATAATTTGCGGGGTGGAAATTTCCTGATAACCGTAGCGTTTATGCACCTTGCGCCAGTATTCGATAAGGCGATTTTTGAGGATTAGCCCCTTGGGCAGGTAGAAGGGCATCCCCGGGGCTTCATCCATGAATGCGAAAAGTTTCATTTCGCGGCCCAGTTTGCGGTGGTCGCGTTTTTTCGCTTCTTCGATGCGCTCCAAATGGGCGGCAAGCTCGTCCTTCGTGGGGAACGCCGTGCCGTAAATGCGGGAGAGCATGGGGCGTTTTTCGTCCCCGCGCCAGTACGCGCCTGCGGTGCTGGTAAGCTTGAATGCCTTGATGCGGCCTGTTTTGTCCAAATGCGGGCCTGCGCAAAGGTCTACAAATTCGCCTTGCTTGTAGAAGGAGAATTCTGTAGCGGCGGGCTTTGCGGGGTCTTTGGGGGTGAGTAAATCCTCTATGAGTTCGCGCTTGTAGGGTTCTTTTTGCGCGTCTACGAATTTTAACGCGTCCTCGCCATTATGGGAGAATTGCTCCAGCGGCAAATTCTCCTTGATGATTTTTTTCATCTCTTTTTCAATTTTTGCCAAGTCCTCTGGCGTGAAGGGGGTTTCTACGTCGAAGTCATAATAAAACCCGTCGGCTATCGCCGGGCCAATGGCGAGGGTAACCGTCGGGTATAGGCGTTTTACCGCTTGGGCTAGGACGTGGGCAGTGGTGTGGCGTAGGGCTTGTAGGTCTATTACGGGGGGATTTTGTGCGTTATTTTGTGAATTTTGCATGGGAACATCTCCTTAGAAAATTGGGGCATTTTCTAAGAGTGTAGCATAAGACTTGGGGAATCGCCACTCACACTTATTTTTTAGTACAGTTTATTCATTATAATTTGAACCCAAAAACAAGGGTGACGTTTCGTTTAAAATTGCACAAAGGTTATCGCGCACCGCCGTTGGGAATAGGCGAATCGTATTCTCTGCTTGAATTGTACCTATATCTACCCATTCACTGCTAACTTGCATTTCATCTTTTTCTGTGGGTATTATTCTTTCCTCTTTGGATAATTCGCATAAAAAAACATGATATACCCTATGTGTACAATCGGGGTTTTGTTTTCTAAATTCCTCGTCGGTGAAGATGGTTTCGCACAGTGCCGCCAATCGGATAGGGGTTACAGAATAACCCGTTTCTTCGAGGCACTCGCGGATAACAGCATCGTGTAGGGTTTCGTATTCATGTTGTCCACCGCCCGGCAGTGAAAAATAGTTGCCGGCAAATTTTTCATCGTTGCATCGGTTTAATAGGATTTTTCCGTCTTTTATGATGATAGCCTTAACGGTACTTCGGATACTCATATAATTCCCCCTTGTTTGCCACAATATTACTTATTATTTTAATTGCTTATAAAAATTTACTACGTTTAATTTGTTAAACATACAAACATCTTTAACAATCGCTTGTAATGTGCCAATTTTAATCGGCTTATGGTTGAGAATTACTACCCGTTTGGCGAATAAAAAATAGCCGTATGATTCAAGGCATTTGATGAGCGTGGAAGCGTCTACATCTCTTGGCACTTTCATACGGCGATTAGTTCATCTTTTGTAAAGTGTATGCGGATTATTTTTGGCATTTCAATTTCATCAAAATGGCATTGAACGGCGTCACGCAGGGTTTCACCCAATTCGTTGTAATTATCACATTGGGTGAAAATGGCGTGACCTAGGGCTTGTGCCTCGTAACCGCCGTCCAAGGATTCGGTTACGGTGAAGATAATTTCATTTTTCATTTGCGTTTCACTCCCTGATATTTAATAAGAGTGTAGCATACGCGCAATTGCGAAGCAATTGTCGCGGCATTGAGGGTTTACTAGCTTTACGTATGTACTTCGCTCCATGTCATATAACCAATCGAATCTTCAAAGCCAAATTTTTTATATATCCCCTCTGCCATTTTTGTTTTGTATAGAACCAACCTACCACAGTTGCGTGCGATTGCGGCTTCCTTGGTTAATGCAAATAGCTTCGTTCCCACGCCGCGCCCACGGTATTCGGGGTCGGTATACATGTTTGTTATATAGCCTTGTTTTCCCGTTATATTTGTGGGGGACGGCGTTGCATTAAAAAATGTAAGCCCACATGTGCCTACTATTTTATCTCCGTCGCAAGCAACATAGGTGATTAGCGTACCTTCATTCATATCGTGTGTAAAATGTTGATATATATTTTTGCGCAGTGTTTCCATTTCATCTTCTGTTGCATTTTGCAAGTATTTATTTATGTTATCCATGCGAATTTGGGTTAGCGTTGCACAATCATCAAGGGTGGCGATTCTGTAGGTTATCATAATTTTCTCCAAACGGTATTTTATTATAATTCTCTATAAAATTGCGAATCGGCTACATCGGCCTATCCGCCGTTAAAATAAATCATTATAAGCAGAGCCCAAAAACACAGGCGTTTCGCTTGCAATGATTGATTTAATATTATCACCCACCGCGGTTGGGAAAAGCGGTGGGTGGTTTGGCGTGTTGATTAAATTTATGTCCACCCATTCACAGCCTGTTTGCGAAAGGTCTTTTTCCGTGGGGGTGGTGGGTGCATCGTCAAGGAGTCGGCAGATAAAAATGTGGAATATCATGTGCATATATTCGGGGTATTGCTGTTTGAAGGCTTCGTTTGTGTGGATGGTTTCGCATAATGCCGCAAAACGTATGGGTGTTACAGCGTAGCCCGTTTCTTCCAAGCATTCGCGCTTAATGGCTTCGTGCAGGGTTTCGTATTGGTTTTGCCCGCCGCCGGGTAATTCATAATAATCACCTATTTTGTTGGTGCATTTGTTTAGCAGGATTTTGTTTTCCCTTTGAATAATGGCTTTTGCAGTGCTTCGAATGGGCATTGGGTTACGCTCCTCTGCTAATTAATATTAAACCCGTTAAACCATGCACGTTGGGCGAAGGGCTTTTTTTCTGCGGGCTTTACGGCTTGTGCGGCGATACCAACGGGAAGAAGGCACACTAAGTCATAATCACTAGGTACGCCGAGTATATTTGCCATTTTTCGCCCAATGGCATCTGTATCGGTGATATGTCCTTCGTACCAGCAGCTTTGGTAGCCCAGTTCAACGATGGCAAGCAGCATATTTTGAATTGCGGCGGAGTAATCCTGCACATTGAAGCATTTATCGCGGTAGGCGATGATTTTTTGCGTAAGCACACAGATAATTGCGGGTGCGGTTTGCGCGACCGGCGGGTGAATGACAGCGTGAAGTTGGGCGAGCAAAGCGGCGTCGTTTACGGCGATTAGCGAGGTAGTTTGCTTGTTGCACCCCGATGGTGCGCAAAGCCCCGCATCCATTATTTTCATCAAATCCTCGCGGGGGACGGGGGTAGGCGAATATTCGCCGCGGTAGCTGGTGCGGGCTTTTACGGCTTGCAACGCAGTCATGGGCATTCCACCGCGCCATTCACATAAAACGACCTCGCTGCGGTAATACGTACAGGGTAAATGCCGCCGAGTGCGAGCACGCCTGCGCCGTGCGTAAAATGCACCAGCGCATTATCGTCCAAACGCCCTTTGCCGCCTTTTTCGTCCAATTCTTCCACCATCATGGGGAACGCTTCTCCTATACGGGCTTCGTTGCGGGCTTGCATAATGGGGTAAACAAGGGCGGTGAGGCGTTCGAAGCGGTCGGTAACAATTTCGCGCGGTACTAAGTCGGTGCGTAAAGCGGCGGGCGTGCCGCTTCGCTTCGAGTAGATGAACGTAAACGCACCCGAGAAGCGTACCTGCCGTACCACTTCCAGCGTGGCATCGAAGTCTTCCTCCGTTTCCCCCGGGTAGCCGACGATGATGTCGGTCGTAATGCCGATGCCGGGCACGGCTTTTTTTAGCTTTTCGCACAATTCAAGGTACTGCTGCTGCGTATACTTACGGTTCATATCTTCTAAAATGCGCGTACTGCCCGATTGCAGGGGCAGGTGAATGGTCTTGCACAGCTTAGGCAAGTCGCGCAGTGCGGCGATTAGCCCGTCCGACAAATCTTTGGGGTGCGACGTCATAAACCGAATGCGCTGTATGCCCTCAATTTCATGCACTTCGCGCAGAAGGCTCGGGAAGTCCAACTCCGCCCCAAGGTAGGAGTTTACGTTTTGTCCCAAAAGCATAATTTCGCGCACGCCGTCATTGGCAAGAGCGTGAATTTCCGCCAAAATATCGGCGGGTGGGCGGCTTTTTTCGCGCCCGCGCACGTAGGGTACGATGCAAAACGAGCAATAATTATCACAGCCGTACATTATATTTACCCCCGCCTTGTGGGGGAATTCGCGTTCCGTTACAGGAATGTCCGTAATTTCGGGCAGGCCTTCGTCTTCATGAATGTCAATGATTTGCGCCCCCGTTTCCAGCGACCGGCGAATCATTTCGGGCAGGCGGTGACGGTTGGCTGTACCGCATACAACGTTGATGTATTTGTGCTTGGCGCGGAAGGTTTCGGCAATTTCTTCGCGCTGGGTCATACAGCCGCATACAACGATAAAAAGCCGCGCGTCGGCGGCTTTGCGGGTTTTTATATGGGATAAATGCCCGAAGATTTTGGTTTCGGCACTTTCGCGCACACAGCAGGTGTTGAGGACAAGCATTTGCGCTTCTTCCTGCGTCTTAACAAGTTCATAACCCAGCTGTGTGAATAATGCGCGCAGTTTTTCTGCGTCGCGTTCGTTCATTTGGCAACCGTAATTGCGTACGTGAAATTTCATTTATGTTACATTCTCCCGTAAAAGTGTAAAAAGGTGGGTTTTTTGTAGCGTTTTATGGTACTATATACTTATTCATACAAAGATTCAATAATAACAATCGTAAAAGAGGAGAGGATTCACTTGAACAAGATGTTTAAACGTGCATTAATCGCCGTAACTCTTGCCTTCGCATTTATGCTGGCAACCCCCGTAGCGGCACAAGCCGCCGCATCGGTTACGTCCTTCCATATGGATAGGACCACCGTAGCCCCGGGGCAAACTGTAGTAATTACCGTAAACACATCGGCACAAACAAGCCACGTTTTTGCCGAAATTGGCGGTATTCGCACCCAAGGTGTAATTGCACAAACCACCGCCGCAGGCGTTCGTGTTTGGACAATCACCGTTGCGCCCCCTGCCGGGGCAACAAGGGTGGATATTTTCGCCAACACTTCCAACACAACGGTAGGCGCGGTTGCGTTGTCCATTCCCATTACCGTAACGGGAACGGCACCGCAGCAGCCCAACCAGCCCGGCACAGCCGTACCCGCAGGACCGATGGCAATTGCCAGCGTAACGGAAATTACGGCACTGCGTGCTAATACCGTGCGCTTGGAAATTATCACAGGCGTAGACGTTACCGAGGTTTGGGCTTCTATTAACAATAACTCGCGCTGGCCGCGCGCTACACGCGTAAGCAGTACGGCTAATTCGCAAACATGGCACTTGGAATTAGCGGGCTTAAACCCCTTACTGCAAACCATTCAAGTTTCTGCTAACCGCGGATTTTTTGTAAACGGCGCAACCAACCGCAACCACACGATTACCAACGCCGCGCCCTTTGTAGCCCCTGCCGTTCCCATGATTGCAAACGCAACCGCCAACCCAAGCACCGTTGTATTCGGCGGTAATACCACCATTAATGTAACCACCAATGCCGATGTAAACCACGTATGGGTTATGGTAGGCAACACGCGCGTAAATGCGACCCGCGTAGGCACTGCCGCAACCGGACCGCGCAACTGGACCGCGGTAATTACCCCTTCTACCACGGGCAATGTAGTGGTACACGCCAATGCAACCGACACACCCACGGGGGCAATTACCCGCAATGTATGGATTGAAGCATCACAAACCCGTGTAAGTATTAGCCACGCTTCTGCCCAGTGGGTACCTGCAGGTGCCGCGGCGGGCGCACGCACGGGCGTTCGCATTGTTGTTCATACAAACCTATACGCGACCGACCTTTGGGTGCGTTCGGGCGGGCATTCGGAATTACAGCTTACCCAGCACACCATTTCGGGCAACACCCGCATTTGGGACCAAACCATTGCCATCGGCAATTTTGCAGAAAACGTACCCATTCATATCCGCGCCAACGACTGGAGCAATATTTTTACAGGCACGGGGAATGACGTGCATGCATCCCTTACGGGTGTAGGCGGCGTAATGACGCATGTTCATCAAGGGCAGCAGGGCATTGTTTGGAACGCTTCCTTTAACCCTGCGCACCTTAGCCGCGATATGTTTTGGCCCATTACCGCAACCTTTACCACCGCAAACGATGTGACCGAAGTACGCGTGCGCGATGCAAGCGGCGCCATGCTCACACATCCTGTCACCAACTTTGTAGAAGGCGCGAACAATACCCGTATATGGACGGTGTCAAACATCATACCCATCGTACCCACGGGCGCAAATTCCGTTTTGTTGAACATTGATATACGGCGAGGCACTTCCGCTTGGATACCCGCCCCCGCGATTAGCGTACCTGTGATGAATTAATGGAACATTAAATGATAAGCCCGTGGGCGGAGTCCACGGGCTTCATTTTTTGACTTTTTCTAACCGGAGGTTTTTATGCCGAAATATGATTTTAATAACATCGAAAAAAAATGGCGGCAGCGCTGGGAAGAAACGCCCGTACAGCAAAATACCGCAAGCAAGCCAAAATACTATTGTTTAGACATGTTCCCCTACCCCTCGGGTTCGGCACTGCATGTGGGGCATTGGCGCGGGTACGTGCTTAGCGACGTGCTTAGCCGTCATAAAATTCTGCAAGGCTACCACGTACTGCACCCCATGGGCTGGGACGCCTTTGGTCTTGCCGCGGAAAATAACGCCATTAAACAGAAGAAACACCCCTCTGTTTCCGTGGCGGAAAACATAAAAACCATGAAAAAACAGCTCATCGACATGAGTACAATTTACGACTGGAAGGACGAAATTAACACCACCGACCCCGCCTATTACAAATGGACACAATGGATTTTTGCCCGCATGTTTGAGAAGGGCTTGGCATATGAACAAGAGATGCCGCTAAACTGGTGTCCGACTTGTAAAGTGGTACTCGCCAACGAAGAAGCGGTAGGCGGCGTGTGCGAACGCTGCCACAACCCCGCAACCAAGAAGAATTTACGCCAATGGATGCTTAAAATTACGGCATACGGGGAGCGTCTGCTTAACGACCTGCAAGGCCTGCAATGGCCCGAAAAAGTAAAGAAAATGCAAAGCGACTGGATTGGCAAAAGCCACGGCGCAGAAATTGACTTCAACGGCATTACGGCGTTTACCACGCGCCCGGATACACTGTGCGGGGCTACCTTTATGGTGCTTGCGCCCGAACACCCGCTGGTGGAGAAACTCACAACCCCCGAGTGTAAAGCAGCCGTGGAAGCCTACGTGCAACGCGCGGCGGCACGTTCCGCAGTTGACCGTATGCAGGATAAGGAAAAAACGGGCGTTTTCATCGGTCATTATGTGGAAAACCCATTGAACAGAGAAAAAATGCCCGTTTGGGTAGCCGATTACGTACTCGCCGACTACGGCACAGGCGCCATTATGTGCGTACCGGGGCATGACGAACGCGACTTTGAATTTGCCACGAAATTTAACCTGCCCATTAAACAAGTTATTGCCCCCAACGGCGAAATTTTTGACGAGTTTACCCAAGCCTACACGGGGGACGGATTGCTGGTTAATTCCGGCGAATTTAACGGGCTCAGCGTAGAAGCGGCGAAAAAAGCCGTAAACGATTTCTTAGAAAAAACGGGGCGCGGTAAAGCGACCATCAACTATAAATTGCGGGACTGGGTTTTCTCGCGCCAGCGCTATTGGGGCGAGCCGATTCCCATCGTGCATTGCGACACATGCGGACCGGTAGTCGTCCCCGACGAGCAGCTTCCTGTACTTTTGCCCGATGTAGCCTCCTATGAACCTACGGACACGGGCGAATCGCCCCTTGCCGCCATCGCAGATTGGGTGAATACCCCCTGCCCCAAATGCAATGCCCCCGCCAAGCGGGAAACAAATACCATGCCGCAATGGGCGGGTTCGTCGTGGTATTTCCTGCGCTATCCCGATATAGACAACGACAATTTCTTAGCCGGCACGCAGGCGCTTAACGACTGGCTGCCCGTAGATTACTACGTAGGCGGTATTGAACACGCTGTGCTTCACCTCTTATACGCGCGTTTTTATACAAAGTTTCTGTACGATATTGGCGTCGTTAAGTTTGAGGAGCCTTTTACCACCTTGTTTAACATTGGCATGATTAATTATAAAGGTAAAAAAATGTCCAAGGGCGAGGGGTACGGCGTTTCGCCCGATGATATTTTGCCCAAATACGGCTGCGACGCCCTACGCCTGTACGAAATGTTTATTGCCCCGCCGGAAATGGACTGCGAGTGGGACGACAGCGGAATAGAAGGCGTTTCCCGCTTTTTAAACAAATTATGGCGGCTGGTAGACAGCGCAAAGTTTGTCTCCCCCACCGAAGCGCACATACGTCACCGCCACAAATTAATCCACGACATTACCACGCGGTTGGAGAACCTGTCCCTAAACACGGTGGTGAGCGGTTTTATGGAGCATGTGAACCACTTACAATCCACCGCCGCCGAGGGGTTATGTAAAGAAACCTTGGAAACAATTGCAATTTTACTTTCTCCCTTTGCCCCCCACATTGCGGAAGAAATATGGGAAACCCTGGGGCATAGCGAATCCGTTTTTACCCAAAAATGGCCGTGCTACGACCCTGCAATGCTTAAAACCGACACCCAAGAGCTTGCCATGCAAATTAACGGCAAGCTGCGCGGCAACTTGACAGTGCAAACCAACGCGGCAAAAGAAGATGTGTTAAAGCAAGCGCGCGAAGCACTGGCAGATAAACTTGCCAACGCAAATATCGTGAAGGAAATTTATGTGCCGGGGCGGATTGTTAATTTTGTGGTTAAGGTGTAAAAGCAGTGACAAAATCTTAGGAAATGTCAAAAAGCGTAATGTATACTACGCGCGAGCCAACGGGCACATGCCTGAAAAGCGCATCACAGCTCTGCCGACAAGCGATAGCAACGCCTCTGCGCGCAACTACAGTGTTTGCCCTTTGCACGGACTGATTCCCCCGCGGCTTACCCCGCCTTCGGGCATAGGATAACCATGTTTTTGATTTGTCAAAACCAAGCAAGCGCCGTTTATATTTACGCGCGTGGCGGTACTTGCGCGATTTG
>WQRX01000003.1 GCA_009786535.1 Defluviitaleaceae bacterium | reverse complement strand
GCGCCCCCCGCCTCAAGTGCGGCTGCCCCCACACCTTCCCCCGCTCCCGTTGTTACAGACGAAGCACCCGTAACCCCGCCGACAGAGGAGGAAAACCACGAATACCTGATGTATCAACTCGGAGCCGTTGACGAAACCGACGAAGCACCTCACGTTATACTCACATTACCCGAGGGCGTACAGGCTGCGCAGCTCTCCCAACAAACCTTGGGTGAATTAGTAAATGCACAAGCCGCCCTCAGCATTACGCAGGGCATTGTCACCACCACATTGCATTACGATTTCTTATACGCATTATTGGACGAGGACGGCGCAGGCATTGTCGTAAGCATTACAGAAGTGATTAACGACAGCGAGGAAAGGCTTTACGAAAATGCCCCCATCGTATTTATCGCCGCCGAAATTACCATAACACGTGACGAACAAACCGTGTATACGGTGGGCATTCCCTACGCAATAACGGTGGATATGACGGGCTTTGTGCTGTATGACATGAACCCCGCGCGCTTTGTACTCAAAGTTGACGGCGTACCCATTGGCGGCAGCTTTGACCCGCAAACGGGACTGTTTACCGCAGAAGCGTTGCTGTATACAGGCGCCTTCGAAATTGCCTATATACCCAACCTGCGCAGGGTAAACATGGGCATTTCTTCCACCACTATCACAAATGCGGTGTATGGTGATATTACCCATATGGATATTCTGCCCGTTGTTGTGGAAAACCGCACCTTCATTCCCATACGTTTTGTGGCAGAAAGCCTTGACGCAACCGTGAAATGGAACGGCGAGCGCCGTAGGGCAGTCATCGTGCTGGACGGCATAACGCTGGAAATTTACCCCGATGAACTATTGCCGGGCATGGATGTCCCCGCTTTTAAACAAAATGACCGTATCATGATACCCCTAAGGTTCGTTGCCGAATACTTCAATGCAACGGTTAATTTCCAAGAGGAAACACAGCAGATTGAAATTATTTTATAGACACTAAGCTTGATGTAAATGAAGACGGAGCGGAGGGTTACAGCCCTGCTGCTCCTTTTCATTTACACTGTTTTATTATTCGTGCTTTTTTTCTAAAAAAGTGGCATACTATTACTATGTCTATTCTAATTTTCCTCATCAACCTAATCCAAAAATGCAGGCACGATGAAGTGTTTGACCGCGCGGCGGGCTTAACCTACCGCGTGCTTTTGGCGTTCTTCCCTTTTTTGGTATTTTTAATGGCGCTGGTGGGGTTTATGCAATTGGATATGGACGGTGTGATGCGCAGCCTGTACCGCGTTATGCCTGCGGACGCTTCTATGGTAGTGACAGATTTTTTGGAAGAGCTAAGCCATGCGCAAAGCAGGGGCTTGCTTTCCTCGGCGTTGTTTTTTGCGGTGTATAATACGAGTAACGGCTTCCGCGCAGTAATACGCTGTGCAAACAGGGCGTACGGCGTAAACGACCCCCGCCCAATGTGGCGCAGGGTGCTGATAAGCTTTGGGCTTATGCTTTTGTTTACGTTTTCCATTATCTTTATGGCGGGCGTTTTAATGTTTGGGGCGGATATTTGGGCGTATTTTCTGCCGTATGCGCCTGTGGTTTTGTTCAATGTAACGCGGATTTTGGGTTCGCTATTTATTCTTACGTTTACCACAATGCTCATTTACAAATTTTCCTGCGCGACGCGGCTACGGCTAAGGGACGTGTTGCCCGGGGCGGCGCTTACCGTAGCGGGGTGGACGGTCGCCTCTGCGTTGTTTGGCTTTTTCATCACCAACTTTACCCAATACCCTGCGGTGTACGGCAGCATTGCGGGTATTTTTATTCTTATTTTGTGGCTTAATTTAATTTGCATTATTCTGCTGATAGGGAATGAATTTAACGCACTTCTTTGGGCGCAGGTACGCCCCGACAGGAAACAATTTACAAGCACTCGGCATATCATGTAGAATGTGTAAATTACGGTAAAAGGAGCTTTTCTATGAAAAACATCGCATTACTATTTGGCGGTACGTCCGGCGAGCATGACATTTCCGTAATTTCGGCGCAGGGGGTAATCAGCGCAATACGCGGGCATAATGTAATCCCCGTGTACATTACGCGTGAAGGTAAATGGCTGATGTACGACGGCAAACCCGACCATATTGACGGCATAGATTGGGAAAAATTCGGCACGCCTGCCATACTTAGCCCCGACCGTGTAAACCGCGGTTTGTTGCGCATCGTAAACGACAAGGTAAAGGCGATTCCTGTAGACCTTGTTTTCCCCATGCTGCACGGTCCCTGCGGGGAAGACGGCACAATTCAAGGTCTATGCGAAATTGCGGGCATTCCCTACGTTGGCTGCGGGGTATTATCCAGTGCGCTGTGTATGGACAAAGCCTTCACAAAGCTCATCGCAAAGCATCACAAGGTCCCAACGGGGGAATATTTGGTATATAAAAAGGAAGCGCTGGCAAACCTTGAGGGGTTAAAAGCCGCCAAACGCGCCATCGGGTTAAAAATGCGTTACCCCTGCTTTGTAAAGCCCGCAACGGGGGGTTCTTCCATCGGCATTACCCGCGTGGAAAATAAAAAGGGGCTTAACGCCGCGTTGGAGCTTGCGTTGCAATATTCCAATAAAGTGATTATCGAAAAAGCCGTAAAAGGGCGCGAGATAGAACTTGCTGTGCTGGGTAACGGCACAAATACCCGCGTAAGCGTTGCGGGGGAAATTATCCCCGACGGCGTTTTCTATGACTATGAAGCAAAGTACGAAAAGCCCGCTTCCCAAACCATTATCCCCGCCGATTTGCCCGAAAAAGTGTCGGAAAAATTGCAAGCCTATGCCCGTACCTTGTTCGAAGCGGCGGACGGCAACGGCATGGCAAGGATTGACTTCTTTGTAACGGAAGACGGCGGCATCTTCTTCAATGAAATTAATACACTGCCCGGCTTTACCGCCATCAGCATGTACGCAAAATTGTGGGAGCATGAGGGCATCTCCCGCGTTGCGTTAATTAATGAACTTATCGAATGCGCCGAATAGGTGTCTTAGATTCGGGCGTTGGGGGGCTTACGGTGGCACGGGCGTTAAAGCAGGTGCTGCCCAACGAGGGGTTTATTTACGCGGGGGACACGGCGCGTGCGCCTTATGGCGGGCATTCCCCCGAAACACTGCTTGCCTACAGCCGCGAAATTGTGCAATTTTTTGTGCGAAAAAATGTAAAAGCCGTGGTGCTCGCCTGCGGAACAAGCGCGTCCACGGCGTTCGAAGCACTGTGTGCGGAATTTCCAACGCTTCCTTTTATAGACGTGTTGCGCCCCAGCGTTAGCGAAATAATACGCCGCGCTGCACAAAAGCCTAACCTTCGCATCGGCTTTATTGCTACGGCGGCTACGGTAAAGCGCGGCTTGTTTGTGCAATGGGTACGCGATGCGTGTCCCCAAATTTCTATAGAAGCGCGGGCTTGTCCGTTATTTGCCCCCATGGCAGAGCGGGGGCTTTTTATCGGCAATATTACCCGCTGGGCGGCAGAAAATTATTTAGCCGACTGGCGTACAAAAATTGATGCACTGGTGCTGGGTTGTACGCATTACCCGCTTTTATCCGATGTGATTGCCGATGTTTTGCCAAATACAGTGCAAATTGACTTGGGCGAAAGCACCGCAAATGCCGTATTTTCAACGTTGGAAGCAAATAATTTACTAAACAAAACAAGCGAAAAGCCCGCTTGCACTTATTACATAAGCGGTGCGCCTGCCGCCTTTAATCCGCTGGCAAGCAAAATAATGAACGAGGAGATAAACGCAAAAAAAACTTCGTGGAACACGAAATAACGCGAAGCAAAAAAATGCCCGCAAACCCGCCCGGTAAGCGGGTTTTTTCGTGTTTTGATTTGTGACAAAATCTCAGACATTGTCTGAACATATGTACGTGCGCCCGCACTATAATTGCTTCACCGAGAGGGGGGACGCACTTTCCCCGACGGCTCGAGTTTACATGAAAGGAGGTGAGTGTATGGCTGTTACCAGCACACCTATCCGCACTAATTTTCGGATAACCAACATGCAGGACGAGGTTATCCAAAGTTATCAGCGGTTTAGGCACGACATTAGCCTGTCGCAAGCCGAACAGTTTATGGACGCAATTACGTTTTTGCGCGGACATGAGCTTGGGAACGGTTTCCTAACCGTAACCAACGAACTGGCGGAGGCGTAAACATTACGCTTCGCCAAAGGATTTGCTATCCAAAAATCTAAAAACGGAAGGAGGTGAAAGTATGCAAACCACAACCAGCCACAATGCGGTGCTTCAATTCCACTCGAATACTAACGAGCGCATTCGCATTACCATTCCCCGTGCGCGCCTTAGCAAAGACGAAGCACGTGCGCGTGAACTGATGCAGGCGATGATAACCGGCGGTACGATTATCACAGGCTTTGGACGCCCTGCCGGCATAAAAAGCATGGAGATTGTAACCACCAACCGCACGCCTATTGTGTAAGCAGGCGTTCCAACGCACCCCATTAAAAATGAAAGGAGGTGAGAGTATGCATTTAGATTCTACCCGTCTTGTACTGCGCTATAACCCCGGGCAATTTACGTTTAACCGTTTTGACCAAACCGCAAACGACGAAGCGTTATACACCTTGGCGAAGCAATTAAACGCCTTCCAAAACGAAGACGACGAAGCCCAAGTGGTTAAAATCCAAGTTTTCTCGTTATGGTAAAAAATGCGCCCCATGCCTTGGGGTAGTACCCCATTAAAACGAAAGGAGGTGATGATATGAAAGAGCGTATTCAACTTACGTTTCGTACATCGAAGGATGCAAACCGCGTTGTGTCTGTATCCGACCCGCGCGACGGGCTTAACGAAGCAGCCGTAAGAACGGCGGCAGGCTTGATGATAAGCGCAAACCCCTTCGATGCCGAAACAGGCGAGCTGCTTAGCCTAACCGGCGCACAGCGCGTGCAGGTATCTACGCAAGTAATTATCGCACCCGCCGCAGCGTAACCTCCGTAACACAGTCCGAAGCCCGCGAAAATTCGCGGGCTTCTTTTTTATATCGGCATTACAAAAGCCGCTATGGCTACGGAGTGGACAATGCTTGCGGCGTTTACAAATAAGTGGAATACGCTGTGCATGTATTTCACCTTTTTCCCCAACGCGTAGAAAATAACGCCTATGGTATACAGCCCGCCGCCTATAAGGATAAGGATAAAGAACGGCCAGCCCAATACTTCTACCAAGCGGTTAATGCGGAAAACTGCCATCCAGCCCAGCCCCAGGTAGCACACCATGGCAAATATTTTAAATTTGTTGCGGTTAATCGCGGTAAGAGTTGCCCCAATGACTGCAATGCCCCAGCAAATGCCAAACATGACCCACGCGTCTATGGGAAATTCTTCACGGAACGCGCCCAGCAAAATAGGCGTGTATGTGCCCGCGATAAGAATGTAAATGGTGCAATGGTCTAATACGCGGAATACGCGCTTAGGGAATTCCAGCTTTAATCCGTGGTAAACACTGCTCATGGTGAAGAGGAGAATAACCGTAAAGCCGTAAATAATTCCGCTGGTTACGCCCCAGCCATTGTGATGGTGCGCGGCTACAATTACGCACGCAAGCATGGCAACCAAGCCTAACGCACCGCCTACAATGTGGGTTATCATATTCATTAGTTCTTCGCCGCGGGTGTAGTTGGGTAGCATAGTTTATTTCCTTTCCAGAATTTTTGCGGGTCTGCTTATTTTGGTTGCGCCTTCGGGTACATCTTTTACAACCAGTGCGCCCGCGCCAATTTTTGCGTAATTGCCAATCACGATAGGCCCAAGCACCGTTGCGCCCGCGCCGATAACCACGTTATTGCCTACGATGGGGTGGCGTTGCTGCTTGCGCCGTTCCTTGCCCGTTGCGCCCAGCGTTACACCATGGTAGATGAGTACATTATTGCCGATTACACAGGTTTCGCCAATAACTACGCCCATGCCGTGGTCGATAAAAACACCCTTGCCAATGCTCGCGCCCGGGTGAATTTCGATGCCCGTCATAAAACGGCTAAACTGCGCAATAAGCCGCGCCGTGAAGTAATACTTCCGATTATACAGCCGATGCGCCGCACGATGGAAAAACATCGCCCATATGCCGGGGTATAACCATGCCTCACGGTCACTGCGCAAAGACGCATCGTACTTGCGTATCATTTTTACTATTTTTTTTGTCATACATTAAACATCTCCGTTGACAGGTAGCGTTCCCCCGTGTCGGGCAAAATGAGGACGATTTGCTTATTTGCGCTACCTTCGCGGCGGGCAATCTGCGTTGCCGCAAATACCGCAGCCCCCGAGGAAATGCCAACAAGCAGCCCTTCTGTTTGCGCTAAGGTGCGCCCTGTTGCAAAGGCATCTTCGTTTGTTACCGTTATAATTTCGTCATAGATGTTTGTGTCCAAAATTTCCGGCACAAAGCCCGCACCTATGCCCTGTATCTTATGCGGACCGGCCGTACCCTGTGAAAGCACGGGAGAAGCGGCAGGTTCGACTGCGATGATGCGTATTGCGGGATTTTTTTCGCGTAAATATTTGCCCGCGCCCGATATTGTGCCCCCCGTGCCAATGCCCGCAACAAAAATGTCTATTTTACCTGCTGTGGCTTCCCATATTTCGGGTCCCGTGGTTGCGTAGTGCATTTTGGGGTTAGATGCGTTGGAAAATTGCTGAGGCACAAAGGAATTTGGCGTTTCTGCCGCTAATTCCACCGCTTTGTTTACCGCGCCCGTCATGCCCTTTGTGCCGTCGGTTAGCACCAACTCCGCGCCATACGCCTTGAGCAAATTGCGGCGCTCAACGCTCATTGTCTCGGGCATGGTGAGAATGAGCCGATACCCCCGCGCGGCGGCAAGCAT
The DNA here is from genome assembly GCA_009786535.1 of Defluviitaleaceae bacterium. Classification (GTDB taxonomy): domain Bacteria; phylum Bacillota; class Clostridia; order Lachnospirales; family WQUN01; genus WQRX01. Next base: position 122,297 of record WQRX01000003.1, on the reverse strand, counting down.
AGCAAGCCCAATGCCTGTGTTACCGCTGGTGGGTTCGATAATCACTGTATTTGCGTTAATTACGCCGCGTTCCTCGGCATCGGTTAGCATGGCGAGAGCCAGGCGGTCTTTTACACTGCCGCCCGGGTTGGCGGCTTCCAATTTGCCGATAAGCCGCGCGGGAAGGCTTTCTTTTTTTGCGTAGTTATTTAACGCAATGAGCGGCGTTCTTCCGATGAGGGTGTCTAGTTTTTCGTGTATCATATTCGCTTCCTTTCAAATTTGCAGTGTTCGCATTATATACCAGTTTAACCTAAAAACGAAGTCAAGCAAAAATTCGTATGCATACACAAAAATCCATACTTGGCAATAAATTTTTTGGCACATATGATTGATGTCAAGCATCTTTAAAAAGGAGCAAGTAAAGATGGACATTCAAAAAATCATTACGGAAATAGTGTTGGAGGAAAAGGTGAGCCTATGTTCCGGTCAAAGTGCATGGGAAACAAAGGCAATTGAGCGCTTGGGCATTAGCGGTGATGGGAACGTTCCCGCAGGCAAAATACGCGCAGCAGGACTTCCATATAGATAAAGACAGTACACACGATGCATTGGTTGCGGGCAATTACTCCAAACCCCAATCAATCGGGGCTATCCCCTTTTCTTCCAAAAACGTATTCGCCTTTGAAAAATGCTTGCACCCAAAAAACCGTCCGCCTGCCAGGGGGCTTGGGTGTGCGGCTTTTAGGACAAGGTGTTGCGGTGCGGTGATTATCTCGCCTTTTTTCTGCGCGTCGTTGCCCCACAGGAGAAATACCGCGGGCGTTGCGCGTTGGTTTACATGCCTTAGCACCGCATCGGTAAAGCGTTCCCAGCCTTTGTTTGCGTGGGAGCGCGCTTGCCCTGCTTCTACGGTTAGCACGTTGTTGAGCATTAAAACGCCCCGCGTCGCCCATGCTTCCAGGTAGCCGTGGGCGGGCGGGGCAAAGCCGATGTCGTCGGCTAGTTCCTTATAAATGTTGTGCAGGGACGGCGGAATGCGCACGCCGCGCTGCACGGAAAAGGACAAACCATGCGCCTCGTTGGGGCGATGGTAGGGGTCTTGCCCTACAATGACCGCCTTCACACCGCATAGAGGCGTTAATTTTAATGCAGTGAAGATATTATTCATATGAGGGTAAATTGTGCGCGTGCGGTAGCCTTCCTTTAAAAAGGCGCGTAGCTGCAAATAATAATCTGCGGCAAACTCATTTGCCAGCAGCGCGTCCCAATCATTTCCCAGCTTAACCACAGCTATTTCACAATCGCGCGGAATGCGGGCTTTGCCGTGCCTTCCGCGTCAAAAAGTACGGGCGAACCCCACGCACGCCAGCTACTGCCGTCGTCCTTTGCCCAAAAGGTTACGCGGTCAATGTGTTCCGCATATTCACAGTACAGGGCAAACAGGTCGCCGTAATTTTTGGCTTGGGCTTGTACATCTGCCTCGGGCAGGGGAACGGCAGGCTCCTCAGAAGACCCGTAAGTAAAATCCAATTCGGTGATGGCAATTTGCACGCCCGTTTGTGCGTAACGCGCCAGCGCATCCCGTACATTTTGTAAATTGTAATAGACATGATTATGGTGGCTTTGCATTCCCATGCCCTCGATGAGCAGGCGGTTATCGTATTCGGGGTGCTTTAACCATTGGGCGTTAATTTCCTCTATCATTTGGGCAATGGCGTCGCGTTTTGCGGGCACTTCTTCGTTATAATCGTTGTAATAGAGGATAGCCAACGGGTCGTACTTACGGGTGAAGTAAAAGGCATCGAAAACATAGTCTGCCCCGCATTCGCCTTTTGCTGTGTCTGCGCCGTTGGCATAGGATAAGTACCAATTAGAAGTTGTATGCGCCTTGGATTCCTTTTTCCGCAAATCGTCACGCCAATGTCCGCTAAATTCGTTGATATCGCGGAAGGCTTCGTTTATTACGTCCCACGAATGCACGCGCCCTTTGTAGCGCCCGGCATAGGTGCGGATAAAATCCTCCATATTTTTCTTTGCTTCGGTGCGGGTAAGGGGATTTTTATCCGCCGTTTGGTTTAACCACGGCGCGCTTTGCCCGTGCCACACCAGCGTATGCCCGAGAAGCGCCATTTTATTTTCCTGCGCCCAGCTTACCAGCTTGTCCGCATGAGAAAAATCATACACACCGGGCGCGGTGGTGATATGCACGGGCTTCATGCAATTTTCTGCCGTTACCGCGTTATAATGATGGCGGTACATTTCAAGCGTTTTGGGATTGTCAAAATCCTCATTCGCCAGAATATTGCCCATCATAAATTTCCCGTCAAAGACCTTGTGCAGTGAAGGTAGCTGTAAGTCCCATTTCATACGTATTACCCCTCTCGATGTGTGGGCGTACTTCCTGCCAGCACGCCGCCCAGATGTAATTTAACTCGTTGCAGTACGGTTTGCGCATCAAACGGCTTGCGCAGAAAGTCTACCGCACCCATTGCCATACCGCGCACTTGGTCCTGCGGTTCGTCCGATGCGGAAATAATAATTACAGGTATTGAATTGTCTGTTTCCTTTAACCGTTCCAATATATCAAAACCCGAAATTTCGGGCATTGCCAGGTCCAGCAGCATTAAGTCTACCTTCTGCTTTTCCAGCACATTAAAGGCGATTGAGCCGCTTCGCGCAGATAATATTTTGTAATGCGGTTTTAAAATATCATTTAATACCGTAAGCGCCGTGGGCGAGTCATCGACCGTAAGCACCACGGGTTTTGCCACAGGGGGTGCGGCTTGGGTAAATACCATTTCTGCGTGCTTTTTACGGATATAAAAGTCCAGACAGCGGGCAAGCTGACCGGTATCTATCGGCTTGCTTATAAAGCCGTCAAAGCCGCGGCTGGTAAATTCCTGCTCGCTTGCGGCTACAATATTTGCGGTTAACGCAATAATGGGGTGCGTATACTTCATCTCCCGTATGGCTTGGGTGGCTTCTACCCCGTCCATATGCGGCATCATATGGTCCATAAAAATAATATCGTATACCGCGCCTTTTTCAATTTTCTCTACGGCTTCCATACCATTTATTGCGGTGTCTACCTGTATTTCATAATGGGCGAGGATACCCTGCGCTACATATACATTACTTTCCACATCGTCTACCACCAGCACCTTGCCGTAGGGCATTGGCGAACTGTCAATGTCAATCGTTTTTGTCCCCGGCAGCGAGGCAAGCAATGCGCGGTGGCGTTCAATATCCTGCAGCGCTTCGGCAAGTGTGTCGCCCAGCACTTCCTCACTTTCCGCACGCTGGGGGATTTTTACCGTTATTTTTGTACCTACACCTATTTGGCTTTCTACGGCTGCGTCCCCGTCCATTAATGTTAAAAATTGCTTAACTACGGTCATGCCCAGCCCCGAACCAATGATATGCGACTGCGCACTAAATCGCGTAAATTCCGAATCAAACAGACGCGTTTTTTGCTCCGTTGTTAGCCCTTGTCCTGTATCCTCTACGGTAAAGCATAAAAATAATTCGTCGTTTTCACTTATTTCCTTGTCCGCAGAAAGGGAAACATAACCCACCTGCGTGTATTTAAACGCGTTAGAAAGCAAGTTGTTTAATATTTGGCGAATACGCATTTCGTCCCCTACCATACGGCAGGGCAAATTGGCGTCCACCTTTACGTCAAAGCGAAGCCCTTTATTCATATGTACATGGTTAAGTTGCACCGTATTAATAATAAGGCGCGAAAGCTCATACGGCGAATTAGCTAACTCTATTTTGCCCGCCTCTACCTTAGCCAAATCCAAAATATCGTCTAAGGTTGCCATCAGCAAGCCCGAAGCGGCGTTAATACGCGTAACCGCCTCCATTACATCGTTGGGGAGATGCTCCTTTTTCATCAACAATTCCGCAATGCCAAGCACGGCGTGCATTGGGGTGCGGATTTCGTGGCTCATACGCGCCAAAAAACGCGATTTAGTACGGTTTGCTTCCTCGGCAGCTTCGCGCCTTCTTGTTTCCAACAAAACGCGCTGGTTATCGTGTAAATCGCGCAGATAGTGCACGTAGCCTTGCCCGTCTTCCAACGAAACGGGGACAATTGTAACCTCGCACGGTATTGCGCGCCCTTCCAGCGTTAAAAAGGTATGTTCGAAGCGGAATGACCCTTCCGACAGTGCGCGTTCGCACACGCTTTTAATTACCTGCTCGGTAAATGCTTTGTCTGTTTCGTAGTTGGGGTACGTGTACCGCGCCTGCGAAATTAAATATGTACGTACCAACTCTAAGTTAATGCCTTTCCCATGGGCAAAAATATCCACAGCCGCACGGTTACAGTCAATAACCGTGTACTCTTTGTTGTACAAAAAGTACGCAAGCGGCAACTCGTCCGTCAAATGCATAAAAGGTTCCATATCCGTTCGCCCCCTAGGAAAAACCTATGCTATAATGAGTATAGCACGTATCACGAAAAAAGGCTAATAGTGAGGGGAAAAAATTGCGAAAATTAAAGGCAACCCGTATTATAAGGACATTGTAAAAAATGGCTTCTTCATTCAATATGTATTACTCCCTCAATGATGTTGCCAAAATATTAAACGATAACCAGAAATTCGACTACGATTTACCGGGACACGACCTCGACGAACTAGCCGCGTTTGAAAAATATCGGCAAAGCCAATCGGCATAAATTAACGAAAAAGAGCGTGAATAATGATGAAATTTTATAGTTGCGATTATGTGCAAAAGTTTTATTTAAAATTTGAAGGTGCTGTTTCAAACGCACGGGTACAGTTTTGTTGTATTCCTGTCAAAGACAAAGCATTACCAGGTATTCCTTTGTATGATAATCCAAAACAAACGCTGGACGAGTTATCAAAATTGCGCACAAATATAATTAACGAGAACAAAATGGCCCCCATGGAGCGCAAGCATACCGACACCTGTGCTTCGTGTCGATTTTACCGATTAGATGAATGGAGCGAATCAAAAAAAATAACAGACATAGGATTGGGTATGTACCCTGCGCCTTGCCAATCAAAGTGTTGTTATTGTGTGTTTGCAAAAGAAGAAAATCGTCATAAATATTTTCACTTTGATAAATCAGAACATAGTGAACGTTATGAAAAAGTATTTTCGTTGTTAGAATATGCAAAAAATAACGATTGGATGGCGAGCACATTAGTATGGAAGATTAATTCGGGTGAAATATCGATTCACCCTTACAAGGATAGAATCGCATCATTAATAGGCAAGGATGCTGCAATTTGGCATACAAACGGATACGTGTATGACAAAAATATTGCAACTAATTTAACGGCTAATCAAAATTCCTGTCTGCACCCTTCAATAGATTGTGGTACACCACAAACATGGAAAAAGATTAGAGGGTCTGATAATTTCATGGAAGTGATGACTAATATCGCGTTCTATTCCGCAGCTGCTTCACACCCTAACCAGATATATCTAAAGTATATTATCTTACCTGAAATAAATGACAACAAGAAAGACATGCAGGGATTTGCAGAGCTGGTAAAGAACTTGCGCGCCACCATGGTTGAAGTTGCTTGCGATGACTCTAAAATACATCACAATAAAGATTACAGAAAAAAGAGTGTAGTTGCGGCGGCTCAGCTATGTATAATTTTAAATGCAAACGGTATAGGCTTCTATTTTGGGCGATTCCCGCAAGATATTCAAGATGAAATTGTTAAATGCGCAAATTCCATTTTACAAAAATAAAAAAACATGCTATATTACCCAGCCCGCATGTCCTGCGGGTTATATCCTTGCACGGAGTAAAACCGTGCCAAATCCAAAAGGAGGTGCAATATGATTAAGTATGAAATGGGCGTTATCGTACGTGCAGACCTGCCGGAAGACGGCTTCACCGTGGAAATGGACAAGGTGAAGGCGTTAATCGAGCGCTTTGGCGGCACCATCGACAAGATTGACGAGTGGGGGCGCAGGCGTTTGGTCTACCCAATCGCCAAGCAAACCGAGGGCATGTATACCTTTATCACGTACTCCGCCCCGCCCGAAGCCCCGCGCGAAATTGAAGGTCGTACCCGTTTAATTGAAAACGTGATGCGTTTCCTCACCGTGCGTAAAGACGAAGTGGAAGCCCCTGCCGCCGTAGTAGATGCCCCCGTAGAAGAAGCAAGTGCGGAGGTAACCGAATGAACAAAGTAATCCTCATGGGGCGTTTAACCAAAGACCCGGAGATTCGCTACTCGCAAGCCGCCGAGCCTGTGTGCGTTGCAAAGTACACACTTGCGGTAAATCGCCGTTTTAGGCGCGAAGGTGAACCCGATGCAGACTTTATTAACTGCGTATCCTTCCGCAAAACGGCGGAATTTGCCGAGCGCTTCCTTAAACGCGGTATGCAAATTGCCGTTAGCGGTTCGCTAAAAGTGAGCGTGGTTGATGATAACGCAGGCAACAAACGCTGGTACACCGACGTAGTGGTAGACGAAGCCCAATTTGCCGAAAGCAAGGCGGCATACGAGCTTCGCATGTCCAAAGGCGGCGGCGGGTATGATGAAGGCGGCGCAAGCACTGCCCCTTCCGCCCCCCCGACCTACGAACCGGAGGGCTTTTCTGCCATTACCCAAAGCATAGACGATGACGACCTGCCATTTTAGGCACACTGGAGGTATAACATGATGCAAAAAAGACGCGGGCGCCGCAAAAAGCGCGTCTGCCAATTCTGTGTAGATAAAATTACCGCTATCGACTATAAAGATATCGGCAAACTGCGCAAATTCACTTCCGAACGCGGAAAAATCCTGCCCCGCCGCGTGTCCGGCAACTGCGCAAAACACCAACGCGCAATGACCCAAAACGTAAAACGCGCGAGACACATGGCACTGATGGTGTATACGGCGGAGTAGAGTGAAGGTTAAAGATTAAATGCAAAACCTTGGGAGTTTGAGCTGTTATTTACCCCAATGTGTAAAACCCGCGCATGAAGCTTGCGCGGGTTTTGTTTTCGTGGAGAATATAGACTTGTGCATAATATCACATCAACGGAACATGGAACGCATTTCAACGTAGACACACAGTTCTTCATCGCCGCCGCGTTTACAATATAAAATCAAACCAAAAAGTTACCATAATTATCTGCATAGAGGTCGCTAAAATTAAATTCAAACGTATCACACATTAGAAAACATAAATATTAGCTCCTTTGTTTTCATAATGTAAATGGAGTGGCTACAAAAAAAGTTTCACGTTGACGTTCTTCCATAAAACCTAATGGACGGAGGTCCTCTATCATTTCTTGAACAAGCACATATTCACCGCTTCGCAGATTTCCAAAATCATGAGCAAGATGTACCCAAGAAACTCGATATGAGTTGGGTGGCACTATTAACATTTCTTGAAAGATAACCGAACGGAAGGGAATGTTAATCCAGCGGTTTCCGCGCCTTTTATATAAACGGCTGCCGTGCCCATACCCAAAATAGTTTTCTGTGTGATTTATTAGATGAAAATATACAAACTCGTTTAAGGATATTTCTGAAACGATACGTAATTCCACTCTGGTTTCCGCCAAAACTGCTTGTATTTCTTGGTTAGATAGATGGGGTGCATTTTTATTATGTACATAATCAATTAAAAAAAACAACACAGGTATTGCAATTATTGCAAGCATTACTAAAGTGTTTTTTAGATTATTTTTCATTTAATTAATCACCTATATATTAAATATAGAGAATCATCAAGCGTACACTTGATGACTCTCTGTATAAGATAATACTATATTGTTGACAGAAGGGTACGCCTGTCGTTGGGAAGGTAAGCCGCAAAAAGCGCGTCTGCCAACTCTGTGCAGATAAAATTACCGCTATCGACTATAAAGGATATCAGCAAACTGCGCAAGACACATGAGACTGATGGTGCATACGGCGGAGTAAACGGGAGAATAAAAGATGAAACTCGCGCGGGTTTTGCATTTTTATTCACTGATAAGTTCCCTGCTTCTAGCAGTAATACTATTGCATATTAAACAACGCGTTCCCGAAGGTGACCATGTACATGGAACACTTCTCGCCCTTCCGCAACGATTGCAATTTTGCTGGCAAAAGCCGTGGGGTGCATGAGTTGAACCCCATGCCGTACATGCACCCCTTGTAGCTCCGCATAGTGAACAAACTTCGCTACAAGTGTTGGCAACCGCACCCCATACATGATAAAACCCATCAAACCTATATGATACAGCCGTAAAACCGCAGACACGACAGCGCATAACGGTTCTCCGCTGTATAACTTGACCGCACATTAATGGATGCGTAGTAATGCTTACGACGTTGGTACTGACAAATTCCCATTGAGGATTTAAGCAGTTGTGGTTTAATGGATTAATTAAGTTAAATTTTTCAATAATTTCATTATCGATTAATTGGATACGTATTCTTTCCCTGCGTTCGGCAGCTAGGAACGCAAAAGCCCGTTGCGCCTCATTAGGCACGTAAGGAAAAAGCTCACAGGACTGTAACCAATATACACGATAATAATAAAAATAATCTGCTAGGATTTCAATTTGACAAGGCACAATGCTAATATTTTCGCAGACGGTTGAATGAAAGTCGATTATTTCGCAACACATGGCTTTAACGTACATGACGCCCCAATCAAAATATAATCTATTAAGAGCAAGGCATCCATAATTCGTTTTAACTTCGCATAACTCGCTATGCTGGGGCATAGTCATGTTTTCAGCAGAAGCATGCAAAGGTTTAATAATAACCGATGTTGATATAGTAAGAATTACTGCCAATGACACTAGTAATTTAATCAATTTAATCATCCTTATCATTCATATTTTGTTGCTCTAACTGTAATCATATTACATATAGTACAGTTGCTACCCGAAGGAGTCCATGTACAAGGCACACTCCTCGCTCTACCACATCGCACACAGTTTTGTTGACAAAACCCATGCGGGGCATGAGTACTGCCCCATGAACAAGATGGACCAGAGATATTTTCACTTACGGTTATTCGGTCACAATAGGGGCATCGCCAAACTCTTCTGTATAACCGAGCTAGCCCACATATAGAGGGGTTTGTTGTATACCCGACAAAATAAAAAGCAATTTGCACCCTTCGGTAACAACGGGGGCAGTTCATAAAAGATTCTGGCATTATTGTGTTTATTTGGACATCTTTATTTACTTCAGGAATCACACAATACTTTGTGCAAGCCTGTAGCGAAAGGGTTAACGCAAACGAAATTAACAACATGAAAAACGTCAGCAAAAAACATCGCTTAACTACTTTAAGTAACATGCCAACCATCCTTTCTTTGAACTAAGAAGATATTATTCAAATCCTATACCAACATATACACAACCCCTTATTCAAGCTACTCACTTGTACCCTGTAACAATCATATATGCAAATTTCAACCGTGTAAATAACACAATCTGAAAACATTTTTTTCTAATTACGCTATGTACATATCAGTGAGTGTGTGACCTGCCATGCTAATTGCATTACAAAAACCCGAGCGAGAACGGGTAAATTTGTAAGGGGTTCGGTACGTTCATGTTAAAACGTAAGGCTGCAAGGTTGTTATGACGATGCCTGTGGCACAAGCAGAGGGGGATAGCTAATCAAAGGTAAATGAAAACCGTTCCATTGCGACACGTTGGGATATTTTTTGATGCTCGGCTCGCCCATAATTAACAAAAGTAGTCACGCCATAGTATGCTTGCGCAAAATAGGGCAAACTTTCCTCTTTTTTACCTAGTTCGTACAAGTTGCACGCATTATTAAAAAGCAATCCCGGCAACACGGTTAGCCGTTCTCGGTCGCGTTCAAAATCAATTCCTTCTTGCACAATTCCTAACGCATCAAAGCGGCGCCCCATTCTCCCTAAACAACGTGAGTAGTTGAAAAGCACGGATGCATACATTCGTGCTTTTTCTGTTTCGTCTTCGTAGGTATTTCGCATGTTGTTTAATAAACGTTCATATATTTTTGCAGCGCGGTTATAATCTTTTATATCTGTGTAATACCCGGCAAGCATGTCAATTAAAACCGTTTCATCGTGGGTTAGGGGATAGCGGGCAATATGATTTTCATTAAATTTTGGGCATGTGATATGCAATGTATCTAATATCTTTATCAGTGTATCCGGCAGGGGTTCATTTTGGTCTATGATAAAAAATGTCAATTCTACTCGTTTAATAAATTGCAAATTTGTATGGCTTTGCCAGCCTTTTTTAGTTTTTAATATGTTAAGCAACTCGGCGGCTTTTTTATAATCGCCAACGGTACATAACATGTGTATGTTTTCCTTCATTTGCAAGTTAAGGAAATCTTCTTGTTTTAAAAAATATGGGGCAAGTAGATAGGCATCGCGTCCCAGGCGTTGCATAATGGGTTCCAAGTATTGGATATTGTTGATTATCTCGTCATTTTCTATGCGATGCAAGGTCGGCGGGCTGCATATGCCTTGCGTAAGCTGTTTAAGAGTATAGCCTGCTTTTTCCCGCAGGGTTTTTATCATATGTCCCATAGTTGTGTAGGGGGCCAGCGCGCCCCACGCATAGGGTTTAAACACACGCGGGGGACACGCTAATTTATCAACCCCATAGGTATTAATAATAATGTCTGCTTTATCCCGCGCCCAAGTGCGCACAGCTTCGGCGTCTTTCCTTTTGTGTAACATTGTGTAGCAAAAATAGGCATTGCGCAGCAAAAGCGCACAACCGCCCACTTGTAAAGCGTGCTGTGCTTGTGCCTGCATAAATAAGAAATCGGGTGCGTGTAATCCGTGGTGGCGGGTCGCGGAATAATGGAAGCCTTGTTTACATGTATGAATCGCATCATCATATAGCTGCGCTTGCAATTGAATTTTTGCAAGGGAATGTAAAATAGGCACGGTCTTCCGTTCACTATCCTTGTCTGATGCGTTGTAACGGGTAAGGTTTGCGCCCAGTGCTTGCAGTATATGCATTGCTTCCGTAGTGTTATTTAATTTTGCGTAAATACGCGCCAACGTGTGCAAGAGTTCGGGTTCTTCAAAAAGCAGTGCCGATTTTTTTAAATTAATTTTTTCAAGGTCAAAGAAGGTTTGCTGTAATCCTTCTTTTATTAAAGGCATAATTTTTGCGGCATCATGTCCTTGCTGTTCCCACACACACGCGCGTTGGCTAAAAATAAATTGTTTATTTATCGGCGTTTCAAAGGTTGGGAGCGCTTCCATTTCGGCTAATAAAGAATCAACCTCACCAATCTCGCCCTTGTCTAATGCGGTAATTATGTAATGGCGCTTGGCGAGGACGTCCAAATTTTGATTTTCTAAGTGCGCATAAATTAATGCGTTGGTTGCGCTTTTTTTGCGGGCAAGCATATAACCCCCCGCTTCAACACGGCTTTGTGTAACGGAATGAATTCCCAGTTCTTCTGCAAAATCAGCTTGGCTCATTCCCTTGCGTTGGCGCAGGGTTTCGATGTAATTGCTATAATTCATAATAGACATAATAGCAACTCCCCTCATATCATACTTATAATATGAAGAATCGTATTAGTCAACTAATAAAGTCCAAATTAACGTAACCGCCGATTAACTCGTCATGGTCATTTGCATTCCGAAATTTTCCGCGATACTTGTTGGGTCAACCGGTGGTTACTTAAACATTTCATCATTATGATTGCTATCAGCGACACGGCTGCCACTGTTGTTATGCGAAGTACATTATATTGCATTTTTGATATAGTAATAAAGAAGTATAGCAAGACAGAATTAATAGTGTGGACGGCTATAGAAATAGAAATAATAACAGCGCTTATTTTAAAGTAAATAAATTTCACTTGGATTGATTGCCACATTTTGTATAGTGTAAATATACATAACATTTGGGTTGCTAGTCGTATAGATAAATAAAATAAATAAACACCATAAAACGGATGAATTATGAAAATATTCGCAGCCGCGTTTGCAATTATAAAAAAAGCGCTTCGTCCATATGAAAGAACAAAAACAATATATAAAATAATGAGATGTCCTATTATGTAGAAATACTGTCTTCTTATGGGGACAATAAATAACGCTTCATGGTTGGGGTCATTTTTGTTCATTATTATGCCGCCCTTGGATTATAGATTGGTTTCTACGGTTTTGTTATTTACAAAATTAACTCCAACCAAAAATTAATTGTTTATCCTGTTTGTTATTTGCGATTTCAAATCATTGAATTGCTGTTGGAATGTTGCCCTTGCATTTTGTAACCCCGCTGTGCTTATATTTCTGACAGAGGGTGCTAAATGGGTACTGCCTTCAAAACGAATTAGTTCACTCAGTCCCATAAACATTAAATTTTGCACATCTTCGCTAAAGCCTCCCGCTTCAATGTTGGAAATAACATTGTTAATAAAGCCTTGCCCCGAAGCGAGGTTGCCTGCAACCGTTCCCGAAAAAAAACTATCCGTCAAATGGTTTCGGAATGCGAGTGCGAAACCGCCTTCCCAAACAGCGAGGGTAGTAGCCCTTTGCGCGTCCGACATATCGGCGTTGTTATTTATTCCTGTTAGCTTATCTTCAATAAAACTAACCATTTCATTAAGGCTTCGCCGTTCACCGGAAGCATGGTGAAGCACATCATGCCCCGCATGTGATTTTAAGCTTACCATCAGATGATAGGGCATATCCTCTAAGTGTTCATCAAACAAGAAAAATGACCCCATGCTAAATGCAATTTCTACAGGTTTTTCTGCATATTGCAATTGACCCATATCAATAGCCAAACCAGAATTTAATGTAGCAGTCGTCCTGTTTGCTTGTGCAGTCATGCTTGTGATAATTGCGCTAACTTCTTGTCCGTTAGAAATGGTTGGTCTTTTTGCGTCGCTCCTGTTGGCATTTTCCCTTGGGTTTATGCCATTTCCCCTAAATTGAGCGGGTACATTTATTACGTTGCTTATCATTGTAAAATCCTCCTAGTATACGCACATAGTTGCGTTCGATAGTTAAACTATTTACTTTAATAAATATTTTAGAAATCAGCATATATACAAATTATACAAATGTACATAGCGTAATCAGAAAACATTTTTTTCTGATTACGCTATGTACATTTTGCCGTATATCTTGTCGCTTTCCTCATCGCCGAAGGCGGTTTTAATTTTTTAACCTTATCCGCGCTGCCAATTCCTTTAATTCTTGCGCCGTTACCTCGCGGTATGGTTTGCATTTTATGGATACACTGTCGCCTTCATAACGGGGAATAAGATGCATTTTGTCTTTATAAGGCAGCCCCTTTGTTTTATTCCCAATTTTTCATTTCGTCAATGTCGTCTAATATTTCTTTTTGACAAGCGAAAATCGAATCCACTTCGTCAATTGGAAACAGTTCATTCATTGCGCGACATAAACTATCCTCATAAGGTGCTGGCAAATAACGCTTCATGTTTATTACAAAATCCCTATTACAGCCCATAAAAGCATGAGCTAAAATGAGTGGATTTGTTTTAAGGAACAAATAAGAAAGCTCGAGACGCGACAATTTATACATCTCATATTCAAATTTGATGCTTTCCTTATTGGGTACAATACACTTTTCTACAACATCATAAAAGTTTGGGGGTGAATATGAAATCGAAGATAATAATGGTCGGACATATTGCTCCCCCAACAGTGAACTTAAATACCATGCAACTTTTTCGGGCGTTACTTCAAAGCTGTAAAACATTAACATTCCTTTGGTTATAAGAATCCGTTCCAATAATGCAACGCTATTATATCCACCGGAATGAATGTGCTGATATAAATTTTCTTCAACAAAATCGGGACTATATCCATTCGCCATTAAATTGGCAGCCATTTTAATAAAATCATTATCAAGTGCCGTTTCATCAATTAAGCCTAGAATTCCAGTCCGAACCACTGATTGTGCCAATTCTACTACCCTGATGGCGGTTGGCAAACACGCCTTTTTCTCATCATTAGTAAATATAAATGTTTCGAATTTATTGTTTGCACTCATTGCGCGTCTATACAAATCATAAAAGGAGCATTGTGGGTTGGGTCAATGCTCCAGTTCCAGGGGGCATTGCCAGAAGGAACAAATGTATTTTGGGTTGCATTATAGAGATATATATGAGCTTTGTATGATACACCTGATACGTGTCTAAATGCTACTGCCCTATTCCCATGGCGAAACAAGTGTGTATTTACTACTGTAACAACGCTAACGCCCAACATTTTCTTTGCAGCCGCTAATAATGTACCTGCTATTAGTCCGCCGAACGGTTCAACATCAATTACATAATCGTATAAATAAACATGCTCATTTTTATTAATTAAATTGTCCACAGGCAAACTGCCAGCAATAACCTTAGTGGGGCTTAAAGCTAAAACACCGATGAGTACAAACGTAATTGCCTTCGTAAAAACGGATATTTTCATAATTTGAATCTCCTAAGTTCGATTAATTTTATTTTGTGCGCGCTTATGCTAGGAATTGTAATATAAAACATTAAAAAAGACCATGGCGTTTCACGCAAATTTTCTTGCATGAAACGCCATGGTTTTCGCCCTATTGTTTAAATCATAAAAAAATTCATGATAGAAATAATTATTTTTTCCTTATCATCCCCGCCAATTCCCCTAACTCCTCCGCCGTTACCTCGCGGTATGGTTTGCATTTTATGGATACACTGTCGCCTTCATAACGGGGAATAAGATGCAAATGGTAGTGGAAAACTACCTGCCCTGCCGCCTTCCCGTTATTTTGCAGGATATTTAACCCTGCGGGGTTAAGCGCCGCATCAAGTTGCCGAGCAATCTTTTGCGCCAGCGGAAGAATTGCGGCAGCGGTTTCCTCGGGCAGGTCGTGCAGGTTTTCTGCGTGTTTTTTGGGAATGATGAGTACATGCCCTTCCGTAGCGGGGAATGCGTCCATAATTGCCATGAGGCGTTCATCTTCATATAAAATTGAAGCCGCGAGTTTCCCCACGGCTATTTTACAGAAGATGCAATTTTGCGCACTCAACCGCTTACCTTTCCGTCTGCCCAATCTCCGATAAAGGCGATAACTTGGTCAAACGTGGGGCTGTGCGCGTTGCGTACATAAAAGCCCGAGGTACTAACGCCAAGAAGCAGTGCCTGCAGCGGTTCAAGCCCAAGGGACAGCCCAAGGCAGAAGCCCGCGTTAAAATTGTCACCCGCGCCCGTGGTGAGTACGGGTTTGGCGCAATATGGACCGCTTACGTTAAAATACTGCCCGTTTACCACACAGCATGCCGTGTGTACGGGGTGTACAACAAGGCAGAAAATGCCCAGAGCATTGAACACTTCCAGCGTGGTTTTTTCCAGCACTTCGGGGGTTTTGCTTACGTCGTAGCCGATGCCGAAAACATCCGCAATTTCGTAAAGCTCTTTTTCATTTAAGCCCAAAACGGCGCGAAATTTGGCTTCAAATTTGCCAATCAGCTTCATAGCGGCATGGATATCTTCCTTGGTACGCTTTTCGGGGTCGGCAAGGTCGAAGAAGGCGAGGGGTTTCTCCGCACGGTCCTTCATTAGGGGGAACATTTCCTTAATCATATTTTCCCAAATGTCGGACATGTGGGGGAGCATTGTCCAGTTTTCCATGCCCAGCAGGTGGCATTCGTCGGCGTTTTTGGCAATGCCTGCAGCGCCGCCCATGGCGTTTTTCATTGCGTCCCATGTAATTTCCTTTAGCGTAAAGTGCTTGCCCAGCATAATTTTTCCGTCTTCAAATTCCGCCGCGTCGGTATGCCCCGGGTTTGCAAGGGAGTATACCGCTTTCGCCTTCTCTGCCATGGGCTTAAACACGGGGTGAATGTCGGGCACGCCAAGGTTGCCGATGTACGTAAGGTCTACCCCGTACTCAAGCAACGCATTGGAAAGAATGGGACCGTTACCACCCAGCTTAGTTTGTACCGTTACCATTTCCATGTTGGTGGAAAGACCCGCCGCGCGGCTAATGCGTGCGCCCCATTCCGCAATTGTGGGAATGCGCGTAAAGTTGGCGTAATCCTGCCGCTTGTCCACCAAATGTACAATTTCGTCCACAAAACCATCCAGCCCAATAGTCATGTTTAGCTTGAAGCCTTTTTTGCCTTGCAATGCGCCCGCAAGCGCTTTTAAATCAGGTGATTGACTCATTTGAATCGCCTCCTAGGGGTTTTGTGGGGATTATACATTATTGCCGTGGACTTTGCCATTGCGACAACTCCGCTACGCAGAATTGCGCTTAACCCACGAGCTTTTTGAAAAAAGTTCGACAAAACAGGTGCTTTTACAGGTCTTCAAAGCACGGGCTATCACTAATAAATGCGCATGGAAGCTCTAGCTTTTTGAAATAATCGCACATGGCAATGCAGCCAAATTTTTCAGATGAATAGTGTGTTCCGCCCAATAGATTTATGCCATTTTCCCGCTCCATCTCATGGGCAGCCGACGAATATTTATTATTTAGAGATAACCCCGATACAAGCACATTAACGCCATTTTTAACCACTTCATGCACGACATCTGTATCATTCCCGCCACCCGCCACAATAGCAACCCTATTATTGAATATTATTTTTTCGCCGTAATTGTACAGTTTAGTTTCATGTCCAACAGCTTGTGAATATTTTGCATTCAGCTCGTGGACATCGCTGCAATGGGTTATTCCTATTACGCCGCATAATGCTCCGGAAAATTCAGCAAACGGCTTTTCAACTATTACGCCAAGTGCTTCAGCCAGTGCTTTACTATTGGAATAATTGCTGTAGTTGTCAAGGGGATAGTGGAAGTTAAACAACGAAACCCGACTTTCCCTTAATTGCCTTAGTAATTTAGGATTGGGGACATAAAATGCTGTATTTAGGTCTTTGCTTAAATCCCAATCCATTGGGTGGTGCAGGAAAAGCATAGCATCACATACGTTATCCTCTAAGATTTTCATCAACACCTTATCGGAAGGAAATACAGCAGTATAAACCCTGTTTATTTCTTGTGCAAAATCACACAACAATCCCATACTTCGTTGCTTGAAGTTATCGCAAACATATTCTTGAATTTCAGCCATATTGGCATACCAATCTTCTTTCATTTCCGGCTTAACAAAATCATTTTCTAATTGATTGTATAAATCACATGCCTTCATCTCATCACCTATATATATTTGTCGACCATCTTAATATATTGTTGCCGTTTTTTCGAAAATGGACCTTATTTTTTCAACTCCCGAATCCGGCAAATATTGCACCCAATTGCACACTAATTGCCAACACGAACCTCCGTCACCTGCCCTGCTTCCGCAAACCCCAGCCCCTGATATAATTTTACCGCCGCAGCATTATCTTCATACACATACAGCACAGGAATTTTCCCCTCGCTACGCACCAGCGCGCAAAGGGCGGAAACAACCGCATTCCCATACCCCCTTCGGCGGTTTTCCTTTGGTGTGTAGATGAGGTTTAATCGGCGGAATTCCGCCCCATGGGTAAGCGAACCCATGGCAACGGGGGGGAAATTGGGCGCGGGCTTGTATACAAACAAAGGCGGAATTTCCTCCTGCACCTCCTGCACAGATACAGCAGACCCCGCAACGCCGGCCGATACACCCGACCCTGCGGGAGCGCTCCCAAACACTTCTTCGCCAAAGGCACGCAGCCCTTTATATAAAAACGTATAGTCCGCCATATCATTAGCGGTGGTAAGCATACCCGCCTGCACACCTTGAGAAAACACATCGGGCAATACTACCTCAATAGGTAAAGGAACATCGTTGGGCAAATAAAGCGCAAGCATTTCCCTAAGCGTACATACTCCCCCGCGTAATTCCTTATAAACTTCCGCACATTCCCGCGCGACTTCAGGCGCGATTACAAATTCATCAAATACAAGCGCCAATTTTTCCCGTAAAAAAGTGTAAAAAAAAGACCGCGCATTAACCGCAGTATTAAGCTTTACCCATAAAGGCGCGCCCGCGCTGTACACGGCTTGCCCGTATTCATTTTCAAAAATGCATAAATTTTGCCTATGTAGTTCGTAAAAACGGTCGTATAAAATGCGCTCGTTTAGCACCGTCATTTGCGCAGCACCGCCGTTAGCGGGTAAGTTCCATTATTTTGTCGGCAATGCGGTCCAGGGGAAGCTCATGGTGGATAGCGCCAAGGTCTTTTGCGACTTTGGGCATACCGTAAACTACACAGGTGGCTTCGTTTTGTCCTATATTGGTCGCCCCTGCGTTGCGCATAAGCATTAAACCGCGCCCGCCGTCTGCACCCATGCCTGTAAGCACAACGCCTACGGCCTCGGCCTTTACAAGATTGGCTACCGATTCAAATAAAATATCTGCCGCGGGCATAACACCGTGCATTTTTTGCCCAAAGAAGCATTCCACAGCCAAACGACCGTCGCGCCGTACGAGGCGCATATGGCGGTCGGCAGGGGCAAGCAGAATTTGCCCGCGCATAAGGTAGTCGCCCGTTTCGGCTTCTTTAACGGTTTGGCGGTAGTTTGCGTTTAAACGCTCGGCAAAAAGCTTAGTAAAGCCCGATGACATATGCTGTACAATCACCATAGGCGGTATTTCCGCAGGCAAGCCTTTTAACAAGGTTTCCAACGCATTTGTGCCCCCGGTACTGGAGGCAATGGCAACTATTTTTGTTTTGTCAAATTTACCAACCATTTTATTCAACTCCCGCATTGGCGGTGTTTTTTGCTTTAATGCATAAGTATTTACTTTTGTTGCAATTTTATCAAGGAAATTTTGTATTGTCCCCGGCGTGTTAAGCGTAGGCTTTAATAAAAAATCATCGCCGCCCGAACGCAGTGAAGTGGCGGCATACTTCGCGTCTTTTGAGAAGCACAAAATATTCATAGAGTGCTTTGCTTTTATTGTACGCAGGCGCAACAAGTCGGGTGTCGAATCCAAGTCCACCAACAATACATTATTATGCGCCATGTTAATTTTTGCTTCGGCGTCGGCTACACGCATTACTTGAATTACGGAGTCTACATTAGTAAATTTATCCAGCCCTTTAGCCATACTGCGAACAAGTTCCGATTGTATTGCGGCTATGATAATCCGTACTGCCATTGTTTTGCCTCCGTTCACGGCGTTGCCAACATAGCCGCAATTATCCCGATACCCTCGGCAATCCGTTCTTCCTGTACTGCGCAAAAGCTGAGCCTTATTCCATCAATGGGCGAAACGATAACTTTTCGCTGTAAAAGCCGTTGGCACAAGTTTTCCGCTTCCCAATCGTTATTCACTGTAGGGCGTAACGCAAGAGCTAACCCGCGTTGCGTTTCATCTATTATATAGTAATCTGCCAAATATGTTTTTGCCGCAAGCAGTGCTTGTTTATATCGCCTGCCATATACGCGGCGCATGTGCGCAGCATGTGCTGCAAAACCGCCGTTTGTTAAAAATTGCGCAAATGCTTTTTGCAAAAGCCCTGCGGTTGATGTATCCGCCAACTTTGCACACTCATCGGCGATGCTTTTGGGGACAACCATATAGGCGATACCCGACATTAAAATTTTAGCATAACTTTTCAAAAAAATCCCGTTTTCGTTTTTTACAATTACTGGGGGCGCTTTGCCGTAGTAGAAGTCGCTTTCCGTGTCCTCAATTATAGGGAGCGCATGGAGTTTTATTTTGGATAAAATAGCGCGCCCTTGGTGTGCTGTGTGTAACAAAATTATTTGCTGCGGGTGTACGTCGGCTTCCTTAGCAAGAGCGGTACGTAAAGGTGCATAGCCCCGTGCATCATATTGGGTGAAGGCATTTTTGCCTTCACGCGTTAGCACATCGTTTACGGCTTGGCCAAATTCTTGCGCGGGGAAGAAAATCGCTTCCGTATCCACTGCGGCAAAATTAATATAGCTTGCGTCAACGGGTGTATCACTTGCTTTCGGCATAGGGGGCGAAACGTATACCCCGCTGCCCGTGCGGGAGTAAATGCGTCCCAGCTGTTCTAAGTATCGGTATGCATTTACGGCGGTTGCGCTGTTTACCCCATGCGTTGCCGCAAGTTGCCGTATGGGGGGTAGCTTGCTGTGGGGCGAAAATGCGCCGTTATCAATTTGTGAAAGTATGACCGCGGCGAGTTGCTTGTACTTATGAAGCTTCATCCGTTGGCTCGTCTGTTTCAACTTCCTCGTCTTCGGGGTCGGCTTCATCTTCATAGGCTGGCGTATCCTCTGCGTTGGCGAAAAAAACCTCCCGCGTTACGTCGTGCAGTGTAGCCAAATCGGGCAGGAAAA
Organism: Defluviitaleaceae bacterium; assembly: GCA_009786535.1. Classification (GTDB taxonomy): domain Bacteria; phylum Bacillota; class Clostridia; order Lachnospirales; family WQUN01; genus WQRX01. Next base: position 102,076 of record WQRX01000003.1, on the reverse strand, counting down.
CCGAGCCCGCGCCGCGCCTGTACCCGCCTACGCCGGGCATAGTAAAAGTATATACGCGGTCCGCACTTGCGGAGGTAATATAAGGCAGGTAGCGTACCATGGAAGGGATTGTCATGTTTGTGCTAACTTCTTGAATGACGGTGCTTAACAACTCTAAGGGGTTGTTCATTATCGCTTCGCGGGTGAGTACTTGGTTAAGCAATGCGGTCATAAAATCCATCTGCACGGAATTGCGCCCAAGGTCGGCATTGCCGTAACCGCGGTAGCGTACAAGTCCTTCTGCCAACGTACCGTTAAGCCGTTGGTGCCCTGCGGGTACATCTATGACCAAATCCTGGCACGGGTCTACATAGAATAAACGGCGCGGTACGGTAAAGTATACCCCGCCAATTGCGTCTACCACGCGACGGAATGCAGGTAAGCGCACCTCTACATGGTATTGGAATGTAACGCCAAGCATATCGCTCAGCTCTTGCGCGACCAATTGCGCGCCCCATGTGCTACCGCCAAATGAGCGTAATTCATTCAATTTCATGCGTTGGGGCATATTTAACCCCAGTGCGCGGATTTGCGCATGGCGTGCGTCGGAAAGTACAATGTACGTATCCCGCGGGACGGACATAAGCCTAACTTCCCCCGTGTCACGGTAAAATGTACCCACCATAATTGCATCTGCCAATTGTAAATTGTCTATGCCCAGCATAATAAAATTGGTGCGGGCGGGCGGGCGCCAAAGGCTGCCTGTGTCTTCATTTTCAATAACGGGGGGCGTAAGGAAGTGTTCGGGCACCGGGTTTGTATCATATTCGCTGTTTACAATTTCCCCTGCGGGGGGGGACAGCTGTAAATCGCCGATGCGGCGGTTATCCATCGCAAGAGCGACCATAACAAATGCCGTGGCCAAAATTAAATAACTGCCGGCTACAATGCCCGCTACCATTAACAAGCGCTTTAGGTTAGCCTTACAGAAATTTAGCAGAGTAATTCGCCCCCGAGTTTTTAATGGTTACTTTCTATTATATACAGAAAATTTCTAAGAATCAAACGAGGCGGCTGCGCCGGCGGGATATACCCAATTACACCATGCATCATCGCGTTTGTGGGCGTCGTCTACACACTGGAAGCCCAGCTTTTCCATTAACCGAATGGACACGTTGTTATCTTTACGGATTTGCCCCACAAAGACGGGATTTTCTACACCAATTATTGCCTCGGCGTTTTGCAGTACGTCGGTTAACGCGCGCACGCCATGACCTTGCTTGCGCATTTTAGGGTTTACAATAAGCGTATCAAAATGGACGATAGATTTTTCTTTAATAACGACCATCATTAACAGCGCTATGGGGGTGTCCCCTTCCAGCGCTATTTTATTATAGTCTATGTGGGTGTAGGTATCGGGTGTTGCTAAGTACCATTGATTTTCTACCTTTGCGGTGTCGTCTTCCATGGCAATTTGCATAGCGTATTGGTCGCACCAGCCTTCGATTCTTTTTTCAAACTGTGCGGGGTAGTCTATCCATTTATAATGCATTCCGTTACCCTCCTGCTGTCTGTTATATGTTAAATAATTTACACGCATTTAAATAGGTTTGTGTACGTACCTCTTGCGGGGTCACGTCTTTTATTTGCGCTATTTCATCTACGACATAGGTTAAATACGCCGACTCGTTGCGCTTACCGCGGAACGGCACAGGCGTAAGGTAGGGGCAGTCCGTTTCCAGCAAAATTTTATCTAACGGGGCGGAATCGACCACCGCTTTTAACCGCCCAATCTTATCATAAGTGATAATCCCGCCAATGCCTAGGTAAAAGCCCATGTCCGTATAACTGCGCGCGAGTACAAAATTACCGGGGAAGGCGTGTACCACCCCGCCGTGGTGGGGCGTGTTTGCCAGTATATCATGTACTTCGTCATCCGCATCACGAGAGTGGATGATAAGAGGTAGCTTTAATTCGTTTGCTGCTTCCAACTGGCGCTTAAACCATTTGCGCTGTACATCGGCAGGGGAAAAGTTACGGTTAAAGTCCAACCCTATTTCACCATAGGCAACGACTTTTTTATGCTTCGCCAATTCAACTAGCTCTTCCAGTGCTTTTTCTGTAAGGGTGCGTGCGTCATGGGGGTGTACGCCTACTGTCGCGTAAATATAGTCATATTTTTCCGCCAGTTTAACGGAAGCACGGGACGCCTTCATATCGCAGCCCACGTTAAGCACCAAGCCTACGTTATTTTGCGGGAGCGCTCCCAACAGGGCATCGCGGTCATTATCGAATTGCTTATGGTCATAATGGGCGTGGGTATCGAAGATTTTGTCTGCCTTCATGCTTTTTCTATCCTTGGGAAGGCGGGTGCGCCTTTTTCTACCTTTACTTCGCGAGGGAGCAAGCCGAAGTGCTTTGCGCTTTCCCACGTGGTGAAGGCTGTATCGGTAATATTTAGCTGTGCGCGGATAATTGCGGGCGTGCTGGGCATTACAGGCGTTATGGTAATGGCGACAATGCGCAGGGTTTCTGCAAGGCAATACAAAACATTGGCGAGCTCTGCCTGTTTGGATTCATCTCTAGCAAGTACCCAAGGGGCGTTTTCGTCTATATATTTGTTGGCGCGGCTAATTACGCGCCATATTTCCGCCAATGCATCAGAAAATTGCAGTTTGTCCATGTAGCTCTCCACCTTGGTTACCATAGCGGCGGCAAGAGAGGCTAAGTCCGTATCATGTGGGGAAGGCGCGGGCGCACAGGCAGGGAGCGTTCCCGCAAAATACTTATCTACCATGCCCACCGTGCGGGAGAGCAGGTTACCCAAGTCGTTTGCTAAGTCTGCGTTGTAGCGGTTAATCATACCTTCGCGAGTTATGTTGCCGTCCGGTCCAAAAGCAAATTCCCGCAACAGGTAATAACGCAGGGCGTCTACGCCAAATTCTTCCACCAAGGGCTGCGGGTCGATGGCATTGCCAAGGGATTTGCCCAGCTTTTGCCCTTCGATTTGCAGCCAGCCATGCCCGAATACCTGCTTGGGCAGCGGTTCGCCCAACGCAAGCAAAATACACGGCCAAATAATGGTATGAAAACGCGTAATTTCCTTGCCCACCAAGTGCAAATCGGCGGGCCAGTATTTTTTATAATCTGCATCATTTTCGGACATGAAGCCCAGCGCGGTGGCGTAGTTTGGTAGTGCATCTACCCAAACATAGATGACATGACATGCGTCAAAATTCACGGGAACGCCCCACGTAAACGAGGTGCGCGAAACGCACAAATCGTTTAAGCCCGGCTTTAGAAAATTATTTACCATTTCGTTTTTGCGGGATGCGGGTACAATAAAATCGGGATTGGCTTCGATATAGGCTTCCAATTGTTTTTGGTATTTGCCCATTTTAAAGAAGTAGCATTCTTCGCTAATTTTTTCCACAGGGCGTTTGCAGTCCGAGTTTTCGCACAAGCCACCTGTGGCCTTCATTTGATTTTCGGTGTAAAAGGTTTCGCAGGGGGTGCAGTATAAGCCCTCGTAGCTTCCTTTATAGATGTCGCCTTGGTCGTACAGCTTTTTGAAAATCTTTTTCACTGCTTCTTTATGCGACGTGCTGGTAGTACGTTGGAAATAGTCGTATTCGATATTTAACATTTCCCAAACGGCTTCGTATTTTGCCACAAGGTCATCACAAAACTGCTGGGGCGATTTGCCCGCCGCTTCCGCCGCGCGCTCAACCTTTTGCCCATGCTCGTCTGCCCCTGTTAAAAATTTTACGTCATAGCCCCGCGCTTTTTTATACCGCGCCATTACGTCTGCCGCGATGGTGCAGTAGGAACTGCCAAGGTGCGGCTCGCCGTTTAAATAATATATTGGGGNGGTAAGGTAGTAGGTTTTCATAAAAACTCCCTTGTAGGAAATGTAGTTTTTTGAATATATCATAAACGGCGCTATAACGCTATCCCATGTTCATCTGCGTATTGCTTTGCCAGGGTTTGCTGACCCGTATTGCTTAAACATTTTTGCCGTGTAGTAGACCTGCCGCATTAGGTGCCGGGCTTCTTTCCGCAGCCCCAGGATACATTAGCGATTTTACTTTGTAGCCCACAATAAGGGGCAAGTTGTGGATGTGGCGCGCTTCTATACATATGTTAATGCCCGCATCGCATACTTTTATACATTATACATTCCTCGGAGTGGTTTAGCCGCCCAAGGAATGTCGCAATATTATAAATAAGACTGGGATATACCTCGCCCATCGTATCTTTATCTATGCAATTTTCCTCTAGGTTGCTTTTTAGGCGATAGCCCGGCGCAATTGCCGCTCTCTCGCGTTGGGTACGAAAATAGGTGGGCGCCAATGTGCGAATAATACCCGCTTCTTGTTTTGCAAGGTGGTATTGCGCCACTTCTTCGTTGTTATAGTTGGGGATAGTGATTTTTATCGCGCCTGTAGATAAGAAGCGCTTCCGTGGTTTTATCATACTGCGTTAGGGTGGTTACACCTACTTTCTTATACAGAACATATTGCTTGTTTATTTTTTCGGACATAAATTTTTCATCGTTTTCCAGCAGTGCAGTGCAATCAGTGCATTGCATTCGTCGCGCAACGCGTCGGAATTGCCCTCAGCGCTGTCGTTATACAAAGTCGCACCGAACCTCCTCAATCGTGATTTTCCCGCCAGCCGCCCCAACGAAAAATGGGTGACGGACGTAATGGAGTTCGCGTCGTTTGGGGTGAAATTATATCTTTCGCCAATTATTGATTTATACAATGGTGAAATCATAAGTTGCAGCCTGAGTTCTCGGCCAAACTTCGCACAAACAACAGACATGTTGGAAATGGTGCTTGTGAAGATTCCCAACGACACCAACCTCATCTTCTATTCCGTCCAAGGCTGGCAGTATAAGATGAAGCCTTTCCAGCGCATGTTGGTCGAAAAGGGTATTCGCCAAAGCATGAGCAGGAAGGGTAATTGTCTGGACAATGCCGTCATGGAGAACTTTATCGACTACGTAAAACCAGAACTCCTTTACCTAATGGAATTCACGTCGGTTGCGCATTTCATCGATGAATTGAATGATTACATGGAATACTATAACCATCATCGCATCAAACAAAAACTTACGGGCTTGAGTCCTGTGCAATACAGAATCCAAGCCCGTGCTTCTGTTTAATTTCTTGATGTCTAACCTTTTGGGGTCAGTTCATGTTTTTAGTTATCTGGCATTAAATCAAGCAAAGCAAAATCGCGAGTACACCCAGCACTACGCCACCAATTTTGGTAAGGCGTTCTAACGAACCTTCCATGGTGCGGGATTTGTTTTTATCCCAGTAGGTATCTGCGGCGTTACCCATACCCGCAATAGAACCGATGCCGCCTGCGGCACGTTTCTTTTGCAAAAGAATTGCTGCCACCAGCGCAAAACTGCCCAGTAAAAATACGATGCATAAAATTACAAATAATGTTGACATGTTGCACACTCCATTTTATTTATTATGCGGCTGAGAGGACTTGAACCTCCACACCCTTACGGGCACATGGACCTGAACCATGCGCGTCTGCCATTCCGCCACAGCCGCATAGGAATTAACATATTACATGTTATGAGTAAGCTTGTCAAACAAGCGTCATTCTTTAAATTGTACTTCCACCAGTGTAAGCCCTTGCGGGGGCATGGTTTTACCTGCTTGGGTGCGGTCACGGGCGGCGATGATATCGGGAATGATGCAGGGGTTTATTTTTCCCAGACCTGCATAGGTGAGTGTACCGGCAATGATGCGCACCATATTGTACAGGAAGGCATTGCCCGTAATTTCCAGTGTAATGAGATTTTCCGCCTGTGAAATGGTACAAGTATAAATTTCGCGAACGGTGGTTTTGGCACTACCCCCCGTAGCGCAAAATGCCGCAAAGTCGTGCCGTCCAATAAAATGCCGGGCGGCTTTTTGCATTGCAAGGATATCCAACGGCTGGTTAATAAACGCACTATAGCGATTGTACATGGGATTGGGTACAGAGGCATTCCAAATCTGATAACGATACGTTTTAAAGCGCGCGGCAAAACGAGGGTTAAAATCCTGCGGTACGGCTTGAGCATGTGAAACGGAAATATCGGCGGGCAGCAGTCCGTTAAGCACCCGGGGCAATTTGTTTAACGGTATGCGCAAGCCCTCGACGTTAAACGCCGCCCGTTGCCCCAATGCGTGAACGCCCGCGTCGGTACGGCTGGCGGCGGTTAAGGTGACTGCGCACCCAATCAGTGAAGCTAGGGCTTCTTCTACGACCTGCTGTACGGCGAGGGCGTTCTCCTGCCGTTGCCAGCCCGCATATGCTGTGCCGTCGTATGCTATGGTTAATAATACGCGCATAAAACCTCCAACATTTTGCAATAATTCTTTTTTCCATTATACTCCCAGCATACCCAAAGGGGGAACTCCATGAACCGTAACGCATTTTATGTCGCTGTTCTTTCCTTCGTTAGCCGAATTCTAACCTTTGTTGGGCGTACTTTGTATATTGGCAAATTTGGCGCGGCGCACCCGTTTTTGAATGCATTTGTATTTGCACTGCAAGTACCGCAAGTGCTTTTTAATGTGGTGGGTACGGCGCTGAGTACCATTTTTATTCCCGTATACAATGGCTTGCTTGCCGAAGAAAAAAAGAACGATGCAAAAAAATTCATTGATAATGTGCTAAGCATTGCGCTGGTGCTTCTTATTTTGCTCGCACTTGCGGGTGTTTGGGGTGCGCCATGGCTTGCGCGTTTTGTCGGCGGTGCGGATTTTGGGGGAAGGGAATACCTAACATTTGCGTTGCGTGTATTATTGCCCGCCATGGTCTTTTTTGGCGTAAGCGCCGTTTTTACGGGGCTGCTGCAATCCCATGGGAAATTTAAATTACCCGCACTGGTAAGTGCCCCGGGGGGGGTGCTTCTTATTGTGTATCTTGTATTTTTCTCGGAGCGGTTTGGCGTTACGGGGCTTATTTATGTTACGTTGCTTGGCGGTGTGCTGCAACCCATGCTTCTGTTACCTGCGGTATGGCGGCTGGGGTACCGCTATCGGTTTGCGTTAAATTTTAAAAATGAGCATATCCGCGCGGCGGGGCGGCTTTGTTTGCCTGTGCTGGTAAGTGTTGCTTCGTATCAAGCACATTTTTTGTTTGCTCATTCCATGGCGTTACGGCTGGGGTATGCGGCGGTGATGGAATACGCCCAGCAATTGGTGCAAGTATTTATTATGTTAATTGTGCTTGCAGTGGCTGCGGTATATTTCCCGCGGCTTTCGGCACTGTGGGCGAAAAAGGAAGCCGTCGAATATGCGGATAACTTGCGTAACGCCATGGTTTGTACTATATTTCTTGTACTTCCTGCCGCGGCGGGGCTAATCCTTCTGCGGTTTGAAATTATGGGCGTGCTGCTTAATTGGCGGGGCAACAGCGATACCTACCGCATTGCGGGCAATTTGATGGCAATTTTCGCCATAGGTCTTGTTGCTACAAGCGTGAAGGAGATTGCCGACCGCGGCTTCTACGCCATGAAGGATTCCCGCACGCCTGCGGTATTTGGCGTCGTGATTATGGCAATGAATATAGGGGCAACCTTGCTGCTTTTACCGCGCCTTGGCATATACGCAATGCCCGTTGCGTATGGGGTAGCGGCTGTAGCGGGCACAAGCGGACTGCTTGTGCGCCTTCATAGGAAGGCGCAGGTGTTTAACCGTAAGTTTGCATGGGATTTGGTAAAAATTGCACTGGCGTGTTTAATGATGGCGGGCAGCGTTTGGGCGTGGAGATATATTTTTTGGGGTCATAACCTGTTTATTATTGTTGTGTGTACGGTTTTTGGTGCGGCAGGATATTTATGCTTTGCATTTATGCTCCGTGTATCGGTGGTGCGGGAATATTTAAAACGTGAAGCCGCGCGTGGTGCAGAAGAATTTAAGGAAAAGGAACGCAAGCGATGGGGATTAAAATGAAGCGTATACTCATCATTCTCCCCAATTTGGATTTAGGCGGTACGGAGCTGGTTGTGATGAACTACCTCCGTGCCGGCGGGCTAATTTTTGATTTTGTGGTCCACGATGAAGCGGGTTACTACGAAGCAGAAGCCCGTGCCCTGGGGGCACGGATTTTCCGCGTACCCACACGCAGCCAAGGCTTTTGGTATAACATCGGCGCAATGCGCGCGTTGTATAAAAAATACCCCGAGTATAATACCGTTGTTGTATGCAGTGAGCATTCCTTTGCGTTTATTGAACTTGCCGTTGCGTGGCTAAGCGGCGTAAAAACCCGCGCGGCGTGGAGCCATTTTTCCAACTATCAAGGTGCGTCACGGGTGAAGAAGCTTGCGCATTTTATTGCACGTCCTTTGCTGTGTTTGTTTGCGAATATATTTTTAGCTTGTACACAAAACGCAGGGGAATGGCTATTTGGCGGCACATTTTCCCCGTTATTAAAAAATCACCATATTATTAAAAACGCGATTGATTTTACGAATTTTGCATTTGACCCCGCCGTGCGGGAACGCTCCCGCCAACTGCACGGGATACCTAACGAAGCCTTTGTGCTGGGTGTGGTGGGTCGGCTAACACCGGTAAAGAACCATGCTTTCGTGCTGGAAGTATTGAAACAATTGCAAAACGGGAGCGCTCCCGTCAACGTATATCTGCTATTGGTGGGCGACGGGGAATTACGCGCACAGCTGGAAAGCGAAGCAAAACACTTGCAAGCAAGTGGCCGCGTTATTTTCGCAGGACAGGCAGAAAGCGCAAGCTACTACAGCGCATTTGATGCCTTTCTTCTCCCCTCATTACACGAGGGGTTGCCGTTAGCCGCGTTGGAGGCACAAGCTGCAGGACTGCCTGCCCTTATTTCAACTACCGTAACGAAGGAAGTAAAGATAAGCGAATCGGTTGACTTCTTACCGATAGACGGCGGGGTACAGCCGTGGGTGCAAAAAATTACTGCATTGCAAGCCGTGAAGCACAATCGCATAGTGGATTTGTCACAATCGGAATACAATATAAAGAATGCGGCGGCAAAGCTTAGGAGCATACTATGTTAGATAAAAAGGGCCGAATATTCGGCAAAGTGAGTCTAATTGATATATTTGCGGTGGTCATGCTTGCTGCCGTTTTTTTCGTGGTATATTTTACGATTGGAGGGCGCAATGTACCGACGCCGGAAGAAGCGCGTTATGTACAACTCACCTTCTTTGCCCCCGCGGTTGACGATTTTACCGCACTTTCGTTGGCGGAAAATACACGCGTAATGGACGACGACGGCGCAATTTTTATGGGAATGGTAACCGATGTAACCGTTGGGGACAGCATTTTTTACGAATCCGACCGCTATGGCAATACCGTGCGGCTGCATTATGCGGGCTTTAACTCGGTTTACGTAAGCGCGCGGATACGCGCCCCCGTAACCGAAGGCGCGGTAGTGCTTGGTAACCGCGTTTACGCTATAGGGGACGAAGTGCTTGCATGGGTAGGTAATGTACGGCTGATTGTCCACATTTCACACATTTGGGAGGGCTAGGATGATAGATAGGGATGCAAAAATATTGGGCAAGGTGAATATTATTGATGCGCTGATTATCCTTGTGTTGGTGGGGGCGCTTGCCTTCGGCATATATCAGTTCCGTGGTGGCGGGGGGATTATCGGCGGCGAAATGCGCACGTTTTACATCACGTTTTTCACCGAAGCAACGGAGAATTTTATCGTAGAAGGCATGAGTATAGGCGATAATTTATTTGACCACGCGCGGGGTTTGCTGCTGGGCGCGGTAACGGAAATTGATATCGCCGACGCCATTGTATGGAACGCCGACCAACACGGCAACGCCGTGCGTAGCAGTAAGGAAGGATTTTCCTCGCTGCGGGTTACGGCGCGTATTAACGGAACGCCCAGCGACCATGGTGTGCTGGTGGCGGGCAACCGCTACGGCATAGGCATGAATGTACCCATACGTGCGGGGCAAAGCGCGGTATTGACGCGTATTTCCGGTCTGCGGGAAGCGGATAGATAATGCAGAGCAATAGTGTACTCATAAACGGCGTAATTGCGCTGCTGGTTCGCATAAACCTGTGGTACGAACACAGCATACTCTTCCGTGGCGTAGGAGCAATAAAAAATGCCGCGCGGGGCAGTTTTTTCCTTTCGGGGTTTATGCGCACTAGCTTTCGTGATTACTGGGAAGGCGCGTTACTATTGCGCTTGCTGGCTTTTTTTGCAAGCGGTGTAATGAGGCTTTTTAGGCGGGGTGTACTCGCCTTTACAGGCTTAAATGAAAGCAGTGTAAACCGCCGAGTATATCTATATGCTCGCAATTTTCCGTTTGCGGAAACCTTTGCGGGCAAAGCAGTAACGGGGAGCGCTCCCTACCGCTTAATTGCTTGGTTCTTTGAAGGGCGTATTGCCCTGTATAAAACAATATACATGCTATTCCTGTGCGGTGCGTTAATGATACCCGGTCATTTTTGGAATAACGGGATACTTCTGATATCGGCGTTGTTTTTTGCGGGGATATTTGCCGTGCGCTGGGCGCTGTCGGGGGAAGCACTGTCATTTATGTTTATTTCTCCTGCGTTGGTTTTGTTTGTTTTCTTCTGTGCGCTGAGCATCGTAACGGGGTACGGCGGGGGGGATTCGCTTCGTGTGTTCCTTATCTTTTTTGCGTGCGTGGTGCATTCTTTGTTGGTTACGATTATGATGCGTAATAGGGACGAGCTGCATGTTTTTATTAAGCTCATTGCCGTAACCCTTGCGATTACGGCGCTATTTGGTTTTTACCAGCTTGCGGTGGGTATCCCCATTCGTGCAGAATTTACCGATTTGCTTGCCAACCCGGGCATGGCGCGCTTGCATTCCACCATGGGCGGCAACCCCAACAACGATGCGCAAGCGTGGGCGATGCTGCTCCCCTTTGTACTTGCCATGATTATTGCTGTGCGTTGCGATGTAAAGCGCACGTTATTGCTCGCCGCCGTTGGCATATGTATTGCCGCTTTTGCGCTCACCTTTTCCCGCGCGGGGTATGTTGCGCTGATGGCGGGGGTGGGCATATTTGTGCTTATGGCGGCGCCGCGCCTTGTGCCGATTGCGCTGATTGTGCTTGTCTTGGCGATTCCGTTTATTCCTTCCGTTTTTATTGACCGCTTGCTTACCCTGGGCACAGATACTTCATCCCTATACCGTTTTAATATTTGGCGCGGCGTAATGGATATGCTACGCGATTATTGGGTGCGCGGTATCGGCATGGGACCTGTTGCCTTTGCCCAAACCTATCGCAATTATTTCCACGGCGAGGCTTGGCGTGCATTGCACGCACATAACACATTCCTGGATATTATCGTACACAGCGGAATAGGCGCGCTTATTGCGTTTTTGGCATATCTGTTCCGCCTAATAAAGCGCGGAATATCCGCCCATATGAATGCCGCCTGCCGCGAATATAAATTATTTACCGCCGCGGGCATGGCGTCGCTTACGGTTTTCATCGCCTTTGGTGTAGGCGAATATGTATGGTTCTACCCCCGCGTAATGCTTGTATTTTGGATATGTGCCGGGTTGCTGACCGGGGTCACGGAGATGAAGGATTAAACACAAAAGGCGGGAACGCTCCCATGAAAGTTTTACACATGATATCGGGTGGTGACAAAGGCGGTGCAAAAACCGCCGTTTTTGCGTTGCTTTTGGCGCTGGATGAAAAGATTGACATCACGATTGCTTGTTTTACAGAGGGCGTCTTTTACCAAGAGGTGCAGGAATTGCCTGTTACCTCGATTTTGTTTAAGCAGCGGTTTCGTAACGATTTGAGCATTATTGGGCGGCTTTCGCGCTATATCCGGCGCGAGGGCTTTGATATTATTCATGCCCACGGGGCGCGGGCTAATTTTATTTCTATGATGCTCAAGCCCTTTGTGTATGTGCCCATGGTAACGACGGTGCATAGCGATTATAAGCTGGACTTTACGGACAGCTTTTACAAGCGCTTTGTGTTCACGGGATTAAACGAAATTGCCCTTCGGCGCATGGATTATTATATCGGCGTTTCGGAAAACTTTCGGAAAATGCTGATTAGCCGCGGGTTTGATGGGAGCCGTGTTTTCTCGGTACATAATGCCGTGGAAGCGGCACGGGCGGTTAACTTCCGCCCGAAGGCGGAATTTTTGGCGCGTCACGGGATAGACGCGCAGGGCAAAACGCTGGTGGGCATTATCGGGCGCTTCGATTATGTAAAAGGGCATGACATTTTCCTGCGCGCGGCGGCGGAGCTGTACAAACGGCGGAAAGATATTATGTTTCTGCTGGCGGGAGAAGGCAACGAAGAAGCAAATTTGCGCAAGCTATCGCGGTCACTGGGCATCGCGGATAAGGTGGTTTTCACGGGTTGGGTCGAAGATATTTTCAGCTTTATAAATGCAATTGACATTAACGTGTGCGCATCGCGGTCGGAGAGCTTCGCCTACATGCTAAACGAGGGCGCGTTGCTGGAAAAACCCGCTGTTTCCACCAATGTGGGCGGCATTCCCGAACTGATTATACACGGAAAAACGGGGTTATTGGTAGACGAAGGCGACTATGGTGCGCTGGCAAATGCCATTGAAACTTATATCGAAAACCCCGCCCTTGGGGCGGAGTTTGGGGCGGCGCTTAAAGTCCACGCTGAGGCGAATTTCTCCAAAGAAAATATGCAGGAAAAGTCGCTGGAAATTTACCGCACCGTGCTTGCCAACGAAAAAAAGGCACACCGCGTGTTCGATATTATGCTTTCAGGGTATTACGGCTACGCCAACTCGGGGGATGATGCGCTTCTCGATGCCGTAATTTCTGCCCTTCGGCGCGAAAAACCCGACGTTTCCTTGCTCGTTCTTAGCCGCAACCCGCAGGAAACCCTGCGCGAAACGGGCGTATTTTCGATTAATCGCTTAAACTTTTTCAGCGTGCGCAAGTATATGAAACGTACGCGCCTAATCGTGTACGGCGGCGGCAGTCATATGCAGGACATTACAAGCACGCGGTCGCTGGTGTACTACACTTTTTTGGTACACATGGCAAAATTTATGGGCTTGCGGGTCATGCTTTACGGGAATGGCATCGGTCCCATAAACCACCCGCGAAACATTACCAAGGCGCGCCGCGCGCTAAATGCGTGTGATTATGTGTCCCTTCGCGACCCCGATTCGCTGGAATTTGTGAAAAACATCGGTGTACAAAATCCCAATATTCATTTGTCGGTTGACCCTGTTTTTTCGCTGGATTTGTCAAATGGGAGCGTTCCCTCGCTATCATCGGACATGCCTGTGCTTCAAGGTTCGGACTACTTCGCGGTATCCCTGCGCCCGTGGAAATATAACGAAGCCCATTTCGTAGAAAAAATGGTCGAAGCCATTCATTACACGGCACAGCAGTATGCCCTAACCCCACTGCTTATTCCCATGGAATCCATAGATTTGCCCATTCTGCGCGAAACGGCGAAGCGCCTTACCTGCCCGTACATTTTACTCCCGCGGGTTTACCGCCACAACGAAATTATCGCTGCTATCGCCAAAACAAAATTTGCTTTATGTATGCGCTTACACGCGCTCATTTACGCCGCCGTTGCGGGGCTACCCGTCATCGGTTTGATTTACGACCCTAAGGTAGCCAATTTTATCGCCTACATGGGCGAAAATACGGCGATGGATACCTCTGCGCTGGATATACCCGCTTTAAAAAACATGATTGATGGAATTATGCAAAATTACGAGCAAACAAAGGCAAGAATTAATGATGCCCGAACAAGGTTGCGGGAACGCTCCCACAATGATGCACGGGTAGCGGTGGGGTTGCTGTGAGGCGGGGTACCGCAATTAAAACCCGTAATAAAACCTATAAATTAAACCCTTGAGTTAGGGCATTTTGTTCATTCGTTGATGTAAATATTCGCACCAACGTTTGCATAACAATATTTGCGTTATTGCCATACCCGGGTGTAAATCCACACGCTAAAAGAGCCTCAACAAATCTACTTCCGCCAAATCTATTATGTTGGTCATTATGCAACCGCTGTCTAATAATTGGAGGACAATTAACGACCGAACCCAAGTAGACCCTATACTGCCGTCCCCATTTCATTTCATGTCCGCCAGATGTTATATTATCGGTAATTGGCATATTCCAATCCCTTGGAACCGCAATACCCTGTGGGTATTCCCCGTCGATATGAGAAACATTACGAGCAATGTAACCCAGCACTTCACATAATTCTAATACATCGCTGAACAAAATATCATTTGCTCTGTTTGTTAGTAAAGAATTATAACTAATACCTCTTAAATACAACTCATTGCTTAAAGTTGTCATCGTAAATCATCCTTTCCTATTTTTTAATGAATATTAATAAATACTCGTGTACTTTGTTTATGCGGAACTTATACGGATAACCAAGCGGTCGCATATTGTTGTAATCGGCTTGCCTGTCCCAAATAATTAAGTCATCGTAAATATAACCTACGCTTTGCAGCATGGTAGCTAAATCGCTGTGCAGAGGGTAAAATTCGCTTTTTTTGCGAATGTCCATTACATTAACAATGCAGTAGCCGCCTTTTTTCAAATTCCTTGACAACATTTGAAACAAACGAGCTAACTCGTCAATAAATTCTTTGTACTGCGGTATATTTCCCAAATCGTTGTCACTGTTAGAATAATTAACACGCGCTTTCATGTCTGCACTGCGTTTCATATTCAAAATATCCCAATATGGCGGAGATGTAACACAGATATCAAAATAATTTTCCGGTAGCGTGGGTAGCACATCAAAGCTGCTGCCTTCAATTATTTTTATGTTTTCTTGTCCAGCAACACGTTCTTTTGCAATATTACAAAATTCGCTTGATAAATCAATGCCTATTGCTTCGCAACCAAGGGAAGCTGCTGCCGTTGTTGTTGAGCCAATTCCATTGAAGGGGTCAAGCACCTTGCACTCTGCACGGGCAAAGGTTCTAATTAATTTTTCACAAAGCGAAACAGGATAAGATGCGGGATGCTTTAGTGCCTTTTCTTCTTTGGTTTTTGCCAATCCGCGCCATATACTAAACGAATTTTGCAACCATTCCTTGCCTGTTAGGTCATTGCATTTTTTTTCACTATTCATATTTAATCCACCTTTTAGACTGGAAGCGCTGTGTTTCCGCGTCTATGTACTCCGCTTGTTTATCAATGATACCATACGCTTCATATATAATTTTGTTAAGTTTTTCAATATTATCGAACCAGCTTTTTGACATATAGGCATCATTTTCAAGCAATGTCACAACGGAAAGAATTTCATCAAAATTGTTAAAAAATCCGTCCTTTTGCGGCGGCAGGGGTATCTTTTTAAGATACTTTGCATCCGTATGCATTGTCAAACGTGAATAATTATAACAATACTTATATAAAAAGAAATTACACAATCGAGAATGAAGTATGCCCAAAACATAACGGCACATTTTTTCATCACCATCTGTAAAAATTGTAATCGTTTGGCTTGCTTCAAGCGCTCCGCCAAAGGCTGCAATTATCCCTGATTCTGTGCTATAAATATTTTGAATAAAAATTCGGCTGCCGCTTTGGGGTAGCGCTCTTTCTTTGTAGCCAAATTTGCGAAGCTCTTTGCCCGATACAGAATTTGCAGATGTGGATTTTCCACGTCCAACATACCCATTTGCTAAATCATTTAATTTTGAATAAGAAGATGTTAGTGTATTGTACACCGCATAATCCTCATTGCAATTAAACAATAAAATTTCATCAGAATAAAAACACTGCGGGATTAAAGTCATTTTGACAAACCGATTGTTTGACAATTTTTTAATGTTAATTTTGCTACCCTTTACAGGCGGGGAATTTTTTATCGTTAAAACAATTTGCTCGCCCCTTACATTTTTAAAACATGCACCCAAATCGACAATAGAAAGAATTTGTTTTTCTCTTAAAAGCGTTTGTCTCAGCGCACTGTACGAGGAAACATGCAAGAAATTTTTTGGTATTATGTATGACAGCAAACCACCCTCTTTCAAAAAGTCAAAAGAACGTATCAGGGCGGCAATAAAAAGGTTTTTCCCGGCGCTATCAACCTTCCGTTTTAACCAATCGTCTGCTTCGGTAGTATTCAAAGTTACATTACCCGATATAGGTACATATGGCGGATTACCAATAATCACATCAGCTTTATTTTGGAGCTTCAATTCTTTTATAGTTTTTTCGGATAGCTGTCCTATAAAATCAGCAGCAATATAAATGCCGCCGGATATATTTTTCTTGCATAATTCAATTGCGCTACGGTCTACATCTATTCCATATATATTATTGTATCCATGTTTTTTAGCAGCAAAAAGAAAATTACCTGTTCCACAGCAGGGGTCAAGAATGACAGCCGTTTTTTCAGGCTTTGGCAAATTATTTATTATCTTTTCAGCCAATGATATATCGGTATAAAAAATTCCATTTTCTTGCTTATAGGCACCGTTAAGTGAAAGTTCGTATTCGTTTGATGCAACCTTGAATAAATCTTGGGTCATAGTCACACTATTCACTGCCTTTCGTTCGAGATACGTTCATACTATCGTCCGCGTCACACAGACATCCCCCTTCACCTCAATTTGATGATACTATGCACACCGATTGAGGGCAATAAAAAACCGATATATTAAGGTACAACACCTCTTCTGTCGGTCACAATGTTATTTAAATTCTTGACTTTCCCTTGACCATCGTCCCTGCCTGCATATATTATGTACGTATACATAACCACAAGGAGGAAGCATCTATGAAATCTGTCCACATCAACCAAATGGGGTACCGCCCTCACGACATTAAGAAAGCCGTTATCCCCGAAAAGTCTGCATCATTCTGCGTTTTGCGCGTATGCGATGAGGAATCGGTATACGAAGGTACCGCAGGCGAAGGGGTAGAGTACGCCGTTGGCGGCGAGAGCGTTCGTGTGGCTGATTTTTCCGGGATAACCGACGTAGGTGAATACATGATATGTGCGGGGGGGAAGCGTTCCCACGCCTTTAAAATAGGGGATGACCCGTATGCAGGCTTGCGTACTGCGTTATTGGATTTTTTCAATTTCCAAAAATGTGGCGTAGATGTGGAATGCGGCACTTGGTCGCATCCCGCGTGCCATGCGGAGCCGGCAACGGTGTACGGTCTTCCCATAAAAAAAGATGTTTCGGGCGGCTGGCATGACGCAGGCGACTATGGGCGCTACATTGTGGTGGCGGCAAAAGCCGTGGCGGATTTGCTGTTTGCCAACGAGCTTGCCCAAAAACGTGACGACAATTTATTAGATACCGTATGGTTTGAGCTGGAATGGATGTTAAAAATGCAGGACGAAAAAAGCGGCGGCGTATACCACAAGGTAAGTTGCCACAATTTTAACGCGCTCAATGAAATGCCGCACCACGAGAAAAACGAGCTGGTGCTGTCGCCAATATCGGCGACAGCGACGGCAACCTTTGCGGCAACCATGGCGCTTGCTTCGCGCTCCTTTCCGCAGAAAAGGGACGAACTCTTAAACGTAGCCCGCCGCGCGTGGGCGTGGTGCATTGCCAACCCCGACGCACCAAACTTCGCCAACCCCGAGGGCATCACCACTGGCGGCTACGGCGATCGCGACGACAAAGACGAGCGCTTTTGGGCGGCGTGTGCCCTTTTTGCCGCAACGGGGGAATCGGCGTTCCACGAATTCATTAAGGCAAGCGAAATTTATACGGGGCTTGGCTGGGCAAACGTGGGCACCTATGGCATCGTTTCCTACCTGTATCACGCGCGCCAATTCTCGGACGTTCAGCTTGCCGCCCGCATGAAGGACGCTCTGCACACCCTATGTAAAAAAATTATGCATGAGTACCGCATAGACCCTTACGGAATTTCCTTAGGCGATGACTACAAATGGGGAAGCAACATGACCGTTGCCAACAATGCAATGACGTTGCTCCTTGCCCGTCCCTTCGCCCAGCTGAGCGAAGAATACACCCAAGCCGCGTGGGAACATTTGCATTATCTGCTCGGGCGCAACCCCTTATCCCAAAGCTACATCACGGGCTTTGGCGCAAACCCGCCGAAGTACCCGCACCATCGCCCATCCGAGGCTGTAGGCGCGCCAATGCCGGGCATGGTTGTAGGCGGTCCAAACAAATTTATTACCCAAGACCCTGCGCTAAAGGAATACTGCGAGGGCAACCCGCCCGCCAAGTGCTACATCGACCATGCACATTCCTTCGCCGGCAACGAGGTCACCATTTATTGGAACTCGCCCGTATATTTCATGGCTGCGGTGCTGGGGGTTTAGGGTTGGAGGGTTAAGATTAAAAGATTGAATGCGTAAGACCGCGGGGCGTTGCCCCACACCCCACGAGCCTTTGACCTTACCTCAGCCCAAATAATCTTTTCCACCAAGGGCGTTTTTCGCCAGTCGCGCCTATGCGTGCTACGGTGTCCTGCCCACTTAGCGAGTATTGATTTTTTTCAAATTTATACAGCATTCCGTTTTTCATTAAAATCCAGTAGAACGCCTCCTTCACGCGGAAGGGCTCGGGGGCGCCGTCGATATGCCCTTTCTCCAGGGTTTCGTTGGTTTTTGGGTCGGTGACCTGCTCTACGGTAGGCTTCTTGCCTAGGCTGGAAAGGGCAAAGCAATTCACATGGGCAAAACAGCCCAGCGCGTTGTTTACAATGGCGTCCTCTTTCACGTGGGAGAGCAGTTCCCGCACCTCTTGGTTGACGGCCTTTGTACAGCGCATGTTTAGCGCGTCTTTATGGGGTTCGTCGTCCATAAGGTTTTGGATACGATTCTCGGGGCGGCTGTCGAAAAAGTCGAACCGCGCGTAACGGAACAAATCTGCTTTTGATAAAGCAAGCGCAAAGGGGATTTGCGACTTGTCTTTCTCCAAGCCAATAAAATAATTGTACAGCGTATTAAATATCGTCTGGTTGGAATTATCTTCGGGTACGGCGTCGATAAGCGCATCATCGGAGAACAAGAACAAATCTTTTAAAGCCGAAAAATTGGTCGGGTCGGCAAGGAAAATAAGTCCCGACGAATCGCGGATATTAAACCCATTTTGGCGTATTGCCTTATCATCGCGTAAATCTTCCCCCGCGATATCGTAGAAGATAATGTCCAAATTATTTTCCGCCGTCTTACCGTCGGCGGTTTTATATTGGTACCAGAAATTGAATGCGAAGGGCGGTATCTTCTTACGCTTGGTAGAGGATACCAGCGTATGCTCCTTAAGCAATGGGGTCTGGTAATTTTTTGTAAAAATATCACGTACGCGGGCGTCGCCAATGAAGGTCAGCTTGGACGTAAGGTCAGCGTTATTTTCAAGCTCGGCAATAAGCATGGTAAGAAAAACGGATTTTCCGCTGCGCGCATCGCCTAAGATGGAAATAAGCAGCGTATCGCGCAGACCGTAGCCCGTGGGCAAAATATTATGGCAGTTGGGGCATAAACGAATATCGGTGGTGTATTTATAGCCCTTAGGGTCGATATAAGTGATTTGCTGGATAAAACCGCGTCGCTCGGTGTCCTCTTCGCTGTAGTATACCCCCTTGTCGGAAAGGGCAACGGAAGGATACTCCATGGCGTTTTTCTTTGCGTCCGCCGCGGTATTTTGCAAAATTTCGATGTTATAAAGCTGAAGCCGCTCATCGAGGACCTTGTCCGGTCCTGTTTTGCGCGGTCTTCCGCGTGTTTTTACAGCCTTCCCCTCGGGCGAGCCGCCCAAGCGAAAATCCGCCTCACGCGGTTCAAACTTGTGACAGCAGTAGGGGCATATCACGTGTTTTTTTACTGTTTCCACCATAGACAGTCGCGCCTTCCTATTTGAGTGCGATTAAATGCTCATATTTTTCATCTATCATAAAGCGAATATGCTGTGTTTTTTTAATGTGCATGTAGCCGCCCGCCATTAAGGTCGCGTCCAGTGCATATGTGCCAATAAGGCGCGAAAATTCATACAAGGCGTAGCGCAAAGCGTGTTGTCCAATCTCTGCCCCATGGGGTTGGGAAAACCTGAGCGTAAACCCCACCCGTTTGTACGGGCTTAATAATATGGGGCGGTTGGTAATTCTCACGGTGGCGTGTACCTTTGCGTATAGTAAATCGGTTACCAGTGCAGGTCCGTATATGGCAACGTCCTTCTTGTGCAAATACGCAGGGGCAAAGATAAAGCGCTTAGGGGTTTCGCCAATGGGCAATTCATAATGGGCGGCAAGGTTGCGCGTTACTACGGTGTGGGCGGCGGGGTCTTGCATAAGCCATTCCAGCGGGTCTTCGGGGTCTTCTTCTGTTACGGCGGCAAGCATGTATTTAACGTCGGGGTTCTTTGGCCATTGCCAAGTGATAATGGCGTTGTTGTCAATGCCGGTTTGCCATTTAAAGCGTGTCACTTCCCTATCGGGTGCATCATTTTCGACTAAGGTGTATTTTTTCATAACATTTTACCTGTATAAATCCGCATAATATAAATCCGCTGCACTGAATGAGCCTACGTGGTACAGCACACTCACACGGTGGGTGGAAGAATCGGTAAACAAATTTGCACGCCCGTGCCCCAGCGCTTCGTAGCCATATTTTACCTGCGCCGCCCACATGGGGGGCATATGCAAATTGGTCTCGCTGTACAGTGCCGCCGTGCGCAAGCGAATATGCGTGTGCCGTGCCGCGGTTACCCATTCGGTAATTACCTTATCGTCGGCTACGCTGGCAAGCATTTCGGTAAAAGAACGGGCGAAGATGGGGTCGGCAAGTAAGCGTGTTTCAATATATGCTTCCAATGCGTTAAGAGAAATTTCGTCCCTATAGCACAGGGTTAGCTTGCGAATTTCTGCTTCGTTTGCCGCCGTGTACTGGGCAAAAAGCCCGAGGAAATAGTCATCCGTTTCCGCCAAAGGCGATTCGCTCACCGCCATGGTTAACGCCGTAGATGCCTGCTCATAATCCTTGCGTACTTCCTTTACGGCTTGCTCGCGTGCTACCAGTTTTTTGTTAATATCTGCGATAATGTGCACATATTGCTGTAATATTTCACCGTATTGCGTTAGGGCTTGCAGGTTGCAAATGCGCTTCACATATTCCGTTGCAATGGCGTAAGGATAGTTGGGAATCTGCCGGTAAAACGCAAGCTTGCGCTTGTCGGTGAGCAATTTTTTTAACTCTTGCTTTGCGTCCAGCCATTTTTCTAAGTTCATTTGGGCGGATTCAACGGCGCGGGTATTTTCTTCGATACATTCGTGTAATTCTTGTAACCAATCCCCGCCTTCGCGGGTAATTTCCAGCGCGTCGAATAAATTATACCCATCCAGCAATGCTTCAATTGTATTTGCCTCGGGGGGGACAAACTTTGGCGGATTCATTTCGGCGGTTGCATCTAACCTTGTGCCAAATAATCGGCTGATTATCGTGCGCCGTGCCATACCATTGGTGATAATTTTCCCCGCTTCGGGCGGGAGCGCTAACCCATAAATGTATTCCGCATCGGGCTTCCATGGCGTAACGGGGGGGATATTGAGCGCGGGGGCTTCGGGCACGGGCAAAGGCAAAGGGTTTAATAATGCCGTAAGCAGTAACGCCCGTAATGCCTTTTGCGGAATTTGCAATTGCTGGCTGCCCGCCGTTAGAAATGGCTTGCCCCGTTGCGATGCGCTCTCATGCCCGGCGTTTCGCAGAAACAAAAATTCATTATACCGTGAAGCATCGGGCGGGGCGGCGTATTCGCGCGGTTCGCCGTCTTTAAACAGGGTAAGCAACGCAATGGTGTTTAATACCTCTGCCCATGGGGTGTGGCGGCTTTCGCTGTTTAAGTTGGAGAGCAAATATATTTGCGCCTCGGGCAGACCCTTGGCGAGCACTTCCATAGAAAAGGTGCGGTTATCGCGGTCATTGTCCAGCGTACTTGTTTCGTTGGTAAGCCAATAAATATCAGTGATTAGCCCCGAAGGGTACAAGGGCGAAAGGATATTTTCCACATGGGCGCGCAAGTCCAGCAAATATGACGCATCGTGCAAAATATATCCCACCCGTGCTAAACCCGCCGTGGCATAGCGGTGCTGCAAAAAATCCTGTTGTATGCGGTTAATTTCTGCCCGTAGGTGGGTTACGTCTCTATCTGGAACGATAACGCAATCCGCGGCTTTTATATGGTAACTTTCCAACAGACGGGTTAAATCGGGGGCGAGGTTTGCCGCTTCCCCCGCGAGTACAAACAATACGGGGTTACTTTGTGCGACAATCATGTCAATACTGCCTTCTCCTTCATAAATACATCCAGCATGGCGCGGTAGAAGATGCGCTTCTGCGCACCGCCGCGTTCGTCTTGGTACACTTGGTCGAGGTGAGTTAGCTTGTCGCGGTAGGATTCGATATAGGTGTTAATGTTGGTTATCACGGGTTCAAACTCGTCGTCTGCTAAACGGTTTTCCGCATCTTGGGCACGTTTTTGTAAATTGGCGGATATCGTATCATCAAGCGCAAGGTAGGCTTGGAAAACGTCGTACTCTACAAAGGGGTCGCTCACCCGCTCCATGGTGTACAAAATATGCTCGTTATCGTCGTAGGTAAACTTGAAATTTTTACGCTGCTTAGTAATTATATTCATATACAGCGCTTGGGCAAAATGGTTGTATTTAATCTCTGCCATGTCAATTTTGGTAAGCTGGGCAAGCAATTTTTCCACATATTCTTGTAGCTCAACCTCTGCCGCCATGCGCTCGTTAAGGGCGGGCATGTAAATGAACACGCCTTTGGCGTACTCCTTGTCGGGGTAATCCGTATCGGGGATAAACTCCGTGTCGAATAAAGGCTGCTTATATTTGCTGCGGTCGGGGGACGCAGCAAAGGACTTGATATCCTGCATAATCATGCGCGCTTGGGAGGCAGAAAGCGACTTCTCCGCAATGCCTTTTTCCACAACGGCGTAGCGCTCCTGCACGTCAACGAGGTCGCCGTACAGGCACACAAAGCGGCGGCTCTTTTCGTCCATTTTAATTAAATCTTTGGCAACGGCGCGGTCAAAAACACTGCGAATCCTATCGTTGCGCATACGCTCGCGGTTATTCTCATAATCCGCAGTCCACAATTTGTCATAGTTAGGTGATGGCAAATTGCGCCAGTTTTTGTGCGGGCTTTCGTACAAATGCAGGCCCGGAATTTTGTTTAGTGATGCCTCATATACCTGCTCATATTCGTTGAGTTCCTTATAACCGTAGAGCGCAACCGCGATTTTTAAGTTTAACATATACAGGCGGTTTACCATGCGCGAATACTTAATACTGGAAATACGCCCGCTTACCGACTGCGCCGTTGCGCGCACCTGCGGCGCGTTGGCGGGTACAGAAAGATAGGTATACGGCGGGAAGGTGATGTGCAGTCCGCTGGGCACATGGTTCATGGGGAACATGACCTTTGCTGCTTCCGCCAGGGTGGAAATTTTTTCATGTATATATTCCTCGGCGGGAACATTCAAATGCTTCGCCATCATTACTAAATAATAGTCCAGCGATTTATACATCACGCCTTGGAATTGCATGGTAACGAATTTATTCAAATTTTCCACAATTTTATGATCGGTGTCGGGCAGCCACGTATCGTCTTTTTGCATTTCCATAAGCAGGCGCTTTAACGCGGTTTTAAAGTCGATGGCAAGTGTTGGGTCGGCCTCGTTTTCAAAAAATTCGCAGAAGGTTTGCGGGTCGGCTAAATTGCGGGTAAAGGTTTCCGCGCGGGTAACGTCTTGGTGGCGCAAGGTGCGGAATTTATTGAACAACTCCTGCAAGGTGGTTAAAAGCGCGCACAGGGTTTCTATCTCTGTGCNCTGGTTTTCCAGTGCGGCAGCTACTACTTCGTATACGCGGTCAATGGCATCGTACCCTGCGTTTTTGTCCATTGCGCGCAGGTATTGCTCGTTGGTCCTCACAAGCATTTGCGCTTGCTGGTTTTTGGTAAAGCTGGCGAGTAACGACCGCTGGTTAAAACGGTCGGAAGCGGCTTGTTTTTTAATTTCCAACGCGGCAATTGAATCGCGATGCTCGCGTCGCACTTGAATATCTCGCTTGCGCAAGCGGTCAATCAGTTTGGGAATGGAATTTTCATTCATTTCGTCCAGCAATTTTGCCGTGTAAAAAGGTCCCATTTCAAAATCCGTAAAATACTGGGCAAGGATAAAATTCTTATCGTTTAACGACGCGATAAACTGCTCCGCTAACTGTGAAGCGCGGTTGTCATAATGTTCTTTAATGCGGGCAAATTCCTTTTTTACCACTTCTTCAATAATATCGGGTCGCTGGGAAAGCACCGTCTTATCATATTGGCGGAAATCCCGCACGCGGGGTTTGCCCTCGGCAAGGGCGCGTTCCAGCGTGGGCAAATCCATGCCCATATTTTCCAAGGCAAGCTGTGCGGATTCGGTACCCGGGGTCTGCTCCATGAGCGGATTTAATTCTTCAAACATGTTGGCGGTGAGGTAGTTAATCAGATATTCCACAGGCAACTGCGCACTCGCCGCACCTACGATATTATAAATATAATTCACGGGCTGCTTTTGCTGGTGCGTGGTGAGAAACGCTGCCTTGTTATTTTCAATATTAGACAGGTAGGAATTTATCGTATAGCTTTGCCCGTCTACCGCTTCCTCACTGGCGATAAAGTTAATTACCGCCTCGGCGGCAACATTCATGCAATAATTTTTGGCTTTGGGGATAAGCTTGCCCATTTCGTCCTTTGCGCTTACGAGGTGACATAAATCATAGGGCGGGCGGTTGGTTTTTACGTCCAAATCCGCGTAGGTATGCTCAAAAAATTCGCCCGTTTGCTCGATGGACATTAAATAATCCAGTTCCTTTAACGCCGCGAAGCCGTTTGCTTTAATATTTAACGCCGCCGAGCCGTCTATCATACTGTCCGATAACGTAACGTCGGGCAGGAAAATGAAGCCGATATTCTCGGTTTCAAATCCTTTTTGCGCAGCCAACTGGCGAATCATGTACGGGATATCCACAAAAATACCGCTTCCCGTACCGCCTGCACAGCCCACCAAAATGAACACATACAGGAGGTCATTTGCGTTACGGTTTGCCGTTAGGCGGTTAATCTTATCCTGCAGCACACCCAGCACGCGGTTTGTGTTAATGGCAAGCAAAAAACGTCCTGCTTGGCGTATGCCGCCTGCGCCGTGCCGTACCTGCTGCAAACGCAAATTATCCGCAAGCCAGTCATGGGTGGAATGCTTAAAAACCGACTCGCGGTTTTTATAAATCGAGGTTAAATTTGCATTTTCCAGCAAAACAAATTCATCTTCAGCGAAGGATACGTCCATATAATTCAATTTAAGCAGTGTTTCGTCCGAATCTACACCAAGGTATTCAATTTGATTTGGCTTATCGGGCGGGCGTGTACCCGCAACAGCGGGGGGTAGTTTAAAATGACGGTGAATCGCCTTTTTTACCCGAATCAAAGACTCCACGCCCGTACCACCTAAGCCTACAATTAAAATAGGCTTGTCGATAACTTCCGACTTGGTAGAAAGCGTGGTAATACCGCCGCCGTACTCGAAGTCCAGCGCGCGTAAGTCTGCAATCGTTTCGGGTGTCAAATTCATTAATCGTTCTCCGCCCTGTAGGTAATTTCAAGCCGTGCTTTGCCTTCGTTGGCGAAGAAAAGCTGCTGATTATCATGCCACACGAAGTTTTTGCCCATTTCTTCGTCCCCATCGGTGATGTTACATGCGCCTTTATTTACTACAAGCAACACATACTCGCCGTTTTCCAGCCCCGGAGAAAGGGTAATCTCGCCTAATTTTACGGCATCCAAGAGCCGTTTTGCTTTACCGCCCAGCGAATCCTCAAGGAATTCCACCAAATCGGTTTTACCCGCAAACGTGCCTAGGTCGGGGGCCTCCAGCGACGTATATTTGCCGTTTTTAAGCATACCACGCACTTCCAAATACCCGCTAAAGATTTTGGGCTTGGGCTTACGGCGCAGCAATAAGATGAGCAGTACAAGTAAAATTAATACGCCAAGCACAATCAACGGCCACACCGCAAAGTTAGTTTCCCTCGGTTCGGCGGGAGGAGTCGGCGTTGGCTCGGGTGTTGCAACGGGAGCTTCGGTAGGCTCCGGTGTTGGCTGGGGGGTAGGCTCCGGTGTTGGGGCGGGCTCGGGCGGGGTAACGGGTTCGGGGGGGACATCGTCAAAGGCAAGCAAGGCAAAGCCGCTTCCTGTTTCAAACTGCGGGTGTGTTACCCATACGGTAACAAGCACATCGTCCCCTGTACGGGTAACATATTCCGCCGTAAAGGAACTGCCGGTATTAATCATGGGTACACTGTACAAATGGTTCATTAGACGGTCATATACGCGCAGGTCGGCAATCGCACCTACAAATAACTCCTCGGTAAGAATGCGCGGGTCGGCAAATTCAAACCCTGCGGTAATATTTACGGGGGCGTTGGGGTTGTACATAGGACCGGGCTGGTCGGGCTGGCTTACAGAAATGGAGATACTTATGTCAAAATTATAGATAAGATTTACCGTTACCCGCTCGTCGGGCAGACCCATAACCATAAGCGTCCACTGCCCTACGTCGGGGTTAATCGCCTTAATCATGGTATAGCGTGTAGCGTAGGAGATTGAATTTAACACGCCGTCGAAGGGCACCTCTACGCCTGCGGGGTTGATAAAACGCACATTTACCAACGGGTGGTCACTCAACATAATAATATTGGCTTCCGCTACGAAGGCGCTGGGTATATCAATCGCAATTTCCGTATATTCTTCCGCCACGGCAACAAAATCCGCAATTTCGATAACTGAGGTGCGGATATGGCTGGTAAAAATTTCGCTGAAAATCATGGGGAGCCCTGCGGCTTCGTGGATAATAAAGCTGCGTCCAAGCGTGCGGGTTGAAATATCACGCAAAAATTCTACATTTACCAGCCCGCCGTAGTTTAATCCCACGGTATAAATAGGCGCGATACCCGAAAGCGCGTTTACGGCAAACCAAGTGTCGTCATAGCTCATGGCCTCGGTACGTGCGCCCGCGGGGTTAAGGTCTATCGAACCGTCGGTAAATAAAATAACGAGCGGGGAATTATTAGGGTCGCCGTCGCGCATCAGCATTTCTGCCGCGTGGCGTAGTGCAAGCCCTATATCCGTCCACCCGTCGTACACAAAACGGTTTATTTGCTGACGTATCACATCGCGTTGCTGGGGAGTATTAACGGGCGAAAGGGGAATGACCGTGCCCAAGCTGCCGCTAAATTCGATAACCCCAACGCGGGATACGCGGGTTTCCATCATATCAATAAATAGCTGCGCCGCCTCTAACGCGGTACGCTCCCTGTCGGAAGTACGCATAGAGCCAGATGTGTCGATAACCAAAATTGCGTCAATACCCTCTGCCGCAGTAATTGCCGCGCGCGCAGGCATTGGAAGAAATGTAATTATTAACGCCAACATTAACAGGACAGCCGCGAAACGTTTCATCATCAGAAAAAACCCTTTCATGCACGCGAATGGGCACAACAAACCCCGCATACAAGGCGTTGGTACAGACAATCGTACTATATTATAACACGCAAGATAAGGTATCATAATATAGGAATGTGGGTTTGTCTATAGTTTTCAAAAGTTTTCACAAAATTTCTACCCTGTCGCAAGTAGCGGGTGTCGGGGCAGAAAAATAAATAAATTTAGTTTTTCAAAAATCCCCTTGCGTGAGGCATTGCTTATAACGTAAGGTAATGAATTATTGTTAGGGCAAGGAGGTATGTTCTATGTCAAAATACACCACCGGGGAAATGGCAAGGCTGTGCAATGTTACGGTTAGGACAGTTCAGTTTTACCACACCAAGGGTCTGCTCATACCCAGCGACCTAACGGAAGGCGGAAGGCGGCTATACACCGACGATGACCTAACCAAACTTCGGCTTATTTGCACATTAAAAGCCATCGGACTTTCCCTTGACCTAATCAAAGGCATTTTAGAAAGCGATGCGCCGGGGAAAGTACTTGCGCTCTTGCTTAACGAGCAACTAAAAATGCTTAGCCATGAGATTAGCGAGCGACAAAAGCAGCTTGAATCCATCGAGGTTATTAAGGAAAGCATCCGAAATAAGGTCACAATCCCGGTAAATTCAATCATTGGCATAGAGGACATGATGGAAAAAAATAAAAAAGTACGTTCAAAATTCAAAAGGTTGACCGCCATCGCTTGCTTGATGAGCTTGCCAACCTTTGGCGCAATTGCGCTGTGGATAATAAAGGGGATGTGGCTTCCCTTTGTTATTGTATTTCCAATCACCCAGCTACTTGGTGTGCTGCTTGCCAAGCATCACTATAAAGATGCGGCGTTCATATGCGCCAAATGTAATGCCGTTTTTAAGCCACTATTCAAAGATGCCCTATTTACCAGCGGCACACCCAAGGCACGATGGTTATGCTGTACAAAATGCGGTCACACAGGGTACTGCGTCGAAACCATTTCCGACTTAACGGACGACGACTGACTAATTTTCCCCGCAAGCACCCCAAAAACCTTCGGCGGTGGAGCAGGCACAGAAGCGGGTGGAGGTTACTGAGAAGTATAATTATCAAAATACCCGCGTATTAACACCACGGGTGTGCCTTTATCGCCGCTTCCGCTTACCAGGTCGGCCAGGCTTCCCAGTAGGTCGGCATAGATTCGGGGGGTCGTACCTTCGCGGAACTGGGTGGGGTTATTTGCTTTTTCATGTATCATTTTGGCGAGGGTAGCCTCCTTTTCCTTGGTATTCATATGCGCGAGTTTGGTGTCGGCGACAAATTTAATTTTTATTTCCTCGGGCTGTCCGCCAAGGCGCGGTGTGTACCCCGGGGAAACTACGGGGTCGGCGAGTTCCCATATACCGCAAACGGGGTCTTTGAATGCGCCGTCGCCGTACACCATTACTTCGCAGGTTGTGCCTGTCTTTTCGTGCAAGCGTGCCTGCAAACGGGTGGCAAAGCCCTGCGCGTCATTTGGGAATAATTTAAGCGTGGTTTCGGTGGAAAGATTTGAACCCAGCACGCCGTATTCTTTATTAAAGCCGCTTCCGTTTACGGACTTGTTAAGAATATCGGAAAGAGTGTGCACCGTTTGTGCGCCCGCTTTTTGAAGGCGTTTTTTGGTGCGGTTACGGCTGTGAATTTCCCCCACGATAATATGGGGCGTTTTTTCCAAAATGGCGCGGGGGTCGTTGGAAAAATAGATAGAAATATGCTTGCCTATACTTTCGTACAATGCTACATAATCCACGCCCGTAAAGGGCATTTTGTACGCGCCTGCAATGGCGCGGAACTCGCTTGCAGGAATGAGCGCAGGCTTGTTTTGCGCAATTCGCTCGTTAATAAAATCTTCTACGGTGTCCAAATTTTCCAAATCCATTACGGGATTGCCTACTTCGTCGTGCGGGAAGCTAAGCAGAATATGCAGCTTGTCCACCCCGTCGGCTATGCCCTTCAAAATATTTAAAAAACGATTGCGCGAGGTCATTGGATATACCAAGCCCACCTCGCCCGATGGGAACTTTGTGCGCACGTCGGCGGCAATGTCGGCAATGCTTGCGAAGTTTTTTTCCGCCTTTGCCACCATAGATTCAGTAACGGCTATGATGTCGGTTTCCGTGAGAGGCTTGCCCTGCTGCTCGATGGTTTTTACTACATTGTCGGCTACGATGGTTACCAGGTCCTCGCCCGCGCCCAAAATGGGTAAGCGAATGCCGAAGGCGGATGTTCCTACTAGACGCATGATAATTCCTCCTTGAGATTTGATAAAAAATAGGGGTTGCTCAGTTATGAAGAACCATAACGGTTTTTCATAAAAAAGCAACCCCATTGTTGCTGGGCGATGGGGGACTCAAACCCTCGACTTCCACCACGTCAAGGTGGCACTCTATCAACTGAGTTAACCGCCCGTATATTGGTTATGGTATCACGGTTTGTGGGCTTGTGTAAAGAATGGCTTGCAAATTATCGAAATATGTAGCTTAATGCTGTGTATTAATGAAATTATACACAAAAGGGGCAAGTATAATGCCGCTGCAGCCTTTTCCCATTCTCGAATACGACCCCGATGTATCGCCCATTATCCGCGCACGCGACCATATTAAGCCCATAGACATCGCCGAAGCCTGTGTGCTGTGTTTTTTTCGTGACGCCAGTGAAAAATTATTAGCTGCGCATCCTCACCGCGAGGTTTTTCGCTTAACAAGTGAAACGCTTCATGAACCGCTGTATGAAGTGGAAATTCACGGTAAAAAGGTTGCCCTTATACAAGCCGCCGTAGGTGCGCCTCACGCAGCGGGACATTTGGAAGAATTATTTGCGCTGGGCTGCAAGAAGTTTATCGCTTGCGGTGGTGCGGGTGTGCTTAATCGCGAGCTGGCAGTGGGGCATCTTGTTGTACCTATATCTGCGGTGCGTGATGAAGGTACATCCTATCACTATGCGCCCCCTTCGAGAGAAATTGCCGCCGACCCTGCTGTTACCGCCGTGATTGAGCGCACTCTGCAGGCGAAAAATGTCCCCTACGTTATGGCAAAAACATGGACGACCGACGCCTTCTACCGCGAAACACGGGGCAAGTTTAACCAACGCAAGCAAGAAGGCTGTGTCACTGTGGAAATGGAATGTTCTGCATTCTTTGCTGTGGCGCAGTACCTTGGTGTACCGTTTGGGCAAATCCTGTACGCGGGTGATAATTTGGACGGCGAAGCATGGAACAGCCGCCAATGGCACACGCGTGATGATATTCGTATGGGGCTGCTGGAGTTGGCTGTAGAAGCGGCGCTGGCGCTTTAGCATAATTGCGCACGTATTAGCATTTAGATACAATGAGGCGTTGCTAACGAGTTATAGCACTGACGTTGATGCCTCGGTTTTTTCTGCATTTGCCGGAAATATTAATCATCAAGCACGGCGCAAAGAAGATTAAAGGTTGCGGGACCGCATGAAAACAAAAAAACAACTGCTTCCGGCTATAACCATCCCCGTATGTATTATCACTTTTGCGCTCTATTTAAACCCGCTCGGCATTTTCTTGGGTGGCATCAATTATATTTCTGCAGACGGTCACGTTCATATTTCGCAGTTCACAACCTCATCGCAGGAAAATGAACTGCGCAACTTGCTTCGATGGTTGGCTGCAAATGCAATAACAATTATTGTAAAATTGCACAAAAAATTTCTAGGCTATAGATTTTTTCTGTTCAATGTGTTATACACCATGCAACAGAAATGCATAGTCTATTTTATTTCGCCGAAAGGGGTAAATGATTCATGGAAAAATTTAAGTACATGGAAGAGTACGGCTACGAGCAACTCTGCTTTTTTCAGGACAAAAACACGGGGTTAAAGGCGATTGTATGCGTCCACAACACGGTGCTTGGGCCTGCACTTGGCGGCACGCGTGTATGGAATTACGCCAACGAGGAAGAAGCCGCCGAGGACGTGCTTCGTCTTGCGCGGGGTATGACGTATAAGAGCGCACTGGCAGGGCTTGCGTTGGGCGGCGGCAAAGCCGTAATCATGGGCGACCCGAACGAAATCCGCAAAGACCCTACCATTCGTGAGGCGTTTTGGCGCTCCTTTGGGCGATATGTAAACGGGCTTAGCGGGCGCTATATTACCGCGGAGGATGTGGGCACCTCCACGCAAGACATGGTGTATGTAAATATGGAAACAAACCACGTAGTAGGTCTGCCCGGTCGCAGCGGCGACCCTTCGCCCTTTACCGCGCTGGGCGTATTTAAGTCGATACAAGCCTGCTGCCGCCACGTATACGGCGATAATTCCGTAGAGGGCAAAACTATTGCCGTACAGGGCGCGGGCAATGTAGGTTATTATCTGTGCCAGCTTCTGCACGAAGCGGGGGCAAAAATCTTCATTTCTGATGTAGTGGATGAACGCGTAAAGCGCGTGGTGGAAGAATTTAAAGCCACCCCCGTAGATAAGGATGCGATTTACAGCACATTTGCGGATATCTACGCCCCTTGCGCCCTGGGTGCGACCATCAACGACGATACCATTCCCCAGCTTAAATGCAAAATCGTGTGCGGGGGCGCAAATAATGTGCTTAAAAATCCGCTGGTACACGGGCGCGCTTTGCAAGAACGCGGTATCACCTACGCGCCGGACTATTTGGCAAATGCGGGCGGAGTAATTAACGTTTCCTACGAACATGCGGAAGGCGGATATAACGAGGAAGCCGCCCGCCGCGATATCGACCGCATCTACAACCGTATGCGCGAGGTGCTTCGCATTTCCGATGAAACAGGCGCGCTCGCATTCCAAACGGCAGACAAATTAGCAGAAGGCAGAATCGAAGCCATGCGCAACGTACGGGCGATTCTTTCCCCAAGGAGGTAAGTATGGCGGTTTTGACATTCAACGACGTGACCTGCAAGGGTTGCGATTTGTGCGTGGATGCGTGCCCGAAAAAGATTTTGACGCTGGATACTTCCCGTGTAAACGCGAAGGGGTATAATCCCGTTTTGTGTACCGATATCAACGCTTGTACTGCGTGCGCCATTTGCGCACGGGTATGCCCCGATTCGGTAATTAAGGTTGAAAAGGGGGAAGCGGCATGAGCCAAAAAGTGCTGATGAAAGGCAATGAAGCCATTGCCGAAGCCGCAATACAAGCGGGTTGCAAGGCGTTCTTCGGCTACCCCATTACCCCGCAGAACGAAATCCCCGAGTACATGTCCCTTCATATGGAAAAACGCGGGGGCGTGTTTGTGCAAGCGGAGTCGGAAGTTTCCGCAATAAACATGTGCTACGGCGCGGCGGCAACAGGGGCAAGGGTAATGACCAGTTCTTCTTCGCCTGGTATGGCGTTAAAGCAGGAAGGCATTTCCTATATGAGCGGGGCGGATTTGCCCGTGCTTATGGTTAATGTTTCCCGTTGCGGACCCGGGCTTGGGGGCATTTTGCCCGCCCAGGGCGACTATTTTATGGCGACCCGCGGCGGCGGTAACGGCGATTATCGCACGCCTGTGTACGCGCCCGCGTATATACAGGAAGCCACCGACCTTGTGTTCGAAGCCTTTGACGTAGCGGAAAAATACCGCACGCCTGTAATGATTTTGCTGGACGGAATGCTTGGGCAAATGATGGAACCCGTGGAAATTAAACCCCGCCCCCCCGTGCAGGTAGATAAAAGCTGGGTGACCATCGGCGATACGGCAAACCGTAAGCCCAACGTCGTAAACTCGCTTTCGTTGCTTGGTGATGTGCTGGAACAACAAAATTTTGAACGCTTTAAAAAATATGAACAATTAGAGCGGGTCGGCGTGATGGTGGAAAATACTGTAAAAGACGGCGATGAAATTGCCATCGTAGCCTACGGTGTACCCGCACGCATTGCGCAAAACGCCATCGAAGAGTTGGTAGGCGAAGGCATAAAAGCGGGGCTTGTGCGCCCCATCACGTTATGGCCCTTCCCGTATGACACGCTGGCAAATTTACCCGCATCTGTGAAGCATGTAGTAGTTGCGGAGCTTTCTATGGGGCAACTCATTGAGGACGTAAGGCTGGGCGTGAATGGCAAATTCCCCGTTCATTTGGTAAACCGCTGCGGCGGCATGGTCTTTGAACCCGCCGAAATCGCCGAAGCGGTGCGCAAAATCATCAAAGGGGGTGTGTAATATGGCGAACAAAATAATCTACGAAAAGAGCCGCGGCTTAACCGATACGCCCCTCACGTATTGTCCCGGCTGTTCCCACGGTACGATACACAAGTTGGTGGCGGAATCGCTGGTGGAGCTAGATGTGCTGGAGCGCACGGTGGCAATCGCGCCCGTAGGGTGTTCGGTTTTAGCATATAATTTCTTTAACTGCGACGGCATTCAAGCCGCCCATGGGCGTGCACCCGCGGTAGCTACGGGCGTAAAGCGCGTACAGCCCGATAAAATCGTATTCGCTTATCAAGGCGATGGTGACTTAGCATCTATAGGTACGGCGGAAATTATCCACGCCGCTCACCGAAGCGAAAATTTTACCGTCATCTTCGTAAACAATGCCATTTATGGCATGACGGGCGGGCAAATGGCACCGACTACCCTCATAGACCAAAAAACCACCACCAGCCCTTATGGTCGTTTTGAAGAAACTACGGGCAAGCCTCTGCTCGTAAGTGAAATGATGGCGCAAATCCCGGGTGCTACCTATATCGAGCGGGTCTCCGTCCACGACCATGCGCATATTCTAAAGGCGAAACGTGCAGTCAAAAAAGCCTTCGGATACCAAGTGGCGGGCAAGGGCTTCACCATGATAGAAGTTCTCGCGGCGTGTCCCATCGGCTGGGGCGTAACGCCCGTTAATTCCATGAAGTTTGTAAAAGACGAGATGATGCCCTACTACCCACTGGGCGTATATTGCGACCGTGGAGGTGAAGCATAATGGCTACGCAAAAAATGGTATTCTCGGGCTTTGGCGGGCAGGGCATACTCGTACTTGGCGAAGTGGTGGCAACCATTGCCATGAAAAAAGGCAACCATGTAACGTGGATGCCCTCCTACGGCGCGGAAATGCGCGGCGGTACAGCCAACTGCGCCGTGATTGTGAGCGACAGCCTAATCGGAAGCCCCATCGTGCAGTCCAATATTGATATCCTATGCGCGATGAATGAGCCTTCCGTGACAAAGTTCCTGCCCAAGCTACGGGCGGGTGGGCTAATTATCGCCAACACGTCTATTATTAAATCCGACATCAAAGCCATTCGTAACGATGTAGACGTCCTTCCTATCGACGCCTCCAACATCGCGGGAGAAATCGGCAACCTGCGCGTGGCAAACATGGTTATGCTCGCGGGCTTCCTTAAAAAAACGGGCATGTTTACCATGGACGATATCAAAGAAGTGTTGCAAGAACGCTTCGCAGGCGCACGCAGCAAGGATTTAATACCGCTTAACTTAAAAGCGATTGAGCGGGGTATGGCGTAAAAAATCCCTGCCGCTTATCTAACAACAAAAGTATATGTAAATAAAAAAGGAATTGCCTTCGCACGGCAATTCCTTTTAGTTTGAATATTAAAGCTTTAGTCGAACTTTTTACTTCGTAATCTTTACAACCGAACCCGCACCTACGGTTCTGCCACCCTCACGGATAGCGAAGCGGCTGCCTTCTTCCATAGCGATGGGAGAAATGAGTTCTACAGTCATTTCGATATGGTCGCCGGGCATACACATTTCTACGCCGTCGGGCAGTTGAATAACGCCTGTTACGTCGGTGGTGCGGAAGTAGAACTGGGGACGGTAGTTAGAGAAGAATGCTTTGTGGCGGCCGCCTTCGTCCTTGGAAAGCACGTATACTTGTGCGGTAAACTTGGTGTGTGCCGTTACCGTACCCGGCTTACACAGTACTTGACCGCGCTCAATATCGGTACGTTGCACACCACGCAGCAGAAGACCTGCGTTGTCGCCCGCCATGGCTGTGCCAAGGTCTTTTTTAAACATTTCGATACCCGTTACAACAACTTCGCGTGCCTCGTCGGTGAAGCCTACGATTTCAACCTTGTCGTTGAGGTTTAAGGTACCACGCTCTACACGACCGGTTACTACTGTACCGCGGCCGGTGATGGTGAATACGTCCTCTACGGGCATAAGGAAGGGACGGTCTTGATCGCGTTCGGGGGTGGTGATGAAGGTGTCAACTGCGTCAAACAGTTCAATGATTTTGTCGCCCCATTCGCCGGCGGTGTTTTCCAGTGCTTGCAGTGCAGAACCGCGGATAATTGGGGTGTCATCACCGGGGAATTCATACTTGTCCAACAGCTCGCGGATTTCCATGTCTACCAAGTCAAGCAGTTCTTCGTCCTCTACCGCGTCGCATTTATTCATGAAAACAACGATTTTGGGTACGTTTACCTGCTTTGCAAGCAGAATATGCTCGCGGGTTTGGCTCATTACGCCGTCGGTAGCGGATACTACAAGGATAGCACCGTCCATTTGCGCCGCACCCGTAATCATGTTTTTAACATAGTCGGCATGACCAGGGCAGTCTACGTGGGCGTAGTGGCGGTTGGGGGTTTCGTATTCTACGTGGGTGGTGGAGATGGTGATACCGCGTGCTTTTTCTTCCGGTGCTTTGTCGATTTTATCGAAAGCAACAGCCGCGCCCAGCTTATAACGGTCGTGTAACGTTTTGGTTATAGCTGCGGTTAATGTGGTTTTACCATGGTCTACGTGACCGATAGTACCAATATTAACGTGGGGCTTGTTCCTTTCAAACTTTGCTTTTCCCATGGGAAACGCCTCCTTAAGATATGACGAGGGCGTTGCCCTCTTTCTGGTTCGCTTGCATTATATCAAGTTTTCCGCGCATTGCAAGTCCTATACCATTTTTTGTTGCATTTTTATAGTAAAACCATTGACGCGAAAATGGGGGAAATATACAGGGAGGTAATTTTTATGTCTTCCGCGCGCCCAGCCCTATGCCCATAACGCCGCTCGCTCTCGTGCGAGTGCGTGGAAGAAGTTGCTTGGATACGTGCCCAAGTAGCTGGCGCGACAAACTCAACCGATTACAATTTGTAATCGGTTGAGTTTGTGCAAACGAAAAAATACTCTGTATTTACAGGGGTTTGCCACGTTAATGCAGGCAAAAACGCGCTTGTAAAAGTAGATAGTTTTGCGGAGGCTTTGGGTTGGACATAAAGCCTGCCTTCTCAAGACAGTGCTTTTTGGAGGCTGTGAAAATAAAAATTTGCAGGATTTAATATGTTTGTGCTAGAATGCGGGAGTAACAAAAGTCGTAGCGACCTTGAGGTGCTGAAACACCTCAAGGCGAGTGTAGGGATATTCAGACATCACCTAGCACACACAGGCGCACGCCTGCCACTACGCAAGCGCAAGTTTAGCATTGATTCGCGTGTTTTTCAATCATAACGCGGAGTTTGTTAGATTTAGGCCGGCAGAAATGGCAGCGGGTTGCTTCATACTGTATGTACGCTTATACAAGGTGTGTAGGTGATGGCAAATTTGTTTGCCGTCCTTACACACTTTTTTGTTATTGGCATACCCCGTTGGGCGAAGTGAACATGACTTCGCCTTAGGGGATGACCTTTATTCGATGAGAGGAGAAAGTAAACAACATGCATTATTATAAAGATATTTGGGTGCAGGGCTTACGTATTGCAACCGGTATTTTCTTCGCGGCGGTGCTTGTTATAGCAAGTTCGACAATCGGTGCATTGCCGGTAATGGGGCAGAGTGCTGATGGCATTAATTGGAACAGGACAATCGTAGTAAGACCAGATGGGTTATGGGAGTTTTGGGAAGATATGTGGGCTAGAACTCAGACCACAGTGCAACCAGGATATAGAATTGTGAATCAAGGTACACGCTTACATTGTAATCGCACAAAAATTGCGACACGAGGTATTAAACCCTCAAGTAAATACAAATCCGAGGAGATGGGGTAATTTTAGGAACGAGTCGATTCGCGAACAAAATATTCCATCTGTAAATTTGGATAGACCCGAACTTGGTGCAAGGACATTTGCCTTGCATAGTGGCACAAGAAACAGGATAAACTCTCCTGCTCATACAAACCGCCTTCCGATTCCGCCAGAACTTCTTGAATGGATGCCTGCGAACGAGAATGATATAATTGAAGGCGAAATTTCAGAGTAAAAGTTTTAACCTATACTAAAAAAGCCCACTCCTAATATGCGGGCTTTTTTTGTTCGGGAGTATTAAATCTTTTTCAAGTCTACCCGACCTTTGTCGTCGATTTTTATTACTTTGACACGGATTTGGTCGCCCATGTTTACAATGTCGGTCACTTTCTCGACACGTTTGTCCCCAAGCGTTTTTTCTTCCAGTGCTTTGTCAATATTAACAACCGCGTCCAGCTTATAGCAGTGGCGGTCTCAATGGTTAAGTCTAATCCATAAGGACTTCTTAAAAACAGCGATTGATTTCTGACCTCAACTTGTTTGTACAAAAACTATCAGATATCCAAAGAAATTGTTCAACATCTCGTTGTTGAAGAATTGAAGCCATTGCTTGAATTATTTGTATTCGAATTGTTTCTAATGGCGATGTTGTTTGCGAGCGAAGGACTTCTATAACCTTACAATCAATGAGCAGTTTTGTTACAGTTGGGTGTTTCCCCGATAGAATGCACTCATCGCAAATGTATAAAAGCTCATACTCAAATTGGTTTTCAAGTTCAATTTTATTAATTTCACACAATTCTTTGAATGGCAAGATTGAGCCATTGCTGCTCAGGTTCAATAACATAATCTTAATAGCATTAAAAAGACTATCAAAATCTCCTTCATGGAAATGCTGATAGCCTGGAATGTTAAAAACATTATTCATCCAACACCTCTCACCGTATGCCGACTATTCGGGGATTATCCATGCTAGGTCTTAAGTTTATTGGTCCAGTAGTAGTCATGGCATTAATTTCAAAGTTAACATGTCGCCAATGTACGTAATGAAACCTCCAAGTTTCAGTTATGTTTGCACCTGTAAGAACAACAGTCGGTAGTGACCGAGCAAACGAACCGCCAGAAAGAAAATGCACAGTATAAGTTACACTTACAGTCATCGGTTGTCCGCTACTATTATGTAACGATAATGTAAAATCATTCAAACCAGTCGGACTAATCCATCCAGCTAATATATTTATATTGCTTGGATGGATTTCAATGGCGGAACCATCGTAATATTTACAAACAAAATCATCAGTAACTATTACATAAGGTTGGTTTTCGCTTGCAAATACAGGAGTTGCAAAACTTACTGTTAGAACAAGCAACGCAAAAAGTCTTAACACAAAATTTTTCTTCATAACAAATCATCCTCCAAAAAGCATATTTTGACTTGAAAACACATCTGCCTAATTCCATTGCTTGCTCAAGGTAACAAATAAAAAAAATCTTGTCAATGAAATAAACAAAAAAATCATAAATTTTTGGTATAAAAAGAGGGGCACATATATGCCCCCCAATGTGTTAACCGTTTAATCACTCACCCTTACCACTCACATGCTTTTCCTGCACACTCTTGGGTACGGGCTCGTAATGATGCACTTCCATGGAGTAGATGCCGCGCCCTTGGGTTTTGCTGCGCAGGTCGGTGGCGTAGCCAAACATTTCTGCCAGCGGCACGAAGGAGTGGATAACCTGCGCGTTGTTCTGCGCTTCCATGCCTTCAATTTTACCGCGGCGTGAGTTAATGTCGCCGATAACATCGCCCATATATTCCTCGGGCACGGTTACGTCTACCTTCATAATGGGCTCAAGCAACGCAGGGTCGGACTTGCGCATTGCGTCTTTAAATGCCATAGAACCTGCAATTTTAAACGCCATTTCGCTGGAGTCTACATCATGGTAGCTGCCCTCGTAGAGGGTTGCGCGTACGCCAAGTACGGGATAACCTGCAATAATGCCCGAAGCCATTGCTTCTTTAATACCCGATTCAACGGCAGGGATATATTCCTTGGGTACTACGCCGCCCACGATTTTATCCACAAATTCGAAGGGCTTGTCGCTGTCATTTGCGTCCATAGGCTCGAACAATACCTTAACATGCCCGTATTGCCCGCGACCGCCGGATTGGCGCACATACTTGCCTTCCATGTCCACTGCTTTGCGGAATGCCTCGCGATAAGCCACCTGCGGCTTACCCACATTTGCTTCCACTTTAAACTCGCGCAGCAGTCTGTCCACGATAATTTCAAGGTGCAGTTCGCCCATGCCCGAGATAATGGTTTGCCCGCTATCTTGGTCGGTATGCGTCTTGAAGGTGGGGTCCTCTTCGGCAAGTTTGCCTAATGCGATGCCCATTTTATCGCGCCCTGCCTTGGTCTTCGGCTCAATGGCAACCGAAATTACAGGCTCGGGGAAGTTCATGGATTCCAGGATAACTTCGTGTTTCTCGTCGCACAGGGTGTCGCCTGTTGTGGTAAACTTTAAGCCAACAACGGCGGCAATGTCGCCTGCGTGTACTTCCGTTACGTCCTCGCGATGGTTGGCGTGCATTTGAAGAATGCGCCCCATGCGTTCCTTTTTGTCCTTCACAGAATTATGCACATACGAGCCTGCACTCAGCTTGCCCGAATATACGCGGAAGAACGCCAGCTTACCCACAAAGGGGTCGTTCATAATCTTAAACGCCAAGGCAGAAAACGGTTCGCTGTCGGAGGCTTTGCGCTCGGTTTCCGCTTCCGTTGCGGGAATAATGCCCTTAATCGCAGGGATATCGGTTGGCGCAGGCAGGTACGAAACAACGCCGTCCAATAGTTTTTGAATCCCCTTGTTTTTGTATGCGCTTCCACAGAAAACGGGAGTAATCGTGGTAGCAATACATGCATTGCGCAATGCCTCTTTAAGGGTTTGAATCGAAAGCTCGTCGCCGTTTAAATACGCTTCCATAAGGTCTTCATCGGTTTCTGCAATGGCTTCAATCATGGCGGTGCGGTATTCTTCGGCTAAATCCTTCATGTCGGCGGGAATTTCTTCGGCAACTAACGGTTGTGTCACGTCTACAGGATAGTTGTAGAACTTCATTTCAAACAGGTCGATATTGCCTTTAAATTCACTTTCCGCGCCTACGGGTAACTGCACGGGTACGGCGTTTGCGCCTAAGCGGTCTTTAATCATCGCCACTACGCGTAAAAAATCCGCCCCCATGATGTCCATTTTGTTTACATAGGCTACGCGGGGTACGGCGTACTTGTCGGCTTGCCGCCAAACGGTTTCCGACTGCGGTTCAACACCGCCTTTGGCACAGAAAACACCTACTGCACCGTCAAGCACACGTAAGCTGCGCTCTACTTCTACCGTAAAGTCTACGTGGCCCGGCGTGTCAATAATATTGATGCGATGGTTGTCCCACTGCGTTGTCGTTGCCGCAGAAGTAATGGTAATTCCGCGCTCTTGCTCTTGCTCCATCCAGTCCATTGTGGCGGTACCCTCGTGGGTTTCGCCCAATTTATAGTTGCGACCTGTGTAGAACAAAATACGTTCCGTAAGCGTGGTTTTACCCGCGTCAATATGCGCCATGATGCCGATATTTCTTGTTCTTTCCAGTGGGAAAGCTCTGCTCATTTTACACCTACCATTTATAATGCGCGAAGGCTTTGTTTGCATCAGCCATTCTGTGCATTTCTTCTTTACGTTTTACGGCCGCGCCTGTGTTGTTGGAAGCGTCCAACAATTCATTTGCCAGGCGGTCGGTCATATTTTTTTCGCTGCGCCTTCTTGAGAAGTAAACCAGCCAGCGAAGCCCAAGGGCTTGTCTGCGGTCGGGGCGCACTTCTATGGGTACTTGGTAGGTTGCACCGCCTACGCGGCGGGCTTTTACCTCCAGTACGGGCATTACGTTGTTTAGCGCTTCTTCAAAAATTTCAATCGCGGGCTGACCTTTTTTCTCTGCCGCTTTTTCGAATGCACCATATACAATTGATTGGGCAACGCCTTTTTTACCGTCTAACATGATGCCGTTAATCAGCTTGGTAACTACCTTGCTGCCAAACAGCGGGTCGGGCAATACAGAGCGTTTTGCTACGTGACCTTTCCTTGGCACGATGCTTCCCTCCTTATAGAGATTATTAGCGAATTTCTGCGAAATTCACATAACTCATCGGTACTCGTGCGAAATGTTAACCATTTCATACGTTCGCGCCCTTATTAACGTTGCCCATAGGCAAAAAGATTACATTATATAAGGAAGCGATTTTTGCTTCGTTGCTTACGTGATTAAATTATGCTTTTTTGGGCTTCTTCGCGCCGTATTTGCTGCGGGCTTGTCCGCGTTTTGCAACGCCTGCCGTATCCAGCGTACCGCGGATAATGTGATAGCGCACACCGGGCAGGTCGCGCACCCTGCCGCCGCGAATTAACACAACGCTATGCTCTTGCAGGTTGTGGCCTTCGCCGGGGATGTAGCATGTTGCTTCCATTTTGTTGGAAAGCCTTACACGGGCAATTTTACGCAATGCGGAGTTAGGCTTTTTGGGTGTTTTGGTACGCACATACGTACACACGCCGCGCTTTTGGGGGGCGGATTGGTCCAGCACTTTGTCCTTCAGCGAGTTAAGTCCCTTTTGCAATACAGGAGAGGTAGACTTGCGCTCCTTAGACTTGCGCCCTTGCTTTACCAATTGATTGAAAGTTAGCATCTTTTTTCCTCCTTTCCTTCGAAAATAGAAAACGGTGGGGATTGTACCAGTGTGGCGGCAAGAAGTCAAGGGGATGGGCGAAAGTTGACGGAACGGCTTTACTTTGTATTCAAAGTATTCAAAACCAACCGATTACATATTGTAATCAGTTGAAATTGTGCGCACATGAAAAAAATCCGCAAATGCGGCGTTCTTCGTCGCAAGTGCGGGTTTAAAACGGTTATAAAAACTCTCTTTTTTGCGCCTGTTTTCCCTATCCTTTTTTACAGGCGTTCAATTGTTTTTATGGCTGTTTCATATTTTTGCAATAATATTTTCACAGGGGCGATAACTTCACTTTCAAGGTCATCTCCGTCGCCTTCATCATCGCAGTTAACATTTAACGCAATAGTTTCTGACGAAAGAATAACACAGCCTTCGTACAATCCGTCCTCCATGGTAAACAAATCATCTATTGCTTGTGCTACATCTTCATGTTTGCTATCGGGTTCGCTTTTTTCAAGGGGGTATTTTAAATGCAAAATAACCACATCGGGAATTAATACTTGAATGTCAGATGCAAATTTCCCGTTGCTTTGCATCTGCGCGAATTTCTCTTTTAGCTCGTTTTGTGCTGCATCCAGCCGACGTATAATCTCGGCATAATCGCCCTGTACTTCACCCGAACCCCGTGCGTCCCTTGCCTTTTTTACTAATGCGGCAACATAATACATCCCTTTTAACAAGGATTTTGGGTTAATGCCTACGTTTTCAATAATTGTTTGTAGTTCACTTTGCAATTCAATTAAAATCCCCATTTCTATCCCATCCTTTTGAATTTTTTCGTGC
This sequence comes from Defluviitaleaceae bacterium, assembly GCA_009786535.1. Taxonomy (GTDB): domain Bacteria; phylum Bacillota; class Clostridia; order Lachnospirales; family WQUN01; genus WQRX01. Next base: position 59,089 of record WQRX01000003.1, on the reverse strand, counting down.
TGCTGTCGTATCCTACTAGGGCTTTATCGCCCACCCACCCTTACATTCTACATCCTTCATCAACTGTTGAGCATAGTAGCATAGCGGGAATGGTGGCGCAAGGGCGTCAAATTGAAGGCAACCCTTCTTGTGGGGCAACGCCCTTGACTCTTCCGCAGGGGAAAGCTTTATGCTATGCGCATTAAATAACAAAGGAGGCAACACATGGGCAATCTTATTAAAATCCGCGATATGTCATCCATGTATGATGTATCGGCGCGTACACTGCGCTACTACGAGGACATGGGGCTAATTTCCAGTACCCGTACCGATGACTACGCATACCGCGTGTACGACGGGGTGGCAGAAAAAAAGCTGAAGCAGATTTTAGTTTTGCGTAAGCTGGGCATAGGCATAAAAGACATTCGGCAAATTTTTAGCGCATCCGGCTCGGAAATTGTGCTGGAGGTATTGGGCAAAAAGGTCCATGACATAGACAACGAGGTCGCCCTCCTCCACGAGTTGAAAAAAATTGTCATGGAATTTATCCGCCAAATAGAAAATGCCGATTTCTCCAATGATTCGGACGTAAAAAAATTATATGAGAAAGCAAAGGACATCGAAAACCAAATCGAAAACCCCATGCAGCATTTTATGGAAATAACCACCCAATTGGAAAATCGTAAGCTCCCAAGTGTGATGGTAGTACGGTTGCCCAAATTCCGCGCCGTATTTTCGGGGTGGAAAACAGAGGGCCATCACAACATGGAATTTTGGGAATGGGGCGAAAATAACAAGCATCTGCACAAAAATATTGTTTGGGACAACAGCAACTTTATCCTCGACAAAGAAATTTCCTGCGAAACCAATGCACAAATTTTTGCCATTCACGACCACGTAACCGAGGCAGACACCGCGCCCTATAAAATCATCGAAGTAGAAGGCGGGCTGTATGCCACCGCCATATGCGTGGATATGGACGACGAAAGTATGACAAGCCTATACCCGCAAATTTTAAAATGGCTGAGGGGCACAAATTTTACCCACGATACCGCCCGTCATTTAATGGCGCACATGCTTTGCCCCGGCAGCGATATAAAGCAAGGGCTGGGCTATCACCAGCTCCAGCGGTATGTGCCCATAAAGTTTAACACCGAAGGTTGGAAAACCGTGTATTCCCTGGCAACCAACAAAGAAATACGCGACATGGAAACAGGCACACCCCTTGGCGGGTTTAAAACAAGCGTCGTCGAATCCTCAGGCGACCCGACCTACACGTTTTTACAAAACGGGATACAAATTACCAACACGAAAAACGACTGGGACGGCATTGATATACATCTGAAGGCGCTAAACATGCCGCCCAACCACTACTGCGCTTTGGTCGTAAGGGGAAAAATCGCCGCCAACGCGGAAAGCAAGGGTAGCCTATGGATGGCAGGTATGCCGGGGTATGAATGGCTGGACGCCCATTCCATCAGCCAAGGGGAAAGCTTCCGCCTTTTGCATACCTTCCCCCTCATTGAGGGCAAGCCCGTTCCTTTCATTCGGGTTGCCGGCGGCGAACAAGGTACGGCATTCACCATAGAAGGTATCGAAATTACCACAAAGCCCTTTACGGAAGCCCCGCGCTATATCGAGTCCGAAAAAATCAAGCTCATCGTTGTGGAGCAGGATACGGGCACGTATTTTCAATTTATCATGCCCGACAACTACAGCGGCGACAAAGAAGCCTTCTGCAAAGAAGTATACGACCACCATTTAGACATGTGGTTAAACGCCGACAGTAAAAACAAAAAATGGCTCACAGGTAAGCCCGACATCTTCCAACGAGACGAGGACGGTCGTCAAGTGCTTATGATAAGCGTTGAGCAGGAGTATAAAAAGCGTACTTGACATTTCCCTAACCCTTCGCGTATACTCTCCCCTGCCATAGACAGTGGGTATTCTTCGGTTGTAAACCCCACCGAGGCGAGGTAGTTTGTAAGGCATTTTATTTCTATGCATACAAGCCCCGTAGCTATGGTTCGTCTAACAGACGCCAAAGTACGGGGCTTTTCTAATGGAATGCTCCGAGAAAGGAGAACCGAAACATGACAAATCTTGAAAAAAACCGCAATGCAAAAAACGTCGTTATCAACGAGATACGCGACAAACTGGGTAAGGCAAAATCCGTTGTGCTGGTGCAGTCCCGTGGTTTAACCGTAGAGCAGGATACCTTGCTGCGCTCCAGCATTCGCAAGGCGGGCGGTATTGACTACAAGGTGTACAAAAATACCATGATGGAACGCGCCATAGAAGGCACGGACTACAGCGGCTTAAAGGAACACCTTGCAGGACCAACGGCGGTGGCTTTTTCCTATGAAGATGCAACCGCGGCGGCTTCTGCCATCAGCAAGCATTTAAAGGCGATGCCTTTGCTTCAATTTAAAGCCTCCGCTATCGACGGCGAGGTTTACGACGCTGCAAAAACCAAGGCAATTGCGGATATTCCCCCAAGGGATGTGCTTATTTCTCGCTTGCTTGGCTCGTTCAAGTCGCCCATGGGCGCATTCGCACGCGTTATTAACGCAGTGGCTGAGAAAAAAGCAGAAGAAGCGTAAGGTTTAAAGTCAAAAGATTAAAAGATTAATACCTTGGGGCGTTGCCCCAAACCCCACGAGCTTTTGAAAAAGCTCGACCAAAACTTTATATTTTAAGGAGATTTTTGAAATGGCGAAATTAACGATTACCGACATTATCGCGGCGGTTAAAGAGCTGTCCGTGCTGGAGCTTAACGATTTAGTTAAAGCTGCGGAAGAAGAATTTGGCGTATCTGCTGCTGCGGGTATGGTTATGGCCGGTCCTGCGGCGGCAGGCGGCGGCGGCGAAGCTGCGGAAGAAAAAACCGAATTTGACGTAGAGTTAACCGAGGTTGGCGCAGAAAAAATTAAGGTTATTAAAGTAGTACGCGAAATTACGGGCTTAGGCTTAAAAGAAGCCAAAGAGCTGGTAGACGGCGCACCCAAAGTGCTTAAAGAGGGTATGCCCAAAGCAGAAGCCGAGGAAGTAAGCAAAAAGCTTGCCGAAGTAGGAGCGAAAGCTACCTTAAAATAACCGCAATAATTCATTAAAAATGGGAGCGAGAAGGACGTGAAGCGAAGCGGAACGCCCGCACGAATGAATTTTACGCATCGGCGTAAAATTCGTAGCGACCATTTTTTCATTGATTGCGGTTATTTACAAAAACCTATTAACCTTATTAAGGGAGGATATAAAACATGGCGCACAAATATGTGTATATGTTCAAAGAAGGCGACAAGGACATGAAAAACCTGTTGGGCGGCAAGGGCGCAAACCTTTGCGAAATGATTAAGCTTAACATTCCTGTACCCAACGGTTTTATCGTTTCTACCGAAGCCTGCACCGACTACAACAAAAACGGCAAGAAAATTAACGACGACATTAAAAAACAAATCGACGATTGTGTAACCCAGTTGGAAAGCATCTCGGGCAAAAAGTTTGGCGATTCTACCAATCCTTTGCTGGTGGGTGTACGCTCGGGGGCGCGTGTTTCTCTCCCCGGTATGATGGACACCGTGCTTAACCTTGGCATTAACGACGCAGCCGCCGAAGGCTTAGCCAAATCCGCCGGCGCACGCTTCGCGTATGACAGCTATCGCCGTTTTATCATGATGTTTGCAGACGTAGTTATTGGCGTATCGAAGCATGACTTTGAACACGACCTTGCAAAGTTTAAAGAAGAAAAAGGCTACAAAGACGATACCGAGCTTACGGGCGACGACTGGAAAGCCGTGGTAGAGCGCTTCAAAAAAATCTACCGCGACGACCAAGGCAAGGACTTCCCCGGCGATGCAAAAGAGCAACTCTACGGCGCAATTTCCGCCGTATTTGAATCATGGGACAACGAGCGCGCCTTCGTATACCGCCGTATGAACGACATCCCCTACGAATGGGGCACCGCCGTTAACGTACAGCAAATGGTATTCGGTAACCTTTCCGATACGTCGGGCACGGGGGTAGTATTTACCCGTAACGCCGCAACGGGGGACAACCACGTATACGGCGAATTCCTTATGAATGCACAAGGCGAGGACGTAGTAGCAGGCGTACGCACGCCCCTTAACTTCACCGAGCTTGAAAAAGTAAACAAAGCCGTTTTCGACGAGTTCATGACCCATGCCCGTTTGCTGGAAAAACACTACAAATACATGCAAGACATGGAATTTACCGTAGAAAACGGCAAATTGTATATCCTGCAAACCCGTAACGGCAAATGTACCGCACACGCGGCGTTAAAAATCGCCATCGACCTTAAAAACGAAGGCATTTTAACGGAAGAGGAAGCCATCCTTTCCGTAGACCCCAAAGCCCTTGACCAACTCCTTCACCCCCAATTTGACGACGCTTCCCTTAAAGCGGCGAAGAAAATTGGCGCGGCATTACCCGCAAGCCCCGGTGCTGCCGTAGGTAAGGTGTACTTCGAAGCGGCAGACGCGGTAGAAGCCAACGCCCGCGGCGAAAGCGTAATCCTTGTGCGCCTTGAAACCTCCCCCGACGACATTATGGGTATGGAAGTGTCCAAAGGTATTCTTACCGCTAAAGGCGGTATGACATCCCACGCCGCGCTGGTAGCCCGCCAAATGGGTTGCTGCTGCGTATCGGGCTGTGAAGAAATCCGTTTTAGCGGCAAATCCTTCACCCTTGGCGGCGAAACCATTAAAGAAGGCGACTATATCTCCCTCAATGGTTCTACGGGTAACGTGTACCTTGGGCAAGTGAAAACCGTAGAAGTGGACACGGACAAAGGCGACTTCGGCACATTTATGGGCTGGGTTGAAAAAGTAAAAGGCGCGGTAGGTGTACGCACCAACGCCGACAGCCCCAAAGATGCGAAGAAAGCCCTTGGCTTCGGCGCAACGGGCATCGGCTTAACCCGTACCGAGCATATGTTCTTTGACCCCGACCGTTTGCCAAAAGTACGCAAGATGATTCTTGCCGAAAACGAAGCAGACCGCCGCGCGGCACTGGACGAATTGCTTCCCTTGCAGAAAAACGATTTCAAAGGCATTTATGAAACCATGGAAGGCCGCCCCGTTACCATCCGCCTGTTAGACCCCCCCTTACACGAATTTATGCCCCAAACCGAAGCCGACTTCGAAGCAATGGCAAAAGACATGGGCAAATCCGTAGCGGATATTAAAGCGAAGGCGACTTCCCTCCACGAGTTGAACCCCATGATGGGCCACCGTGGTTGCCGCTTAACCGTTTCCTACCCCGAAATTGGTGAAATGCAAACCCGCGCCATCATCGAGGCCGCCATCGAAGTGAAGAAAGAAAAAGGCTTCGATATCAAGCCCGAGATTATGATACCCCTCGTAGGCGATGTAAAAGAAACCAAGTTCGTACGCGACATTATTGACCGCGTAGCGAAGGACCTGGTAGCCAAAGCAGGCATTAGCCTGGACTATGCCGTAGGTACGATGATTGAAATCCCCCGTGCGTGTATCGTGGCGGACAAAATCGTATCCGAAGCGGGCAGCGAGTTCTTCTCCTTTGGTACCAACGACTTAACCCAAATGACCTACGGCCTAAGCCGCGACGACGCAGGGCGCATCCTCAAAGATTATATCGAAAACGTAATCTACGAAGGTGACCCCACCGCGAAGCTGGACGTTAACGGCGTAGGCGAATTAATGCGCACCGCCGTAGAAAAAGGCCGCAAAGCCAACCCCAAGCTGAAAATCGGCATCTGCGGCGAGCATGGCGGCGACCCCTACTCCATCGCCTTCTGCGCATCCATTGGGCTGGACTATGTAAGCTGCTCACCCTTCCGCGTGCCCATCGCACGCTTAGCCGCGGCACAATGCGCGATTAGAGGGAATAAGTAAGAGGAATAAAAAATTAATACCGTGGGCTTTGCCCGTTGCGAATGCAAAGTATTCGCATAACCCACTCGCTTTTTGAAAAAAGCGAGGCAAAAACTTTAATATTAAAGCCCGCGAGTGAAGATTCGCGGGCTTTTGCTTGATAGTTGCCTTGTTTGCCTGCATATCCTGTGATATATTTGCAACAATAATAATATGAAAAATTGCAAAAAGGTGTGAAGATATGAATCTATTAATCATGACGCGGGAACAACGATTGGATATGATTCGCGGGGAAAATTTACTGGCGCAAAATGAACGTATGGGAAATGCGCCAATCACTGAAGAAGCGGATTATATGTCTTTTATCCTTGAGGCATATGATGCAGACGTAAGCGAGGATGACACAAGACAATGAGCCATTTTGAGTTTAACGGGGCGCTGTATTCATATTATGTACAAGAACCTGAGGAAAAATTACTTGAACGACACGCTTTTGCCGAACGCATGGTTGGAAAAGCCTTCCGCGAACTGGGGATAAATATAAATGATTACCATGTAGATGGCGCGTTATTAAATACAGCAATAATTAGGATAAACCAACGTAAACTGCATTATTTAATGTACCACAACGGCATGAAAATTAATGAGCTAAAACAAATTGCGGTGTTCTCTTATTGGGTGCTACGGCTTAAACCCATCCATCGCATTGCCGGGGGACGCGAAAACATAAATGAACAAGTGGTTATGAACTGGTTATTCAAGGCAAATAAACTTACATCGAAAAAAACAAAACAAGCCCAAAACAATTTTTAATGAAGCGTTGCGGGAACAAATACAAAAACAAGGGATTGAAATTTATCCCAACTTATGTTATAAATGCTGAAAAGTTATTTAGGGGTTGACAAAGTGACGCCAACCACAATAATTATCGCAACCAGGCGGTTATTTAACTTGGGTAATTTGCGGTTACTCCGTGTGTTTTTGCGCGGGGATAACCGCTTTTTTAATACGGAATTTTTCTAACACCCCCTTAGGGCAACTGGCAACAATTTGTTACCAGTTGGGTAACGCGAGTTAAACGCGAGGTTGTCGCAAAATTGAGAGGATGGTTTGTCATGAAGAAGAAGCGTATGCTGGCATTGTTTGTTGCGGTGGTTATGGCTATGAACAACGTATTTGGGGTATTTGCCTTCGATATTGGGCAAGGCGGTGAGGGATACATAAGTGCGCAGGTGCAGGGAGTAACCCCTGCGGCCATAACCACCCCTGCTGCCATATCCACACCCCCCGCCATTTACGTACCGCCGATAGAGATTGCGCCCTTGCAAGAGATAGGTGCATTTAACCTAGTTACCCACCCGCAGTTGCCTGTTAACCCACCCCCTGCGTTGACCCGCGGGGGCACATTACTTGCCCCCACACTGGCAGAAATACCCGAGGAGTGGAGTATAATTGAAGTGGTTGCCATTTCCACCGAGGCAGAGCTGAGGGCTATTTTAGACCGGCCTTTTAACGGAACGAGTAGAGTATATTTTTATTTAACCAACGACATACACCTTACCGCCCCTTGGGTACCCATCCCGCTTTTTGGCGGCGTATTTAACGGCATGGGGCATAGCATATACAACATATTCTTTTGCCCGGACTATTCTTTCACAATAGGAAGCGGCTCCACCTTGCCGAATTATACCTTTGGGCTTTTTTCCAGCACCATTGGTATGGTAGCAAACGTAGCGGTATTAAACTTGGGACTGCACTTTACCAACGACAGGATAGATATGCCCAACGCATCTAATAGCGCAATAACCAAAACCGTTGGTGGGGTAATTGCCTCGGCAGGGCCTTTTACAAATTTACTTATCCACAATGTAGCCGTAGTGGGGGACCTTTTTGTCACCAATACAGACGGCCCCAGCGGCTCATTGGTAGCCGGTGGCTTAGTTGGCGATATAGGCACAACGGGCCTCGGCTTGCTGGATATACGGGACAGCTACTTCGACGGCAGTATTTCTGCCATCGGTGGGCGGGGTATTACCATTGCCGGTGGGCTGGTAGGCCGCAGCCGTGGCCACGTAGCCATAGAAAACAGCTACAGCTTGGGTAATGTGGCGGCCTTTAATGTAAGCGAAGCCATAGCCGGCACCCGGGAAACCGTTGCCGGAGGGCTAATTGGGGTGGTTGCCGCTACCGGCACAAACAACATCGTCCAACAAAGGGTTTCTATTAGCAACAGTTATGTACACGGTAATTTATATGCCCATTTGTTAAACCCCGATACCACTTCTGCTACGTGGTTACGGATAGACGCGGTGGGCGACTTGATTGGTTTTATGACTTCCCCCAACCACAATCCCCTTACCATTTCCCACTCTTTCCATAACAGTGCCCAAGGGCGGCTCGCTTTTACACACCCCAATAACGTGCTTGTCTTGGGCTTGCCCATTGGGGACGGCCCCAATGGCATGGTTGCGTTACGCTCCCGCATTACGGTAAACCTACCCCCCTTCACTTGGGCCCCTAACCAAGAAATATCGGGGCGGGTAACCAGTGAAGCCAATATACAAAGCGTGCGCCTGTATTGTTGCGGCGTGTTTGTCAGGACCATTCCCGTAGATGCTAACGGTTACTTTAGCACCCGCCATATATTGGCTAACATGGGTATCCATGAAGTGGTGGTTACCGCCAATGTGCATGGGCTAACCATACGGGCGGTAGGCCAAACCGACTTTAGGAGTGTAGGCACCGGGGCCCCCACCGTTGAAAGCTTTAGGGTTATCGGTGCCCTTAGCGGCGTGATGTCACAGGAAATGAATACTTGGGATATACCGGGCCAGCGATGGGCTACCCTCATATATCAGCCAAACCAGGCATTTACCTATAATCTTTTGTTAGCCGTACCTGCCGGTTCCCGTGTTACGGAAGTAAATATGCTAATGAAGTTACCAGATGGTTCTACGGCGGCTACCTTTGCCATGCGCCCCACTTCCCCTGACAATGACCGTTGGGTATTCCTTGACAGGCCGGCGGTGCTGGAAAACTACCTTTCCGGCCGTTTGGTGATTGAAATGTTTTGGCACCACGAAACAACGACCAGTGTAAACGACATTGTTGCCCAGCAAGTAGGGGTAGCGGTGGAACAATCGCGCTTTAGGGACAGTCAACTCTTCCCCAACTCTGTGGTAAGCCCGGCGGTAACTACCCAAGCCTACGTGTTGCGCCCACGGGATGAACCCAATAGCGGTACAATTAACTCCAACAGTGGTACACACACCTTTGCTAATGGGCAAATGATATTGGAAACTTTTGGCGGTAATCAACATTGGTTTGTCACCTTTACACCCGAAGCTGTGGGCAGAACCTTTGTGTTTTGGGCGCATTCTAACACGGCAGCGGAAGTAATTATTGCCACGGTTAATGAACCGGGGCGGTTCCCCGTGGGTAATGCGCGGGGTACTAACGGCTTTTACTTCTACGGTGTTGTGGATGGGGAAGAAGCCGTAACCCTGCGGGAAGAACGTGAAATACGCTACCGCATTATTATTGACCCTTCGGGTTACGTATATGAAGGGGTGCTGTCTAACCGCTTAGCGGGGGTAACGGCAACCATTTTCCGCCAAGGTAGCAACACACCTTGGAATGCGGCTGAATACGACCAAGTAAACCCGCAAATAACAGGGCAGGACGGACACTATGCCTGGGATGTGCCCCCCGGTAACTGGCGCGTACATTTTGCAAAAGAAGGTTTTGAAAGCGTTGACACCATTTATATGCCTGTACCGCCCGAGCATTTGGAGGTACATGTGGGACTTATCTCGCGCCGCGTACCTACGGTGCAGCGGGTAAGTGCCTTCCCCACGGCGATAGAAGTGGTATTTGATAAGTTTATGTACGCCGAATATTTAACCCCCAACCATTTCACCTTAACGCAAAATGGCGTACCCATTGCGGGTACATTGCAACTGGTGAACAAGGAGAGCAACTTCCTTGGCAAGGATTATTTGCACGGTTTTATACAGGCGAGTGGTTTCCCCAGTGCGCGGGTTAACCCACGCAATTTTGCGACGATTGTGCGTTTTGTACCCGCACACCCCATATCGGGGGAAGTGGAATTTACCATTTATAATACGGTGCGCTGTTACGCCAATGTACGCCTTGCCGCGAATGTGACCCGCACCCTTACCGTAGTGCCAGAGCCTAAGACCATTTCCGCCGCGCCCTTGCGCTTAGCCTTTGGCGAGTCGGGGACGATTAGCGTACAGGTTGGCCCAAGCAACGCCGTTGCGGGGCGTCGCGTATTCGCCACCAACGATAACCCCTACACAGTAACCACGCAGGAATACGCCGTTGTTAACGCAAACGGCGTTGCCACCTTCAATGTAGTGGGTGATTTGCCGGGTACGGCAAATATTACAATGCAGTTGGAAGATTCGACCCTTTCCACCATTGCGGGGGTAATGGTTGCCATGCCCATGGATATACGCCTAGCCATGGTACTGGAAATGAATGACCCCCAATTGCTTGCCGAAGTAATGGAAGACTTAGGCGTAACCCCCACCACAAGCCCTGTATTTACCTCGCCCGCGCAATTTACAGGCATAGCGGGTATATTTAACCACACAAATGTAATGGCTAAAGGGTACCCCATGCCCACATTTGCGCTCACCAATGCACCTGCGGGGGTAACCATTAACCCCACATCGGGCGAGTTGCAATTTGCGGGGGCTATCCCTGCGGGTACACACCACTTTACCATTGTGGCAAGCAATGGGGTGCAAAGCGCAAACCAATTGTTTACGCTAACATTAAATACGTTATACTTCCCCAATGGTGGGGGTGGCGGCGGCGGAAATAACGATAGCGGTAACCAAAACAATAACGTTTCACCAGGGGATGATAATGAGGAAAGCACAAGCGAACCCGAAACTTCCCCCGCACCCACAGAGGCAACGTATGTAGAAACCGTTATAACCATTAATGACGTGGAACTCATTGTCCACATCATGGGCGATAGGGCAAAACTACAATTAACGTATGAGGAAGCCTACGCCCTTGTCACCTATCCTACGTACAACAATGTGCTTACCTTCGACTTAGCTGACGAGATTTTTGACGATGTTACCCAAATTCAACTGCCCTATACCTTATGGGAAGCCCTTGCGGAAACGCCCCTTGGTTTGGTAATTATCCTACCCGCGGGCACAATTGTGTTGGATGAAGATGCCGTTAACGCCCTTGCCCTATTGGCAGAAGAGGCAGATATCCTCTTTAGCATTACCGAGGACGCACTGCTCATAACGCTGTTAGATGAACACGCAACCGATATAAACGGCGTACTGTATATCACCATTCAACTACCGTATTTCCTGCTCACCCTTGCGCCCCTGCAAGAAGATGCGTATACGTATTACGAACGTCTCATACATGTACCATCTATACTTGTGCTAAACACCCAAGCGGGTATTGGTGGGGTAAGTCAACCCTTAGCCACTATAGGCGAGCGCGTATTTATTTCCCTACGCGCGTTTGTGTATACGTTAATGCAGCACGCACCGTATGACGAGGGTTTTGTACATTGGGATTCCGCCACAGCCTCTGCCACCCTTACCTTGCAAACACCAAGCAATAGGGAATGGATAACCCTAAGCAATATCCGCGCAAATGAAAGCACCCTGCAAGTTAACGGCGTAACCACTCAATTGGATGAACCCCCAACCGTTATTGACGGGCGGTTTATGCTTCCGCTGGATGTTATTGGGCGACTTATTGGGTATGACATTGCTACTGCAGGTGATGAGATAATTGTGGCGTGGTAGCCCTAACTTTTTACAACTGTTCGCAACATAGGAATTGACGAGCACGTACTATAACGGAATCAATGTAAAACGGTCTTGCCACGACAGGTAAGACCGTTTTTGAATTATTTCGCTTTATTTCGCATCGTTGCCAATACAGGCTCTCCGCGATATAATTATCACATAGGGGGCAAGCGAATGGACGAAAATAATAAAATCTACTGGCATGGTGCGCATCACGAAGCCCTCCAGCTAGAATTATACGAATATGCCGACGCGCTAGAGTTTATTAGCGAGTATACCCTAAGTGAAGAAGCACTTCGTATGGACACACTGGTGATAAAAAAGGTTAAGGATGTAAAAATTGAAAAGAACATAGGCAAAATATTTAAAACGCATAATATCGTCGAATACAAGTCGGAAAAAGACAGCTTCTCCTTTTGGGATTATCAAAAAGTGTTAGGATATGCATATATTTATTCCTCGTTTGAAAAGGTGGCGTTGACGGACATAACCATTTCGATATCGCTCACGATTTTTCCTAGGGAATTAATAAAGCAGTTGACGCAAGAACGCGGTTTTACGGTTGAGGAAGTAGAGCGCGGGATATATTATATAAGTGGTGACGTTTTTCCGATATAGATATTAGAGAGCAAGCGTTTGTCGGAAGATGAAAACTTGTTTCTGCACAACCTGCGCAGTAACTTAAGCGTGGCGGATATGGTAAAAACGCTACAGTTTTATAAAGACCGAAAATTACTTGATGATAAAAATATATTTTTGGATAGGCTAGTAAAGGCAAACCCGCTCATTTTTAAGGAGGCGATAAATATGTTTTCCGAAGAAACAAGTATGAAAATCATTATTGACGCAATGGAAGAGGGCGGTTGGTTGGTAAAGCGTGATAATGAAAAAGCGAAAAAAATTGCAAGAAAAATGCTAAGCAGAGGCGATTCGCCAAATGATGTTGCAGAGGTTACGGATTTACCGCTAGATGTGTTAATGAATTTATTAAACGAGCACCCCCCCATCCCCGCTGGTGCATAAGCGGGGATTTATTTATTACATAAAATGACTAAAGCGTACTGGCGGTGGGGGTGTAGTGCATACGCGGGTAACGTATACCTTGGGCAAGTTAAAACGGTAGAAGTGGACACCGATAAAGGTGACTTCGGCACGTTTATGGGCTGGGTAGAAAAAGTAAAAGGCGCGGTAGGTGTACGTACCAACGCTGACAGCCCCAAAGATGCGAAGAAGGCCCTTGGCTCCGGCGCAACGGGCATGCGCAGCTTAACGATACCGTTGGCGCAAACTATACCTTGCACCATTTAAGCGGGCGGTTAACGGTAACGCCGCCCCCTGAAACAGAGCCTGCGCCCCCACCAATTTTTATCCCACGCCCCGAAATAGATGTGACGTCTATTGATTTGCCCGACGATTTCCTCCTCTTCGATGATTATGCTAGTTTTGATGAATACGTTGAGGTCTTTACCCATGAAATGATAGCCATGTTGGCGGAAGCGGGCATTCCCCTTTCTCTCGCCTTCCCAAATGGGAACATTACGCTATGCATAGGCCTGCTTGACACGCTCGCGGCATTGGATGTAAACGGCAACACCCCCATCACCGTAGAGATGCATGTAAACTATGATGACCCCGTTAATTTGCTGGCGGTAGAAGTAAACATTACCGTAGGTGGCGAGCCGCTATACGTGACCGATAGTAAGCGTCAAACAGAGCCCCCTCTGTACAGACGCGACTCTATTTGGCGCTTACGTGGTGGCGGGGTATATTCTACGATGGTGAAAAAAGGAACTGTCTTTGTAAGACAGCCCCTTCAGGTTTATGGGATAAATTAATCTTTGCCCTTAAAGTAGCTTCCCGAGGCGTTCCAGCACGACATTTTGGTCGATGGGCTTGGCGATTACGGCCTTTGCGCCTATTTCCAGTGCTTCTTCTACAAGCGACTCCTTGCCTACAGAGGTCACCATAATGACAACGGCGTTGGGGTCGGCAGCGAGAATCAATTTTAAGCATTCAATACCGTTAAGGATAGGCATAGTAACGTCTAGGGTAATGATGTCGGGCTTAAGGGCGCGGTATTTATCAAAGCCGTCTAAGCCGTTGGTCGCCTCGTCCAGTATTTCGTGCCCCGCTGCCTCCAGTGTGGTGCGCAACAGGTGGCGCGCTACTTTGGAATCGTCCACCAGCAGGAAGCGTTTTTTGTTTGCGGGCTTTGTCGTCGGGTTAAGGACGGTGATATAAAATTCGCCCATGGGCAAGGTGATGGGTACAACGGTAACGGGCTGTGCTAAGGCATGGTCGCCTGCGTAATCGGGTACGTCAATGGTGAGTGCTTTAACGCCGCGGTTTTCAAGGTCGGAGGTAAGCAAGCCGCCTACGCAGTTAAGAAATTCTTTGAACGAATCCTGTCCGTCTTCGTTCATATCGTCGATGGGGAATTTGGCGTAAGCCGCGCTAAATGCACACGCCGCCCTTGTATCGTCGGTGGCAAGTACGTAGGTGTATTCCTCTCCGCCGCCGGCGCTTTTTTGCCATACGACGTGTTTAAAGCCGGCGTTTTTGGTGCTGTAGGCTTTGCCCAGCCGCACTTCACGGTCTATGAAGCGGATGGTGGTGTTGATAAACATTTTTACATATTCCCACAATATGGTGTCGTTATTGTCGATATTGCCGATAATGTGCATAAAGGCTTCGATATCTTTGTCCTGCAACAGCTCAAAATCGTCATACGAAATGGCAAGGCTTGTCTTAAACGTACCCAGCGCAAGGTCGTATTTGTCGCCTGCGAGGTAGCCCTTGTCGGTGATAATTTGCTTTAGTACAAGATGTTCGCGGGGCTGCTTGTTAAGCAGCTCTTCCACTTGCTCTTTGGTTAGGAAGCCGCGGTCTATTGCGATGTCGCCAAACCTGGCGTTCTGGGATGCTTGCAAGCGGTTAACGTAATCTACGTCGTCTTGTTTCATCATTTTTTCCTCTACGGCAAGTACGCCCATGCGGATACGCGCGTGCTTTTGCTGCTCCAGCACCTCCTTTGCTTGGTCGGCGGTAAGTAAATTTTCCTCCACTAAAAATGGAACAAAAATTTGGTTAAACATTGCAATCCCCTCCACGGTAAAATTTTAGCCTGACATTGAACAATGTACACTATTTTTGAAAAATTAACAACTGATAAAAAGAGGCTGTATTACTAAGAAAAACAAAACAGCTCTATTTTTGCCGTATTCATTTCGCTATAATATGTGGGAAATCGGATTATACAAAAGTTAAACAGACTTTTGCGCGTGGAGCGTAACACTGGAAAGGTTTCGCTTAGTTTTGCTGTGGAGTTTGTTGATATTGTACGCGATGGCGTAGAGGGCGGTTTCGGTGAATACACTTGGAAGATCCACGGCGTGCATACCCCCGAAAGTGATGAACTTGTTTTAAAATGCCAAAAACACCTTCGGATTGAATGCTGCGAGTAATCTGTAAAATCTTACCCGTCTCTGAGGTGATGCGGGCAAGGGATTCTTGCCGTAGGGCGATAAAGGCTTTTGAAAGAGATATCTAACGATTACCATTGGCGCGGATGCAGTGGCTTTTTTGTAGGCAGTGCGCACATTGGGTGCATTCGTATACCGTGATGGTGGATTCACGCGGGAGTTCTTTTTCTTTGTGGTGTAGATAGTGTTGAACAGGTGCCTAGCAGGGCAAGTATAGCGAAATAATTCGAAATCGGTCTTGTCGGTCGTGGCAGTCGGTCGCACGATGCGTGTAATGTATTATAATTCAATTCACTCGTTTCGATTCTTCTGCCCACATCAAACGGTAATATCAGTTGATATGGTGCGTTCTTTAGGATGTCATTTCCCTGTTGTAATTGGTTCGTCATAAACCAATTTTACAACAAAAAACGAGAGCTTGAGCTTTTTACGCTTGCTCTCGTTTTTTTCTGGAGCCTAGATAGCTCCTTTTTTTCATTTCCCTTCAGCTTCGTCTTAACTTAATGGCATTGCCCGCTTGGCGGCGTGCTTGGTCGTTGCATCGTTACCCGCGAATTTGCTCGCGGGCTTTACATTCTTCACTTTGTTTTTAACTTCTCTTACCTCTCCACCCAATCAAAAGGTGAGTGCCAAGGGCTGTGGGGTGCAATGCCAATCAGCCATACCTCCCCCGTTGTAAAGCCCGCAAAGGTTAGTTCGGAAACAATTCCCTCTTCACAGCGTACGCGCACGCCTACGGTTAGGGTAAAGTTGTCGTTTTCATCTGCAATGGCACTGGTCCCAAAAATGCGTGCGCCTTGTGCAGGTGCGTCGAAAACGCTATATCGGTCGGCAAAATCGAGTGCGATTAAACCATAACGCTGGTTGTGCTCCTCGGTGGGTTTTACAAGATGATGCCCCACTTCGCTCCAATGCTTATTTTCCCACGCATTGGGTTGCGCACTGTAATAAATGTTGCTGATTTGCAAGGTTGCCTCGTCTATGGTGAAGCGAACGCGGGTTTGACCGTCTTCGTGGCGGATATGGCCCAGCCACCAAGGGGAAGGGTCGGGGTAAGCCAAATAATCGGAAGCAATTAAACCGTCGCCAGGTTCGATAGCGTTATTTGCGATGGTTACATCATCAATGGTTAGCCCCAAATTTTGCTGTAGCCAATCGTAATAATAGCGCATGTATACGGTCGCGCCGTCCAGCGATGTGTTAAAAAATTGCTCAATGGCGTTAATGCCAATACGTGCGGCGGTTTCCATAGAAAGGGTCGCATTATTGGGCGTGTTTAACGCGATTATGGTTAAATCGCTGGATGATTCCACCGCCGTTATGCCAAAGCTGGTGGGGGCGTCTGCATTGGCGGCCTCGGTTGCGGTGGGCATAAATGCGTAAGCAGTAATTGCCCCCGTTACCAGTATCGCCAGCGCAACAAGTACGGAAACGATGGTTCTTGCGCGGTTATTTTTTTGTGTTTTTAACATGTTAATCAATCTCCTTTTTAGTTTTTTTTGACTGTCGGTAAAGGTAACCGGTAAGAAATTCTTACCAATTGGCTGTGTGCATTGGCGGGTAACGGCGATAAGCAGCTCGCCGTAGCGAATGCGCTGGGCGGGGTTCATTTTCGCCGCCATGTGCGCGTCGCAAGCGTGTTCACACTGGGTGCGAAGGTGCGCCGCCAGCAAATACACCACGGGATTAAACCAGTGCAGCGCGTTTGCAAGCAGTACAATGGCTTTCAGCCATATGTCCTTGCGCCGGTAGTGCGCTCGCTCGTGGGCGAGTATCATCGCAAGCTCCTCTTCGCGGTACGAAACATGGGGAAGCACAATTACGGGGCGGGTAAAGCCCAGCATAATCGGTGCGTGAATATTTCGGCTCACGTGTACGGGAATGGGGCTTTCCGCGCTAATGGGAACGCTCCCGTGCAGAATCGCCTTGCGTGCGGCGCGGTACCGCCAAACATGTACCGCCATAAAAACGAAGGCACCCGCCGCCCATATACAGGTGATAATTACCCAGCGATGGGCAAAAATTTGGGCAAGCCCTGTCGTGCGCGCGGTATAGGGAACAGCGAGAAAAACGGGGATTGCCTCCTGCACCCATTGCCCTGCGGGGGCGTAAGTGTGTATCAGCGGAAATGTAAATGAAAGCACTTCCTCTGCGGCGGGAATTAATGACCGCACATACGTCATAAATGCGCCACCGATACGCACACCGCCCAGCAAGAAAAACACAGGCACAAACCCTGTATAGTAATGCCATGCCGCGCCGAAGGTTGTACGCGTGACGAAGCGCAGCGCCATCAATGCCGCAAAAAGCAGCGACCCCACCGTCGATGCCGCCAGCACGGTTAACAATACGCCGTTCATTTGTCTGCCCTTTCATGCAGCCATTTTGTGAGCTCGTCTGCTTCGGCGGGGGTTAGGCTTTCATCCGCCAGCGCCGCCATCAGGTTTTTAATGCTCCCGTTAAACACGTTGGCAAGCAGGCTTTTTGTTTCGTTCTTCTGGTACATAGCGTGGGAAACAATGGCATGATAAAAATTTACTTTGCCCTGCATCTCCTTTTTTACAAAGCCCTTGTCAATGAGCCGCGCCAATAGCGTGGAGAGGGTAGATGTTTTCCACTGTTTTTCCGCCGCGAAAATAGAAAGCAACTGCGCAACCGTTACGGGGGTAGCTAAGCCCCACACCACTTGCATTACGTCCAATTCCGCCTCGGTTAATTTAATAAACTTTGCCATATCGGCACTCCTTTCATGTGCTACGACTTGTCGCAGACAAAATATACTACAGCCTGTAGCAGTTGTCAAGCAAAATAAAAAAACCTCGGAAATGTTAAATTTCCAAGGTCTTCTGCCCGAGGCCGGACTCGAACCGGCACGGTATTGCTACCGAGGGATTTTAAGTCTTTTTTTCTATGCTACAGCTGGTCACACTTAATATTCCTTAACAACCGATAAACCTAGATAATTAGCGGGTTTGCGTGCCCTTTTGCTTTGCCCTGCGAAAAAATTATTGTACCCACGCGAACGGATTTTTTTACGAATATCGGGGACATTTCGGGGACATTTTATTTCTTAGAATCCCCAATTAATATTTCATGAATTTCCTGCCCAAGTATAAATTTATATCTGGGTTTAAATTTATTGGCTCTTCGTATCGTGAATACATCGTCATCATTATTAAATTCATAATTAAACCCGGTTAATAAATCACGACCCATTAAATTACGAAAATCTTGTTGTTCATCCATGATAATTTGAAAAGGCCATTTTTTGCCTTCGTATTCTAAAATGTTAATCAGCGGTAATTGAACATAGCCTGCGTTTATCTTATCCCCGGAAGCCGTTGTGGGCTTATCCTTATCTTCAAAAACAATTGCATTTTCTTTAATCCAATCCATGTCATAACCCAGTCTCGCCAAGTCTGCCTTTGCAATCGTTGACATATCCGCCCCAGTATCGACTTTGAATTGAATAGGAAGCATAATATTATCATCCACTGGTTTTGCATAAATATTAATAAACACTCGACCATATTTTTCAAATTCAATGCTAGTCATAATAAACCACCCTGTCAAGAATTGGGAACGGTTCCGTATCTTCACCGTCTAATGAGGCTGTTAATTTTCCTTTGTAATTTTCTCTTGGAATTTGGAGCAGTTCCTTTTTTTTGTCAGCTATATATTCTACATACCCCAAATCGTTTTGACCGCTCATGTCAACGGTCTTTGTGAGAAGCATGTAGATATATTGTGTTGGATACTTTGCTTTTGCTTCACGGGTGGTTATAATTTCTTGGTTTTCTATCTTTTTTAACATTGAGCACCTCCCAATAGTTATCGTTTTAATCCAATAACATTATAATGCGCATCGGTCGGATTGGGAATATAATTTATCCAACAATACCACATTATTACATTTGCAACTTGTCACTCAACGTCCCCATATATTATCTTTATGAAAATTCGTCATTCAATAATAGAATATCCTACTCTTTTTAGTATAGTAACAGGGTGAGGGGTTATATTTCACCCACCTCACCCATCGCTCTAATTCATTTAATAATGTCCAAAATTGGCGGTTTAGAAGGCGCACTGTTTTAATTTTCCGATTGAGTGGTGCTATCTTTCCATGTAAGCATTTTTGCATGACGAAGCGGGAAATTAGAGAACAGATTAATAACCCCACTTGCTTCGCGAAGCAATCGCGCCCGACCTACCGCTTGCTCCAGTTCCGATTCGATAATATAAAATTGAATCGCGCGCAAACTAGCGTTGTCGTAGGTGGTGAAACGGAATCTGTAGCCATTATGGTTTACCGTCACACCTGGTTTTAATATTGGGTCAGTATCCAGTCCAATGGATAATGCAAATAGCTTGTAAATCCATTCGGGCTGGTGGGGCGTACCGATAATATTTACTGACATCCCTTTTAACCCGTCATAACCAGCGGTGTTACCAAAGTGTAACTCACCTCCATAGTGCTGCTTGAATTTTTTGAAAGATATGGTTTCTGTGAAACCTGACCAATTTATAATTCGTTTTATAATTGCATTATCTTTACCGATGCTCTGGCGGCTCATGGGTATGTTATAATATTGGCGAAAAGTTCCTGCGTTTTGGGCGCATTTACATTCGTGGAAGTCTACATTACTTTTGCCAAAGTAGAGGTTGCATATTGTTTCATCGGCAGTGGCGGATACCATGATGCGTGTAGTGTGTCCCTTAAACACTACGGGTTTTAGAAAATGAACACAGCTTTCATCTTGGTTATTATCACCATCAGCGCTTTTTGCTTTGCAAAAACAAAAATACTTGGCAGCACAAAATGAGGATATATCGGTTGCCGCCGATATATCCTCGTAGTCTTTGTCATATTCAATTTTGCGCAGGGTGAAAAACTCATGCTTTTTTACATATCTTAATACCGCTTGGACTTTGCGGAGCAAGGCACTGTTTGGTGGCGCTTTGGTGCGTAACTTTTTTAGTTGACGTATTGATATGCTGCATTTGTTTTGAATGACACTGTTAAGAATGATATCTTCATCGATGATAATTAAATCATAATTATCGGTATCCATGGTGAGCAAGCGTTTATGTGTGGTTATGCCGTGTCCATCATTATTTTTAAAGGCGGATAGTTCAGTTAAATACTGCTTAAACAATGCCGCGCAAGATGGATTATCTTCACGGATGTGCTTTTGTAAATAGGGAATTACCGATTTACCCATTTCGTATAACCCCTCGATATCATTCCAAATATCATCGGGTAGTAAATCTTTTGATTCGCGTAACGATGGGGATGCAATAATATCTATTCCCGATTGGGTAGCTCGGTCGCATATCTCCTGCATAAGCGCTAATGTTGGCACTGCTATCAATACCTTTTTTTGTGTATCCTTGAGATATTCCAAATAAGTCCTTGTCTTGCCTAACGCAGTTTGCGCCTTTATAACGTGCCACTTTCCATCATCGGCATCCACGGTGCGGAGTAGATTTCTTTTGAAATCATCAACGGCTTCATCCAGCGAAACATAGGTTTCTTGATAATTAGCAAGCCGTTCCATTTTATTATGCTTCACCTTGGCGGTGGATATAATATTCATACCATGGGTACAATCATTTGCAAAGGGGCAGAACCCCACACAGGCAGAGGGTGCTTTTATATATCGGAAATCCTGTTGCCATTTTCGGTATTTATCAGGTCGGTTATCATAATACGCGACAGAGCGGAGGGTACCGATGAACCACTTAGCACCTGTTTCAACATGTGCCAAATTAGTAGCCAGTCCAAATAGCTCTGAATGTGGCAACCGCCGACTTCCGTTTTCAAATTCACGGAATAATTGACAGCAACTACGAAGACTATCGAAGTCACCGGCCCGAAGCGTTCTGTGAAAATCGGTCTTTCCGCTGGCGCTGAGGGTATGGGTGCAACCTTCCCCAAAATTAATTCGATACCGTTTTGTTAATTTTTCACCAAAGCTAGATAATATAGTAGTAGAGTTTGGTAGGTTTTTAACAAAACACCCCGCACCATCACGCTCAGCGACTTCCTCGGTTACAGAAACATCCAGTAGTTTCTTCTCGTTGAGTGAAATCCCTGATACCCGAGCAAACTCGGCAACTTTTCGACGGTAAGTGTGTGGACCGTGGGTATCTTCGAAATAATGCGTAAGGTTTGTGAACAGGGAACTTGCATTAATTTCAGGATTGGCTTCATTATAGTGGAGCAGACCTTTGCCACCGTAATACATCTGCACCGGGCTTTTCCCTTGGGGGTCAGCTTCCGGGAAAATCGTGTGTAAGGCTTGCAACATCGCCTTAGCGGTTCTCGTATCAGGAATGGGCGCATCGTTCAAAAATACTACTCTGAATTTATCATGGTTTCTGCTGGTGTAGGTTTCGTAAGAAAAAAGAATTGGCAGGTCATAATAATCAGCCCTATCCTGTACAGATTTAAATGATATAAACTTATCTGGCACTTTGTTGTCGAAGTCCAGTGCAATTAATTGCGTCTGGTTGAAATTATCACTATTACGAGCACCGTTGTTAAATGTAGCCGGGCAAAAAACAACTCCATTTTCGCCTATCGCTTGCGCTAACAATTTAAGTTCGTTTCGCTTGATGTTATGAACATTTTTAGCGATGCTGCTGCTGATTATTGCTGCTTCGGCCTCGCTGGGTTTTTGCGTAAATTTATGCAGAAGTAAACTAACGGCTATATCATTCATGACCTCACTCCTAGATTTTATTTATTTCTAAGTAGAGGCAATGGCAAACTTTATGCGCTTACATTATAAAATCGAATTTTATCTCAAAAAAATAACCCCATGTTCGGAATGAACCAGGGTCATTGTAAAAGTAAAATCTATTTTCTTATTTTTTGATTATATATTTTAATTTATCCAGCATGAAGATAGGAATTGTAGCTTGGTTGTCCTGTATCGAGCCATAGGTGTCCTGTACTTTGATGAGGAAGTCGATTCGCCCCTCACGCAAAGCTGTGTCTGCCGACTTGGTTTCCCCTTTACCGTGCTTGACCTCGATGCCGTAGCGTTTGCGGTTTTTGTCGTGCATTACGAAATCAATTTGACCTTGCGGATTACTAAAGCTACGAACATCGTCACCAACAAACAATTTACCTGTTTCTTCAAGAAGGTGAAGATAAACAAAGTTTTCCGCCGCCATGCCGTCGTAATTGCTTTTTAAAACATCAAAATCATCTTCGCATAACTGTGTTAAAAGACCCATATCTCGGAAATAGAAAAATAATTTATTACCGATAGAGGTTACTTTTTCTAGCTTGTCAAATACGGGGACTGTACCTGTTATACAGCATTCATCCAGCCACTTGAGCGCATTTATTTTATCTCTACGCCGTATACCCAACCCCTCGCTGGTATTGTCGCGAAAAACTTCCTTTGCAATTGTAATATCTAGGTCGCCCGATTTGGTGACCATATGCGCGGCTACCCTGCCCAGTGTTTTCATCCAGAGGGTTCGCCCAATAATTTCTTCAAAATAGGCACTACTCTCCCTGTAGAATGACTGCAACAAATCTGCGGTTAAGAGTTTGCAAGCATCCATATTATGCGTGTTGACCCACTTACTAACAACATCAGGATATCCACCGATTATGCAATACACGCGATATAATTCACGTACATGTTCACAAGTTTCTTGTTCATGCTCGGTCATTTTTGCCCAATCGAAGGTTTGAATGGGGTCGTAATTTTCCCACACGCCATTTGCTTTTAAAAACTCAATGAATGTCATGCTGGACATTTCTGCAAATGTTACATCGCCTGTGGGAAACTTATATCCCTTAAAATTGCTTACGATACCCAAATAACTTCCCGTTATTGCCAACTTGCTTTTTAACCCACGGCGTATCTGACGAATATTATTGTACGCAATGGAGGATTCTTGAATTTCATCCAGAATAACCAGTGTGGCTGGGTCATTGGTGTAGTTTGAATCTTGTGCTTTTAAAATTTCTTCCCACATAGGGCCGCATTCTTCATCGAACTTGGATGTGCCAAATTTTTCTCTGTGCGTGCGGATGCTTTGCTCAAAGTCGTTTCTGACATCGTCAATATAAAGATTAATATACACACACCGTTCAAAATGCTCCGCCCCCAGTTTTTTTAGGATACTGGTTTTCCCCACTTGGCGGGGTCCATTCAAATATAATGCCCTATCAGAAAATTGCTCTACCCATTTTATTAAATAGGCATAAATATCCCGCTCGAAAAATACATTAGTCACGATTGCAACCCCTTTCGTTACTTAGTTTAGTATACCACGTTTAATCCATAATCCACAAAGAAACGCCCAACGGAAGGGTCTAAACGGCGGAGTTCCTGCTGGCTGCCAAGCCGAAGGAACTCGGCGGTTTAGTCCCTGCAGTTGGTGTGGTGCTTTGACACAGGAGCAAATCTCTTGGAGATTTGCGACATTGCTTGCAATTTCACAACTACGGGTTTAACCACGAAGCACCGCATCCTGTTGATGCAGTTATACATTATGGATTTTCATTTTACACATTTACAATCTGCAACAGGTGCGAGCTAAAGGCTCAGGAGGAGCACAACAGCCGCGGCAGGCGGATACACGGCAGTCGATGAGATCGCAACCCCCGCCAATATTAAAATTATGGGGAATTCCAACAGCCGACCCAATGACGAACCCTCATTATGGTCATCCCATGAACCCGTATTTCTCCAGATTCGTTCCTGCGCGCCACCCTCCTGCGTTGACGTTTTTTCACTCTGGGTTTTACCGCAGAGCATTCCAGTAAAGACGAACCCACGTACCCTTGTGCAAAGGGCACGCGGTTCGCATCAATAATAGAACTATACATTGTAAATGGACTTCATTACCCTTTGTAATCTACGAAGAAGTGGATGAGGTGTAACCGGCGTGCCTCAGGCTGCATCCTCCCGTTGACGTCATGAAAAGCTGTGGACAAATAATTTAGGTATGGAAAAACACCTTGATTTATCAACATCTTCAATCAACACGAAATAAATAACCTGCAGAGAAGACCACAGATCTCGGCCCCAGCGCTTCGTCGTTCACCCCTCCTAGCCTTGCGTTTTAATACTTCAGCGAAACACATGAAGCGTTGATAAATCCAACTATTCATTACAAAGGCTTGTTGTAAGGACATTAATTAATGCACCTTATAGATTTTTTATCGCTACTCGCGCTAACGCATCGCAGCGTTCATTTTCCACATTACCCGCGTGTCCTTTAACCCAACGGAACGTAACCTTGTGCATTGCAAGAAGAGGTAACAATCGCTCCCACAAATCTACGTTTAATGCGGGTTCGCGTTTGTTTCGCCGCCAGCCGTTTGCCTTCCATCGTGTAACCCAATTCTGTTCAATGGCATCAACGAGGTAGCGGGAGTCGGAAAAGATTTCTACCTCACAGGCAGATTTGAGGGTTTCTAACGCGATGATTGCGCCCATCAATTCCATGCGATTATTAGTGGTCATTTGTACATTACCGAATAACTCTTTGCGGTGATTTCCAAATAATAACACCGCACCATATCCACCAGGGCCAGGGTTTCCAGAACACGCGCCATCGGTATATATCGTTACTTTTTTCATTACGCACCTCCCTTTACGCCGATAAATCTGTTTTAATACAGAAATTAATATTCGTGCCATGCTTTTTCCCATATTGCTGGAGCAGGTAGTCAATGTAATCCCGCTCCACCATGCGGTAGTAACTGATAAGACCACGTAAAACTTGTAAGTCATATTTATCCCAAGCATTACCCGCTTTACGGTCACGCATATAGTTTTCCAGCATTGCTTTAAATTCTTTCTTGCGCTTGTGACCGATGGTGATTTCGTTATCCTTGTTAAGCATTAGCCCTAAGTTCCAGTTGCGCCCAGCGGCAGAACCGTAGCGCGTTTTCTCCGCTTTAATCGAAAACGGGGCGTTAAACTTCGATAGTGCTTCATTTACAAGCCGCTGCACTAAATCCTTATCAAAATTAGTCTTGCATGAAATTAACAAGTCATCGGCGTAGCGGGTGTAAACGAAACGGCGATTATCCAAATTTCGCAAATCATTACTAATGCAATGGTCAATGGGAATCATCATTAAATTGGTAAGGAAGGGCGAGATGGGTGTCCCTTGCGGCAGTCCACCATTGAGAAAACACAGGCTAAGTGCCTTTTCAAGTTCTTCCCGCCCGTGGGTGCTTTTGACTATTTCGCTAAAGGGAAATATCTGTGATAACATACTCATCACAAACTTCAGCGTAGTGCTACCAAAGAAATCCGCGAAGTCCAGTTTCAAGAACCACTTGCTTTCATTGCGCTGGTGGCGTTTTATTGCGCCGATGGTGCTGCGTCCGCGAATATAAGCGAATGCGGTGGTGTGGTATAGCGCGAACATGTGATTTTCAATTAACGATTTTAATTCCCGCAAGGTATTCATTAGCTCTGGACAAGGCGCGTCGATACGGCGTAATCCACCGCTGCTCTTGGGGATATGAAACGTATGGTACAATGCCCGCCTTTCCTGTGTGAATAATGCTTCCTTCGAGCGGTTAAACGCACTGAGCAATTGTATCATCTCACCAATTTGTGTACGCTCTAGCAATTTACGGCTGGGGCGGTTTACCCAGTAAGTGCGCGTGTTGGTGATATTGGACATTACATATTTACTTAAATCTTCCACACCCGCCATCATATCTTCAAAGGTCATCTGATAATAAACGGGCGGTTGTTTAATTGTAATAAATGGCATGGGGCTTCCTCCTCGAAATAAAATAACCCGCACCAATCGGCACGGGTTTAAATGATGTTATGTGTTTTATATGTTGCGCAGTTGTTGAACTTTATTTACACGCCAACCGTAAATCCTTGCGAAATTGAGCAGAACGATGTACTTCGCGTTTAATCATCGTCATCTTCGCCATTCAAACAATCGGCAAACAACTCCGAAACATCGTGATAACTTTTATATGCATTCGGATTTGCAAGAATTTCATTGCTCTCTTGTAATGCCGCTAAGGAAACAGGGTCATTCCACCGCGCACCCTTTAATTCAAAGGAAAATCCACCCACACGACAGGCATGGCTAAAAAACACCGTTATTGCGTCTGGTAATGATAACCCGTGGTAAGTAAAGACGTTTTCCGCCGCGGTTTTTAACTCAGGATAAAGGCGTACATTGATATTCGCTGTTTTGGTAACCGATGTTTTAACCATGGCATCACCTCACCATGAGTGTACGGCAAAATAGTTGCAAATGCAAACTTTTTACGGTTTTTTTATCTTATAATTTGCTTGTAATCTTCAACGAGCCACCATTGAGCCAACCCTGGAGGGGTCACCTAGAGTCACAACCCTGCGGTGTAAAAGTCAAGATGCTCACGAGAAATTTTTCAAATCGAGGCAAGGAAAGTGTGCATTTTTCCTGACGCACATGAAACCAGCAATAAATTAATCTTGGAAATCTTTAATTCGTCTGCATCTACATTGAACGATGAATCATTAGCTCCTATCGTAGCATCAAATACTCGTGAAAAGGAATTGGCCGCAATCATATTGTGGTCATTGGGGTATAAACGTATTTCTGCTTGTCAAATCGCAAAACAATTTCGCATGGGCAACAGAGCTGGAAACATTCTGGATGAATTATGCAAGCTGAAAGTTGTTTCAGAAAAACATGCCAAACAATCCCGCATGGTTTTATTCAAAAACATTGAATGCATACCAAATGATGTTCGTCAGCTCTTATCGATGCAAGGTATTTCAACTGATGAGATACAAGCAGTCTTTGCAAAACGAGAATAATTTCGACATAAATTAGAAATTCGCTAGTATATTACAAACGAGTTGATCCAAGTTGTTCTATGGAATATTAATTATCGATCCATACATCCACCCAAATTATGCGTAGATGCATATATATTTTAATTATTTGAGGTGAGCATAATGAATTTTCAATCGGCCCAGAGTTCTGCATATAATTTATCAACCCTTGACGGTTATCGCGATATTCTCAATGTAAGCGATTTATGCACCATCTTCGATGTTTCCAAGCAAACTATTTATAAAGAGCTTCAAAACGGCAAATTCGGCACACCTATTCGGATAGGTTGCGCTTGCAAAGTGCCAAAAATTTACATTCAAAATCAATTCTTTAATGTGTGCGATTCATGATTTTACCTGAGTAAATGCGTTCCAAGTATGACAAAAATCCTTCCTGTGTTATAATACTTCGTGACTGGCTGTAGCATAGGTGGGATTTTTTCATTCAGAAAGGATGATACTTATGACTGCAACACTACGAACAAAAAAAGAGCGCCCAAATTACTACATCGTAATTCGTTATAAAGATGATGTTACGAACAAGCCGCAGGAAAAGTGGATAACCACGAACATCCCAATCAAGGGAAATAATAAGCGACGGGCGCAGGACATATTAAAGGAGGTACTGGCTGAACATGAGCGACATAAGGTTGATTTAAGCAGCAACATCTTGTTCCTCGATTTCATGCGGCAATGGCTTGAGAATCTGAAACATTCGTTGTCACCAACTACCTACAGTGGATACAAGGTAATTCTCAATAATCAAATCACGCCGTTTTTCGAGCCAAAGCGGATTAGGGTAAAAGATTTAACCCCTGCCCATATCCAAGATTATGTGAATTATAAGATGAAATCCATTTCGCCCAACACTATTATCAAGCACCTTCGGAATATTTCCAAATGTCTTGATAGTGCCGTGCGACAAAACTTAATTGCGTTCAATCCCACTAAGCGGATTGAGATGCCTAAAAAGGTCAAGTACACTGGCGCAAAGCATTACAACGAGAAACAAATTGAGCAGCTATTAAAATGTTCAAAGGGCGACCCCTTGGAAATGGTTGTGCTGCTAACGGTCTTCTATGGATTTCGGAGAAGCGAGGTGCTTGGGTTAAAATGGAGTGCCATAGACATGGATGCTCATACCATTACAATCAAGCATACCGTAACGTACATGCACGGGGAAATGTTCATGATGGACGCTACCAAGAATGACAGTAGCTACGACGTAATTCCTTTGGGCGAAATGATAAAAACGGAATTACTGCGGTGGAAGGCGCGGCAGGTCGAGTACAAAAAAATACAGCCAAACGATTATTTCAAGAGCGATTACGTTTGCACAAGGTTTGATGGGCGACTCATAAAACCAGATTATGTTACCGACCATTTTGAAACGCTGTTGCGCCAGAGTAATATGCCAATCATTCGTTTCCATGATTTGCGCCATTCTTCCGCTGGGTACTTGAAGTATTTGGGATTTGACTTGAAGGATATTCAAACATGGCTACGACACGGCGATATCCAAACCACCGCGAATCTTTACCTTAGCTTAGACATGGATGCAAAGAAGGAAATTGCATCAAAATTGAACGAGCGTTTTGTTAATTTCACAAACTGAACAATATCGGGGACATTTCGGGGACATGAGCAAAAATTGGCCTCGAAATAAAAAACCAAGGTTCCCGACGAATGGTCAGAAACCTTGATTTTACAACACTGCCCGAGGCCGGACTCGAACCGGCACGGTATTGCTACCGAGGGATTTTAAGTCCCTTGCGTCTACCAATTCCGCCACTCGGGCGTGGCACGGAACTTTTTTATTATAAAGAATAATTATTGCGTGTCAAGTAAGCGTTAATGTTGCTATAAAGTTTGCCCCCTTTTCGTTGTTCGCGTATTATACATAAAAAAGGGGGTATTCCTATGAAAAATTTGCTTGAACCACCCACAGGCATTGTAAATGCCGTGCTGGATACCGACACCTACAACGAAATAGACGACCAATATGCGCTGGCGTATTTTTTGCTTAGCAAGGAAAAAATTAACCCGCTTGCGGTATACGCGGCGCCTTTTTCCAACGTGCGTGCCGAAACGCCTGCGGAGGGCATGGAAAAAAGCTACGAGGAAATCCTTCGCGTATTACCCCTGTGCGGGCGTGAAGGCTTCCCCGCTTACCGCGGAAGCACCACCTATTTGCCTGACGAATACACCCCTGTGGAAAGCGAAGCCGCCCGCGACCTTGTAAAACGCGCGCTGGAGCATTCCCCCGAAAACCCGCTGTATGTACTTACCATCGGCGCGATAACCAATGTAGCATCTGCGTTATTGATGGTACCCGCTATCCGCAAAAACATTGTAGTGGTATGGCTGGGCGGGCAAGCGCATTCGTGGCCGATTTTAAGCTGGGCAGAGTTTAATATGGTGCAGGACATTGCCGCGGCACGCGTGGTATTTAACAGCGGTTGCGCGTTGGTGCAAATGCCCTGCATGGGAACAGTTTCGCACCTTACAACTACCGGGCCCGAATTACGTGAGCATATGAAAGGCAAGTCCCCCCTTGGCAACTATTTATATGAAATTACCTGCGACAAAGCTGTAAACGAAGACGGCGGCGGCGAAACATGGAGCCGCGTAATTTGGGACATTTCCGTAGTTGCGTGGCTAATGGGCGAAGAATTTGTTAAAGCCTATACCACCCCCGCACCCGTGCCGTCGTATGACAACGGCTACCTGCACAGCGCAGACCGCCACGCCATGAAGGTAGCCTTTTATCTAAACCGCGATGCAATTTTTCTGGATTTGTTTAAAAAGTTGCGTAACGCTTTAACTTAATGGTAGTATCTTAGCGGCGATAACGATACACATTTGCATAGCGGGAATAATCGTGCCGTATCTTGCGCTTGCGCTTGCGCCGCGCCGCAAAAGCAATAATGGTAAAAAATAACCCAAAGAACCCCACCGTTAGCGGCACAGCAAGCTGCTCCAGTTGTTCGCTGTAGCGCAGGTTTTCCAGCAAGTCGTTTAGGGGCGTTGTAGGGGTGGTTGCTTCGGTAAAGGCATCGGGTAGATATACGAAGACGGTTTCTTCCTCGTCGTAGGCGGGGGCTTCGGGGGTTTGTATTTCTACGGTGCTTTGCGCCCGCAACTGTGCATTGTTTAAGCGCACGTTTTGTGCGTATATTGCTACATTGCCAAGCACGTCGCCTTCCTGTACAGGCGCAGATAGTTGCTGCGGTACGCTAAGGTCGAAGCGCAATTGCGTAAGGTCAAAGGTAATGGGCAAATAATGGGAAATGTCCTCGTCGGCTTGTAAAATGAGGCGGTAAATTTCCGTCTGTTCGCCGTCAATTTCTTGGTAAACGGGGACGATGCGCTTATACGAGCCTGCGTTGAAGATGATGCGCTCCTCATAAGGCAACCGAAAGGCGAAGTTTAATAGGGCATTGGTTTCGCGGAAGGGGTCGGTTCCCGCTCCTTGCAAAATGCTCACGATTAAACGGCGGTCGTTATACTGTGCATACGTTACCAGCGTATTGCCTGCGGCGTGCGTCCAGCCCGTTTTTGAGCCGATTACGTGGGGGTTGTAATAGGGCGTGCCGTGACGTATCAATTGGTTGGTGGTATTTAAGAAGCGCGTATCGGGCTGGCGCTCTGTAGGCGGGATAGCAAACTGCCGTGTGGAAATAATGCCCGTAAAAATTTCGGGGTAGCGGCGCACCGCTTCGCGCATGATGAGTGCCATATCATACGCGGTAGTTACGTGCCCGTTGGCGGGCAAGCCCGTTGGGTTTTTAAACACGGTATTTACAGCACCAAGGGAAGCGGCGCGGCGGTTCATAAGAGTGACAAACTCCTCTTCGCTGCCTGCTACGTATTCCGCAAGGGCAATGGCCACCTCGTTGGCGGAACGTACCATAAGCCCGTGCAGTGCTTGGTATATGCTAAGCGTTTCCCCAACGTCCATGGAAATATGGCTGGAATTACGCGGAATAGAGAACACCGAGTGGTACGAAAATTCGAACCGCTCGCTTAAATCCTGCACATGGTCCAGTACCACAAGCGCGGTCATCACTTTGGTAACGCTGGCGGGGTAGAATTGGGTGTGATGCTCGTTGCCGTACAGGATTAGCCCCGTTTCGGCACACATAACCGCCACGCCCCCTGCGGTGTAGGGCGGCGGCTGGGGGAGAATAAGCGCGCTTTCTTCGTAAGGCGCATCCTCTTCCGCGTAGGCGGTAATGGGTATGGCGGCTAGGGTTAGCGCAAATGCCAGTAAATGCAGGGTTTTCATGTAAATCATTTCCTTTCTGTTAGGGGTTATGGACGTGAAAGAATTTTTAAAGCAGCATGTTTACATATTTTTGGGCATCGCCTGTATTATTTTTATGGGTGTGCTGTTTATCACGCGCGTGGGATTGCCCGCAGGCGATGCGCAACCCGAACGGGTGCAGGGGGTAGTTTTTGCAGACGATGCGCCGCCGCCCGAAATTGTAGAGGAGCTTGCGGCGGAAGAACCTCCGGCAACGTATTACGTCATACATATACTGGGGGCAGTATATACACCCGGGGTTTTTCAATTGCCTGCCAACACACGGATAGTAGACGCGGTGAAAAAGGCGGGGGGTTACACAAAGTATGCCGACCTTACGCGGTTAAATTTAGCCGCACCTCTGCGCGATGCAATGCAAATTATTGTACCCACGTTGGGGGACTATACCGTTGAAGTAATAACCGACGGGGTGCCCCGGCAGGAGCGCATTCCCGCCGCCGCGGACGACGGCCTAATTTGTCTT
Source organism: Defluviitaleaceae bacterium (assembly GCA_009786535.1). GTDB lineage: Bacteria > Bacillota > Clostridia > Lachnospirales > WQUN01 > WQRX01. The sequence goes on along the minus strand of WQRX01000003.1, from coordinate 27,312 downwards.
AACACGGCGTCCCTTGCGGAGCTTCAGACCCTTCCCAACATTGGTCCTGCAAGGGCGCAGAGCATCATCGACTACCGCGAAACCCACGGCGGCTTTACCCGCGTAGAGGAGCTTTTAAATATTTCGGGTATCGGCAACACGATTTTTGAACGGCTAAGACCATTAGTTATAGTGAGGTAGCGCTGTTTTGCGAAGCAAAGCGGCAGTGTATTGGATAATAAAAATTTACGAGGTGACCTATGCCGGCCATTTTGGTAGTAGACGATGAAAAGAGTATTGTAAAAGGCATCAAATTTAGCCTGGAGCAGGACGGTATGCAGGTAGACGCCGCCTACGACGGCGAGGAAGCACTGCAGCTTGCACGGGATAACAAGTACGACGCCATTATCCTGGACGTAATGCTTCCCAAGCTGGAGGGTACGGAAGTATGCCAGCAAATACGCGAATTTTCCGACGTGCCCGTGGTAATGGTTACGGCAAAGGACGACGACATGGATAAAATCATGGGACTGGAATACGGCGCAGACGACTACATTACCAAGCCCTTTAACATTCTTGAGCTAAAAGCACGGATAAAAGCGATTCTTCGCCGCACGGCAGTGGCAAAGCCTGTACCTAAGAAGGCGGAAAGCTTAGCCCTGCGCGATATTAACGTGGATACACAGGCGCGGCGGGTTTTCGTGCGGGAAAAGGAAATAAATCTTACCGCGCGGGAATACGATTTACTGGAATTCTTTATGCATAATATCGGTCGCGTATTTGAGCGGGAGGAACTGCTCACCCGCATATGGGGTGCGGATAACACAGGCGATGTACGCACCGTAGACGTACATGTGCGCCGCCTGCGCGAAAAAATTGAAGAAAACCCGAGCGACCCGAAGTATATTTCCACCAAGTGGGGCGTTGGCTATTACTTTAGGTGACAACACCTTATTTCTCCGAGTTAAAACCACTAAGTGGGGGGTAGGCTACTATTTTAGATAAAATGCGTTGGTTGTTTAGCCTGCGTTTTAAGCTGGCATTTAGCTATGCGGTACTAAGCGTAGTTCCCCTTGCCGTGTTTTTTTTCGCGGTTATGGCGCATATCGAGGACGACTATATCGGTGAGCGCTCAAGTGAGATGCGGCGCACCGCTTTTCTTGTTTCCAACATTGTGGCGGCGGAGGGCTTTGACTTATTAGAAACGTCCGCCTGGGCGCGTAGTGCTTTGAATAGGAATTTGGATTTGCGAAGCTCGGATTGGGACATGCGCATACTGGTTTTTAACGACGCAATGCAGGTAATTTACGATTCTGCCGAAACGCGCTTTGGGCAAACGGTAATTATCCCCGAAGTAATGCGCGCCGTGGAAGGGTACGACACCACCAACCTGCGGCGGGACGAAATCGCCCTGTATTCCACCATGTCCATTACCAGTGCATTTGACGCAACCGAGCGCATAGGTGCGGTGCTTTTGGTAAACAGCGTTGCCGATATTTTTGAAACCTTGGACGAACTGCGCCGTACCCTCCTGTGGATTATTGTGTTGGTTAGCATTGTAGTTGTTATTGTGGTTTTTATCACGGCGGACACACTCATACGCCCGTTGCGTACTATTTTGCGCGTGGTACAGCGCATGGCAACGGGGCAGTTAGAGCAGCGCATAGAGGAAATTACAGGTCGTGACGAATACGCAACCCTTGCCGAAGCCTTTAACTCCATGGCGGAAAAACTGGAGCAGGTAGAAAAAACCCGCGAGGAATTTGTTTCCAACGTATCGCATGAGTTAAAAACGCCCCTTTCCAGCATGAAGGTGCTTTCCGAGTCTATTCTTTTGCAGGAACACGCACCCGAGGAAATGTACCGTGAATTCCTGCAAGACATCGTAAACGAAGTAGACCGTATGACCACCATTAATAACGACCTGCTTGCCCTTGTACGTATAGACCAGCGCGAGCAGGGGTTAAATATCTCCTCTATTTCCATGAATAAAACGGTGGAGGATATTATTAAACGGCTAACCCCCCTTTCCGAACAAAAGGATATTTCCCTTATTTATGACGATGTGCGGCCTGTCCAAATTGAAGCCGATGAAATTAAGCTTACACTCGCCATCTCAAATATAGTCGAAAATGGCATAAAATATACCCCCAATGGCGGAACGGTAAAAGTTGCCGTAGACGGCGACCACCAATTTGCTTACATTAGCGTACAGGATACGGGCATGGGCATACCCGAAGGGGAGCAAAGCAAGATATTTAACCGTTTTTACCGCGTGGATAAAGCCCGCGACCGCGAAACGGGCGGTACGGGGCTTGGGCTTTCCATTTCCCATTCGGCGGTAGTTGCTCACAAGGGGACGATACGCGTAAGCTCAAAGCCCGACGAAGGCACGGTATTTATCGTGCGCCTGCCCATTAGAAGGAGCGATTAGATGAAAAAAGCGATTATGCCGTTTATTTTAATTGTCGCCATTGTGCCTGCGGTAATTGGCATTGCCTTACTAGTAAATGCCCGCTACAGCGGAAACGACGAGGGTACGCGGGTTTTCTATTACAACGAGGTAACGGGGCGCTTGGAAAGTACGGAAATTGTTTTGCTCTCCCACAGTACCCATGCACAGGTTTGGGAAATGATTACCCGGTTTTACAACCCCCCTGCGGGGCTTACGGGCTTGTGGCCGTATGGGCTTGGCGTTGTCGATATTACCCACCACGAATATACCGTGGGCGTTGCATTGCCCGCAGATTTTCGCGGACTTACGCTTATGGAGCAATCATTATTACGCGCGGGGCTTACCCTTACCCTTACGCAATTGCCCGAGGTGGAGCGCGTGGTATTTTGGGTGCATGGCGAGGGGGAAAAGCCCTACGTCCACTTTGCCGAATGGATACGCGACGAGGAATATTGGGACACCTCTGCCCTACGCATTGAAAGCTTAGCTACCGTTGCCAATAACCCCACAATTTCCCCGGGTATCATGCGTTCGCGCACCATAACGCTTTATTTCGTTGACGCCTACGACGAAGGGCTAATTACCGAAACCTTTGTGGACGGCTATGTAGACTTGCATCGTCTGGCAGAAGAAAAGCTGCGCTATCTTATATCCGGTCCTATGTATGAAAACGCCCAGCGCCTTATCCCACCCGAAACACGCATACGCGCCGTTACCGTAGATGCGCCCAGTAATAGTATTTATGTGGACTTCTCGGAGGACTTTTATACCCGTTTTACAGGCACGCCCGAACAGGCGCGCCTTATGCTGCAAAGTATTGTAAATACGCTAACCCTAACGGGAAATAACCGTGTACCCGTGCGCTATGCTTTCTTTCTCATTGACTCGCACCGTATGGATACCTTCCACGGCGTAACGGGCTTTGATTTGGCGTTTGTGTACGACCATGACATTATTTTGGTGGATGAATTTTACTTTGGCTGGTATACAGGGGAAGATGAGTAAAACCGCTGTAGTGCGCCCAATTATTTGGGCGCTGGGTTTTTTAATATTGGGGGTGCTTGCGGGGGCGGGAACGCTCCCATGGGGCTTGGGCTTGCTTGGGGTACCGCTTTGCAGTGTGTTGTTTTGGAAATATCGGTATTGGCCGGTATTTTTATTTTTGCTTTTTTTTATGCTTGGGGCGGTGCGTTCGGTTGGGCGGTTTGACCTTGCGATAACCGAGCCTGTGCATCGTACTATGGTTGGGCGGGTAGTGGATACGGGCGGGCTTACGGCAGGGGGTAACCAGCGCGTGGTTTTTGTAGGGGAACATGCGATGCACGGCGGGCAATATCGGTTAATGGTATATATGCGCCCGCACCTTCCGCGCTTGGAAATGGGGCAACGCGTAATAGTAACGGGGGAATTGCTTCCCCTGGAACGTGCCGTCAACCCCGGTGGCTACGATGCGTTTTTGCATTTGCGTTCGCAGAAAATGGACGCCGTTATATGGCCGACGGAAATTGTTACGGGCGATGTATATATAAATTTTTTTGTGCGGATGCGCCTAGTGCGCGACCGTTTAGCCGCCGTTTTTGATGCCGTGCTTCCTGCGCAGGAGGCGGGTATTATCCGCTCTATGGTATTGGGCGACCGCGAAGACCTTGACCGCGACTTGGTAGAAATTTACCGCGTTGCGGGTATACGGCATATTCTTTCCATTTCGGGCTTGCATGTGACCATTTTAACGCTGGCGGTAAACGCAGTACTTGGGAAGTTTTTGCAGCCGCGCCGCGCGGGCTTGCTTACGCTGGGCATTATGGTTTTATACTGCCTAATGACGGGCGCGGCAATCGCCACCGTCCGCGCCGTTACCATGGGTGGAGTGCTTGTTTTTGCCCGCGTTTTGTACCGCGATTATGACTTAATTACCACCATAAGCTGGGCGTGCGTTGCGTTGCTTATCTACGAACCGCTGATGCTTTTTAACGTGGGTTTTCAGCTTTCCTTTAGCGCGGTGTACGGCATTGCCATACTTTCCGCGCCCATTGAACGTTTGCTTACCCTTGCGCGAATGCCCGCCTACGGAAAGTTCCGCAACGGGCTCGCCGTTAGCATGGCGGCTACCTTTTCCACCTACATTATTTTCGCCTTCCATTTCTACGAAATACCGCTATACAGCGTGTTTGCCAATGTAATTATTATCCCGTTTGCCATGGTTGTACTCTTGCTTGGCGTATTTACTGCGCTGACGGGGTTAGTATGGCTACCCGCCGCCGCAATTCCCGCGGGGGTGGTGTACTACATACTTCGATTGTGGGAATGGGTGGGGCGCTTCTTTGGTGCGCTTCCGCTTGCCCTTGTACCTACGGGCGGCGGGAACGTTCCCACTGCCTTGGCAAGCGCGGCGTTATTACTTGCTTTCGCGTATGTAATGAGCGGCTTTGGCGAAGAAATAAAGCGCCGATTGCCTTTGTTTCTATTTTCTGTTGCCGTGCTGATGGCGTGCGTTTATGTACAAAACTTCCCCCCACGCCCGCAAACTACAAGCCTTTACACCCACGGTGAATACACCGTAGCCCGTTATCGTGGGAGCGCTACCATAACAGGCACAGGGCGCGGTGGCGAGCGCGAATTACTGCGCTATCTTAACCGCCGCAACATACGCCGTGCTTGCACGTTAACCCTAACCGAGTGGCCAACCCCTGCAAATGCCGCCCGCCTGATACCCGTGATGGAACGCATTCACGAGCTGCATATCCATGCACCGCAAATGCATTTACCCGATGCATTGCAGCGCGCGGCAGATGAATGGGGCGTAGTTGTGGTTTTTAAAGAGTAAGCCGCTCCATAAGCATCGTGTAAAAACGCAGGTTATGAATGGTTGCAAGCCGTGAACCAAGGCTATCCCCAATCCCTACAAGATGACGCAAATACGCACGGGAATATCGGGTACACGCAAGGCAATCGCATATTGCGGAAACGGGGCGGCTATCACGGCGGTGGGTATCGTCCAAAATATAATGGTATTTGTAAAACGGACGGGAAAGGTTAATTTGGTCGGGTGCTTCAAATTCCTCATTAAATACATATAAACGGTGGTGGCGTGCCTCGCGGGTGGGAATTACGCAGTCGAAGAGGGTATAGCCCATTTTTACACAGGCAACAATATTTTCGGGCCTGCCAACGCCCATGGCGTATTTTACGCCCTCATCAGGCATTAGCTCGGCGGTGTAGGCGAGAATTTCCTCGGTTAAATTGCCTTGGGCGTCTAATGGCCAGCCGCCAAAACCAAAGCCGCTGTATCCCTGCTGGATAAGGGCTTGGGCACATTCCTTGCGGAGTGCTTTTTCGTTCCCGCCTTGGATAATGCCGAATAATTGCCGCGTGGGAGCGCTCCCGTCTTTTTTCGTTTTTAAGCCCTTGCGGAAGGTATCCATACACTGTTCGCCCCAGCGGATGGTGGTAGCTACGGATTTTGCCTGTGTTGCGTGGTTGTCCTCGGGGTGGGTGCAATAGTCCAGCGCCATAAGCACGTCCGAACCGTAGGCAAGCTGGGATTGTATGCACTTCTCGGGGGAGAGTATGGTCTTTTTCCCGTCGCGGCGAAAGATAATTTCATCCTTGCGAATTTCCCCCATGCTTGCATTCTCCCGCAGTAGGGAAAATACTTGAAAACCTCCCGAATCGGTGACAATGGGGCGCTTCCAATTGCAAAATTTATGCAAGCCCCCCAGCGCCTTAACGGTTGCCGCGCCGGGCTTGGTCATGAGGTGGTAGGTGTTCATGACAATGCCCGCAACCCCCGCATTTTCCAAGTCCTGCGAATCCACGCAGCGCACCACCCCCCGCGTACCATCGGGGAAAAATGCGGGCATGGGAACGCTCCCATGCGGAGTAGTTAAGCACGGATATGTCACAGGACTTCCTCATTTCCTTTAGGTTTTCCGCGTCGGCGTTGCAAGCGTTCAAAGGCAAGCACCACCAAGGCGCCTACAAAATACATCACAATATCCCAAGGGTCAAAAGTGACGCCAATCATCACCCGCGCCCATTGCACCTCTCCCAACCCCAGCAAATACACCAACCCAAAAAATTGCATCACTTCTACGAAGGCCGCAAAGACAAATATGCCAAGCCACAGCCACGACCATTCGTTACGCACAAAAATACGGATAAAAGAAAAGATAAACACCACAATTATTACGTCGCCAAAATGGTTGCGGATAAAACCCGTCTCAATAAATAACGCAATGGCAATAATAATTATAAATAAAATAACCGTCGCTATGAAGTATTTCCAATTAAAGCCCCACCGCATCACCCCAGCACCAACGCCCCGTACACCAACGCCCCCGCCACCATTAACGCGGGGTGTACTTTCAATTTCGTGAGGCAAAGCAAGCTTACCCCACCTAAGATAAGTAAGTGTAACCAACCAATTCCATGCCATGCAACAATAAAGTTACGCACCACAATATCCGCCAGCAATACGGCAATGGTAGGGCGAATGTATACCGTAAGCCGCTTTACCTGAGGCGCGTCTTTATAGCGTGTAAGTAAGCCCATTAGCGCAAGCATTAGCACAAGGGAAGGTACAACCGTAGCAAGTACCGCAACGCTTGCCCCTGCAAGCCCCGCTTGTGCATAACCGATAAACGCCGCCATTTTTGGCGCAATCGGACCGGGCAGGGCATTACCCATGGCAAGCACCTCGGCAAATTCGTATTCCGTGAGCCAGCCAAATACGTACACGGTTTCATGCTCAATGAGGGGGATAATCGAAGGACCGCCGCCATAACCCAGAAGGTTGGCGATAAAAAATACCCACAATAATTCCAAATAAATCATGGGGTATCCTCCTTCCGCTTAAACAAACCTATTACCCAATCGCCGATAAACGCCCATAAAAATAACCCCCCAAGCACAAGTGCGGGGTGCAAGCCCAAGAACCAAAATAATGCAAACACAACAACGCTATGGGCGGCCGTTACTTTCCAGCCCAAATCCTTGGCGGCAATGGCGATAAATTGCCACGCCATAACTGCCATCATTACGCCTACCACGGGTACCATTGCGCGGGTCATGCCCTGCGCCCACGCTTCCTCCGAAAAATGCGCAAGGGTGGAAAGTAATACCACCATCAGTACCGCCGTGGGTACAACCATGCCAAGCATTCCCGTAAGCAAGCCGCCAATGCCCCCAACCCGATACCCAATATACCCCGCCATTTTTGTATTAATCGGCCCGGGAAGGGCGTTGCCAACGGCAACCACCTCGGCAAAGGCGGCATCGTCCATCCATTTATACCGCACAACCACTTCGCGCCGTACAAAGGGGATAGACGCAGGTCCACCCCCCCAGCACAGCATCCCGCTGCGGAAAAACGCGAGGAAAACATTCAGATATAACTTAATCAATTTTAGGCCCCCTGTTACGGTCAAGGCTTCAATCTGCTTCACATACCCAGTCTAACATTGCATGTTAAATGCTTGCAAGGTATAATGCCCTTAATTTCCCGTAATGGCGACATTTTAGGATCGCCATAAAATGCGTAGCGGAGGTCATATGCAACAAAAGATTATCGTTATGACACAGCTGGCGCTGTACGACAAGCACGAGGGTGCAGCCGACCAAATTGCTAACGATTATTTCCGCCATGATTATATTTACCGCAAAAATCTTGCAACGCGCTTTGCCGTAGGCTTTGGCGGGTTTATTTTACTGCTGCTCTATTGGGCGCGTAATTTGCTGATGGAAGACGAGCTTTTTGCCATAGCAGATTTGTTTGATATTGATTTTTCTGTCTATATTACGGATTCTATTTTTTTTATACTGGCAATACTTGCGGTGTATTCGTTAATTGGTACGATTCAAGGCACGCGGGAATATTATTTGGTGCAAAAACGTTTAACCCGCTACCACGCGCTGGTGCGCCAGTTGGAACGAATTAATGAGCGCGCTAAAAAAGCCGCGCACGAAAAGGCGCAGGAAGATGCGGAAAACGAAGTGGAAAAACGACCCCCGCGCCCGCCCCGCCCCTTACGCCGCCCCGTAATAGATGAAACAGAAAACGACGAAGACGAAGACCTTGCCCGCACCCGACGGGTAGAAACATTACCCCTTGCCCCGCCTGTTTACAAAAATCCCTTCCCGCCTACGACGCGCCCCGCCCAAAGGAGCAAAGAAGAACCCGATGGAACCGATACTGCTCGCCCGCGAAACCCTGATTAAACTCTACAAACGGTTAGAGGTATTTATCCTACCGGGGTTAAAATTTTTCTTAGGTTTATTTATTTTTACCCGTATTATCGGCATTGGGCATGTACATCCCGCCTTAGCCGATTATACCGAAACCATGGCATCTACGTTGGTGGCGTGGCTTTTTGCGTTGCTCTTTACCGTTATGCCTGTCAATTTAAGCTGGCTGCTGATTATTGTTACAATAACGGTACAGGTTTCCGCCACGGTGGAGCTTGCTGCAATTGTATTTTTATTCTTGCTCTTTATTTTCCTGTTTTACGCGCGTATGGCGCCAAGGGAAAGCTTTCTTATTATTTTCACCATTATTGCATATCAATTTAATGTGCCGTATCTAATTCCGCTGCTGGTGGGGCTGTACTTCCCCGTAACGGCAATTATTCCCGTGACGATTGGCGTTTTTTTAAACGCGAAAATTCCTGTAGTAAACGACCTTATGCAGCCGCAGGCAACGCTGGTAGATGTAGAACTTACAGACCTACCCTCCCTGCTGCCCGAAATTTTTAGCGATGTATATGCCACGCTTATTTCCAGCCTGGCGCTTTCGGAATGGCTGATTGCCGCCGTTGTATTTGCGCTGGTAATTATTCTGGTGCATGTTGCAAGCCGTCAGGCCATCGACTTTGCCAAAGAGGTGGCAATAGGCTTGGGCTGTGTAATGCTCATTTTCGGTTTTATCATGTCGGTAATGGTGGCGAGCGATACCATTTCCATCGGTTCGGTGATTATTTGGACGATTATCAGCGGAATTTTGGCTATGCTTGTGCGGTTTTTTGATTCGGTACTGGATTATAACCGTGCCGAATCCGTACAGTTCGAGGACGACGATAATTACTACCATGTGCGCATTGTACCTAAGGTAGTTGTAGCGCGCCCCAAGGCACGCCGTCCGCGCCCCGTGCAAGAAGAAGCACCCTCACCCCCTGCGGAACGCGAACGTCCATTGACCCGCCCGGGCGGAACACGCCCGCCCGCCCCGCGGGCGGAACCGCCCCGCCCAAAACCACGCCCCCGCCCCGAGGAGTAATACATGACCGGCATCACCCGTTGGATTGTTGAATATACGGATATTCAGCCCATAACCGTCCCCCAAATAGGCATCTTTGAGATTATTGACATTCTCATCGTTGCCTGTGTTTTGTATATGATTTTACGCTGGATACGCCGCACCCACGCGTGGGTGCTTTTGCGCGGCATTGCGTTTATTGTGCTCCTTGCTATTTTGGCGCAAATATTTAATTTGTATGCCCTTATGTGGCTGGTGCAAAACGCCTACGCCATGGGGCTTGTGGTTATTGTTATCCTGTTCCAGCCGGAGCTGCGCAAAGCCCTTGAGCAAATTGGGCGCGGTAAATACCTTGCTTCCTTTAAAAGCGAGGACGAAGTGCGCAGCCATACGGGCGTGCGCACCGTAAACGAAATTGTAAAGGCTGTGCAAGCCATGGCAAAAGTACGCACGGGCGCACTTATTGTAGTAGAGCAGGATATTGACCTTGGCGAATACGAGCGCGAAGGCACGCCTATTGACGCGCAAGTAAGCGCCAATTTGCTGCTAAATATCTTCGAAAAAAACACCCCGCTGCATGACGGGGCGGTGATTATCCGCGGTAACCGAATTTCTGCGGCGTCGTGTATTTTGCCGCTTACGGTAGAGCACCAAGACAGCGACTTAGGTACACGCCACCGCGCCGCCATTGGCGTGAGCGAAGCGTCCGACGCGCGGGTAGTCGTCGTTTCGGAAGAAACGGGCAATATCTCCGTTACCATAAACGGCGCAATTACGCGCAATGTCAACGAATCTGCCGTGCGCGATATGCTTATGTACGGCAAGCAGAATAAAAAATCCTTCAACCCATTCCGCAGGGGTAGATAGCATGAGCCTAATAAAAAAAATTCTAGCCTTTTTTTACACCGACTTACAATGGAAGCTGCTTGCCGTAGGCTTGTCGGTGATTCTTTGGTTGGTGAGCATGGCGGTGCTTGACCCCGAGCAAAACCGCAGCTACCAAAGCCAGCTTTCGTTAGACAACTACGCCATTTTGTATAACGAAAATGTAGTGGTATTAAACGACGATATCTTCTCCAAGCAGGTTATTGTGGGCGTGCGCGCGCCCGAGAGTTATCATAATTTGCAAAACGAAATGCTTATTCGCTCAAGCATCGACTTCCGCGCCGTGGTGGGGCGCGACGTGCATAACGCAACCGAGCCGATTGAATTATTATTGCCCGTAAGCGTAAATTTGCCCTACGGCTTTAACTTACTGCATATCACACCCCAAGAAGTTACCGTGGTGCTTGACGCACATGTACGCATGACCTTCCCTGTGGAAATTGCAGGCATTGGCGCGGTGGGCGCAGGGGTAGAGCTGCAAAGCATTACGCCCGCAAATAATTTTGTTACCCTTATTGGGGCGCGTTCGGTAATTGACCAAGTAGTGCGGGTGCAGGTCATTGCCGAGCTGCACGGTCTTACGGAAAGCACCACCCGCATAGCAAGGTTAATCGCATACGACATCGAAGGCAATGAGATGAACGACCGGCTGGAATTCAGCGTTACCGAAACCACGTTAAGCATCGAAGTTTTCCCCATACAGCGCGCGTTAATTATGCCCGAAATTACGGGAACCCTTGCGTCGGGCTTTGCCGTCGCCGATATTTTTACCATTCCCGATGCGGTGTATATTGTGGGCACGGCAGACCGACTGGCTCAGGTGGAGCACATTGCCCCCGCCTTTAACTTAGAAGGCGAAAACGAAAATTTTGAACGTGTAATCGCCATTGCGGAATTTTTACCGGAAGGCATACACCTCGCACAGGGTGAAATGCTGGGCGCGTATTTACACGTTACCGTAGAGCCGATACGCGAGGGTACGTTTACCATTTCGCGCGGGAATATCGGCGTATTTGGTTATGCACAATATACGGTGCTAAACGACCCAAGCAATGTTACCATTCGCGCCAGCGGTGCCGCGTCTGTTATTGCGGGGCTTACCGCAAACGATATTACCGTGCATATGAATTTGCGTGGGTTACCCATTGGTACGCACCGCGTACCGTTACAAGTAATTTTACCCGCGGGTATTCGCTTGGTAGGCAACCCGCCTGCGTTGGAAGTACAAATACACGAGCCCGCCGCCCCCAACGGCAATAATGATGAGGTCGAACCCCCTATCTACGTACCCGACCCCGACTTGCCCCCCGATATTCCCGACCCCGTTGAACCCGATGACCCCCCCGATATTCTCGACCCCGTTGAACCCGATGAAAATATTGTAGAAGACGACTTACCCCCCGAGGACGAGTAACCTTGCGCAAGGAGATTATGGCGTTAAAAGCCAACCCTCGCTGGTGCATTCTTACCGAGCCGCTGTGGGGTATTCCCTTTAATTTGTATGCGCCGTTTTTTACGTTGTTTATGGCTGCCCTTGGACTAAGCGATACCGACATAGGTTTGCTTGTTTCCGTGGGTTTTTTCTTGCAAATGATTACGGCTTTTCTCGGGGGCGTGTTATCTGACAAATTTGGGCGGCGGCGCACCACGGTTATTGCCGATTTGCTTGCGTGGAGCGTCCCCACTGCTATATGGGCGTTTGCACAGGATTTTCGCTGGTTTCTGGTTGCGGCGATATTTAATTCCGTTTGGCGTGTAAGCGAAACGTCGTGGCAGTGCCTTCTGGTAGAAGACGTAGAGGCGGAAAAAATTGTTAAGCTGTATAACTGGGTGTATATCGCGGGGTTGACGGCGGTTTTCTTCGCGCCTGTTTCTATGTATTTTATTGGCGCGTTCAGCCTTGTTCCTGTAATGCGTGTGCTTTTTATGTTTGCTACCATATCTATGACGGCGAAGTTTATTATCCTTTACAAATTTGGGGAAGAGACGGCACAGGGCGCAGTCCGCGTGCAGGAAACACGGGGCGTGTCGCTTTGGCAGTTGGCATTGCAATGCAGAACCGTATTTTTGCAAATTATAAAAACACCCGCAACGGTGCGGGTGCTGATTCTTATTACCTTGTTAAATATCCAGCAAATTGCCAGCAATAATTTTTTTGCGCTGTACGTAACGCAAGACCTTGGCGTGCCCGAGCAGTTTTTAGGGCTTTTCCCTATATTGCGGGCGTTGGTAATGCTGGTATTTTTTCTGGGCTTGCAGAACAGGCTTAACAAATTCCCGCTGTATGGGGTGATGCTTGCGGGGCTAACGTTATATATTAGCGGGCATTTTCTGCTTATTTCCATTTCCTATTTAGGCGGCACATACTACGAAGCATTTACCTTTGGCGTTGGCGCGTTACTGCCGTTAATCCTGTTTACGGCAATTGATGCCTGCGCCGCAGCGCTGTTTCTTCCGCGGCGCGATTCGCTGGTAATCCTTAACGTAGACCCGCAGGAACGCGCACGTATTATGGCACTCTTAACGGTAATTATGCTGGGTATTTCCACCCCCTTTGGGTATATGGTGGGGCTATTGTCGGAAACCAGCCGCCGCCTGCCCTTTATGATGAGCATCGGCTTGTTTGTCCTCATGGGTGTGATGGTGCTTATGGAGCGGGGCAAGCATACTACGTCCGCTCATCCCCGGGATACAGCGTAGCCATATAAAGCCGCTTGGGTTGGGGCTTTGGCGCGTGCTTGGGAAGGCTTTGCAAGTCCCGTTCTACCGAGGAATATATATAAATGTTTTCGCTGTCGAAAATTACCACATCTTCGCGCCCGTCGCCAAATAAGGGCGCGTGTACAACATAACCTTCCGTGGGGAAGGTAGCAACGGCGGTTAATGCGCCGTTTTTTATTTCCCCGCTGTACAGCGTAGGTTTAATGCCGCCGCCCCGCCGATACGCTAAGATATAGTCGCGCCCTGTATCGTCCCAGTTGCTTAGCGTTTCGATAATAGTAAGCCAACCCGCGGTGGTGCGTTCTTCTTTCCAAAGCAATTGCGCGTGGTTGTTTAGCAGAAAAATACCGTCCTTTGGCTGGGGTGCATCGGACTTTATCGCCCCCTGGTCGCCACGGATAATTCTGTCAAGGCAAGCAATTTGCGTACCCTTTTCATCGGGCAGGAATTTGCCCACCGCAATGTGCTGGGTTTCTACTGAATCGTCATACCGCGCTAATTCTTTGCCGTTTGCATCGTAGATAGCGGTGGTGCTTCCGCCAATCACAAATTGGCGTTGCCCGTCGCCATATAAGTCTGCCACAAATATACAATCCGCGTGTCCGTCCTGATTAACGCTCCACAAGATGTTTCCGTTACGGTCGAGCAGGTCGTAGCCCGCCATAATTTCGTCATAGCCGTCGTTATTAATATCGTAGGGGTACGGAAAATGCCCCGGGTTGCCTTCAAAGGTCCACTTTACCGAAAAGTCGTGGTTCATCGCCCACATTTTATGATAGCGGTTTTTGAGAATTACGTTTTTGGGCTTGTCCGCGCCCTCCAAGTTGGCGAGAATAATACAGTCGTGGGCGTATTCGTTGGGTAGGGGGTATTCGGCTTTTACGCGGCCGCTTTTGCCCTCCAGCACAAGGAATTTCTTCCCCATTACGCACAGCACTTCGTTTTCGCCGTCGCCGTCAATGTCATATATCTGCGCGGGGAAGTCCGAACCCGTTTTCCCCATTTCCCGCTTAGGCTCGCCCACGCGCCATAACTCGCGCCCGTGTACGTCCACTGCCATAATGCACGTTAACTGATGCGGAATGAAGCGGTCGTCAATATCGTTATCCGCTTGCAGCAGTACCATTTCCAGTATGCCGTCGTTATTTAAATCGCCCAGCAAAATACGGTTGGTGTACGGCCATACGGCTTTGGAGATTTTGTTGATTAAATATGGAGTTGGCATGGCTATACCTTTATCCACAATGCAGGGCGAATCCCCCCATACGGATAGCCTTCACGGTTCACAAAATCACCGCTTACGGAAATTCTGCCATCACTGGAAACATTAATAACAAAACAAGGATTGTTCCCCGGTGAACGCAATAACCAATTTGTTGCTTCTCCTTGCATATTTACTGCCTTCCTTGCCCAATTAAAATGATCGCTAATTGTATATTTTGTATTAGCATTTCTGCTTCGTAATTGCTTGCTGTCACCAAAATATTTTACTACACCATCAATTCCTAACAGGAACACATTATCCATTGTTTCCGTTACTTCGTTTGTCCCAAACCAAGGATTGCTGTATGTTGTAATTTTGACATTCATAATTCGTGCTTTTTCTTCATCGGTGAAAGTGTGGTAGAATTCGTTGTTTAAGTATTTACGAAGGGATGCAGTTTCCCACGATACAGGTTCAAATCGCTCATTATATTTTCGAGATTCAATCACTTTATCGCATAATAACAACGTCATATTCTGCTGTACGTCCAACACTCGCCAATCGTACTTCCCAAATTGGATAATGCTGTCTATGGTGGGATATTCTTTGTCATCATTAGAATCATCAATAAGCAAGGCTGTGTCGGTATCTTGCGCGATACGCCACATAGGAAATATCTCGGCATCATTGGGGAAATGTATAATTTCACCCACAGGCTGATAATTGAGGCGCTCGTATATACCGGTGGAGGAGCGCCGAGTGCTTGCTTCTAAGTAAGTAGGCATACCCATCTTATCAAATTCTTTTAATTGTTCACATAACAACTGGCTGCCAATGCCAATACCGTGTACTTTTGGGTGAATCCCCACCGCCATCAACTGAAAATACGGCGTTGCGGGCGGATAACACGATGACAGCAAGTCGGCAAACAGTTCAAATTGCACGGTCAAATTGCCGACTGCCTTTTCAATCTCTGCATCTACTTTTTCGTCGGATGAATCATGCGGAAGCCAAATACTTACCCCCACTAATTCGATTTTGTTCATTTCTGCAGCATGTACAATGCCGATGTTCATTCCGTGCTTTACCATCACCCGAAAAAATCCAACCAAAGCGTCAAATCGCTCGGTGTGATTGTCGGTCATCCATGTAAAGGCCGGGTCGTAACAAAAGCTGGTAGCCATAACCTCTGCGAGAATTTCAATATCACTTTCTTTGGCTACACGAATTTCAATAGCGGGGTTGTGTGATTGCATGACCTTTCCGTCCTTATAATTTAAAATAAGATACAAGCTGTTGCAATATTTCGGCTTGGGAGTTCAACTCCTCGGCGGCTGCCGCAGTTTCTTGCGATACGGCAGAGTTGCTTTGTACTACGGCAGAGATTTGGTTAATACCTGTGCTTACTTGGTTTACGGCATCGGCTTGCTCCTGTGACGAAGCGGAAATTTCGTTTATGATTTGCAACACTTCATCGGCGTTTTTTACAATTACGTTCAAGGCTTCTGCGGTTGTTTCTGCGATACCGCTTCCCGTATCTACACGTTGGATTGAAGCTTCTATCATACCTGTGGTTTCCTGTGCGGCTTCTTGGCTGCGAGCGGCAAGGCTGCGCACTTCTTCCGCTACAACGGCAAAGCCTCTGCCCTGTTCACCTGCACGAGCCGCTTCAACGGCAGCGTTAAGTGCCAACAAATTTGTTTGAAACGCAATATCTTGTATAACTCTGTTAATGCGTGAAATGCCTGTACTTGATTCTTTAATTTGAACCATCGCATCAAGCATTTTAACCATTGCATCGTTGCCCTCTTTAGCATTTGTCGTAGACCTGTTAGAAAGGTCGCTTGCGACCATTGCGTTATCAGAGTTTTTCTGCGTTTGTTGATTGATAACGTCTATAGTGGAGTTTAATTCCTCTATAGAACCGGCTTGCTGTTGCGCTCCGGTTGCCAAGTCTGTCGAACTTGTAGAAATTTGCTTTGCCCCGGAAAGCACTTGCCCGGAAGCAGAATTTATTTCCGACATGGTTTTGTTTAGACTGCTACTGATATTATTAATAGATTCTTTAACAGATGCAAAGTCGCCATTGTACTCACGATTTATTGACACGGTTAAATCGCCATTGGCAATAGAAAATAAAAGCCTTTTTATTTCGTCCATATAATCTTTTATCACTTTAACAGAAGCCTGCAGGGTTTCACCGATTTGTCTATAATTACCAGCAACATGGGCTGTATCGTCGTCGTGAAACTCGGGAGCATACTCAAACTGCAATATTCCCTTTGCCAATCCATCATTTAGTTTTTGTTGTATGTCTTTTGCTTCAAACTCTTGATACGCATTAACTTTTTTACCCTTTGCAAGCACCTCAGACATATCAAAATTTACAAGCATTGCACCGAATATTTCACCGTTACTGTTTTTGATGGGGTCAAAAATATATTCTTCCGTAAGGTCGCCTGTGGGTGATTGAATCGTAACTTGAAACTGTGTTTTTTCACCTGTCCTTAATGTGTGCTGTGTATTTTTAAGCACAATCTTGGTTTCATCAGATGGCGCAAATTCATAAACAGTTTTATCGCAAATTTCAAACCCTTGTGCTAAACCGTGTTTGTTCAAATACATAAAATGTGCCTGTTTATTAAAAGCAGCAACCACCGCAGGAATATCATCTATATATCCGAATATGGTATCGGTGATACGATTAACTTCAGCGGCAACTTCCTTGCTTTTTCCTGTAAGTGCTTTTGCATCACAACGAGCATACCAATTATCGGATTGAATTGCTTTGCTTACACGGTTTATTTCATCAACTAAAGCGTCCATATCGTCATTTTTCGTATTGCGGTTCGTCGCATCCGATTCATACTGCGGTCTTTTTTTAAGCACCATGATATACAAAGCTGTCATAGCAGCAACACCTACGACAATACCAATAAAAAACGCAAACATTACGTTTGTCCCCCTGTTTTTGGAAGTATTTGAGCTGTCTAAAATGGTAGCGCTTTTTAGACATTTATTTTTCCTGCTCCCCAAATCAAGATATCATCTACTCTTATAAATTGCAATACAAAATATGACAAAATTCTTTTACTTCCTCAAAGGTGTTTTTCCTGTGTTTTAGCAGAGGTGGTTTGGTTGTTAATTTATTTCCCCACGTAAAATATCCTCGGCACGGGTAGCCCCCCTTCCTTTACCTTTTCCCGAATATCCTCGCCTAAATAAAACCCAAGATGCGGGGGTTGGTTGTACACGGCATTCTGCCAATTTATTGCCAGCCGATACACGGGGTCGTGCATGAGAGTGTACAATGTGTATTCCGAGGGAATGTCTGTGGTGTAAATGCGCAGGGCATTATTATCCGCGGTGCGCACCAGCACTTCCTCCCGCCAGTCGCCGAAAATATCTGCAACCAAGCCCGCATTGGCTTTTGTGCCGTTGTTGGAAATGGTGCCCTCCAGGGTTAGCAAGGTTTCCAGCGTGCTTTTGTCGCCGTCTGCGGCGTTGTAATGGAATTTTGAAATAAACAAGGCGCCGCCGTCTGCGCCGTCCAGCATTTCCGAGAGCAGGTCGCCGTCCCAATATAGGCGGAAATTGACGGGGGCAATGCCCGCAAAACCAATCTCCCCACAGCCCGTGGCGATAACTTTTTGGGCGCAAATATTGTACATAGGCGTCTTTGCCGAAGCCCATACCTCGAAGCCCGCCATAGGCGTAACGTTCGCCGCCATACCGCGCCCAACGTCCTTGCTGTCGGCATCGAAGGTCCAAATCGGCTCGCCCGTAGCGGCCTTAAAGAGCGTCACATTATTGGGAGGGCGGCATTCCCGCGGGCTAAATAGGTAAAAATCCTCGGAATCGGGGCGCATCACACTTAGGTGCATTGCATCGCCATGCCCCGCCGTTATCGTGCCCCGCGTGCCGTTGGAGGACCATACAATCGTGCCATCCTGGTCCAGCACAATGCCGCCGAAAATAATTTCATCGAAGCCGTCACAATCCACGTCCGCCACCGCAAGCTGGTGGTTGCCTTGGTAACGCCCCGCGTCCCATTCGCTGTGAATGTATTCCCACACCTTAATAATTTTCCCTTTAATAAGCTGGTACGCCGCCACAAAATGGGGCCCGTAATGCCCCCGCACCTCTATTACGCTGGGGTAGGGCTTCTCGGGCTCGCCAAACTTGGGAAGGTACGCAACACAGCCGTTAAAGCGGTCGCTTCTATTATTGCTTGCGTCCCCCCATTTCCCCGCGTTAATGCCATAGGGCGCAAAATAATCCACCGTATCAATGGGAATACCCGTGCGCCCGTCAAAAATCGTAAAATATTCCGGCCCGCTTGCCACCCGCGCCAGCATGGTTTGGTTTACCGCCCCCCCTTTGGAAGGGTTGGGCAACCCGCCAATCCACACCGCATTCGGGTCGCCAATAACATGCACGGGGGTGTCCGTAAGGTCACAAATCGTACCGTCTGCCTTGGGGTGGTATACCCGCGTATTGTCGGCGGTTTTGAGCGCCAGCTCCGCATGTCCGTCCTCATTCAAATCAAAAAAATTAAATATCGAATGATGGGCGCTGGAAACAATATTTATCCCCAAATTAATGCGCCAAAGCAATTTCCCTTCTTGGGTATACGCATCAAAAATCGTTTCCCCCGTGTGTTTGGGGGTTAGCCCCGGGTCTTGGGCTTGGGAAGGATACCACTTCACTAAAATCTCATACCGCCCATCGCCGTCTATGTCCGCAACCGCCAAGTCATTCGCCGTATAGGTGATGGGGAAGGCATCGCCGTACTCCGCGCCGTACTTTACGGCGGGGTTTTCGCGGTCGGCGGGGCGTTGCAGGGGAATGTCCATGAAATTCCGCGCCCACGCCGTTACAGGGCGGGATTTTTCCCCCGTTTGCGCTACTTCCACCACATATTCGTCCCCTGCTTTGCCCTTTTCATCAATAAAATTTAACCCCGATATTGAAGCGTTGGTAATTTTTTCTCCATTACGGTATACATCGAAGGTCAAGCCCTGTCCGTATTCCGTGCCCAACAACCGCCACTTCACCAGCATCCCCGTACCGCGCTTCTCATGTACGGGAAGGGCAACCACACCCCTGTCCAGCCACTCCGCCGAACGGGGGCGGTACGCGGCGGCGTTCTTGTGGCGGTTTTCCACAAAAATTTGCGTTCCCGCCGAGCTTGTAAATGTATATACCCCTTGTTTACTGGGGTCGTAAATCATTTCCACAGGCGCGTCTTTTTTTGTCCACGGAACTTCCGTTACCTGCCATGTTACCGCGTTGCCGTCTACCGTTGCAGGTAAGCCTAGGTTTGAAATACTTTTCACTTCACCGATATACACCGTTTTAAACATACACGCCCCCAAATTTATGGTATGCTCCTGATAAGATAAGGAGTGGTTTTATGAAAAAGCAATTGTCCGAAATGACGTTAGAAGAACTGTGGGAACTTTTTCCCATCATTTTAAAAGAGCATAACACAAATTACAAAGATTGGTATGTAATTGAAGAAAAAAGTATTTTAAACCACATCAACCCCGCAGACATAACTCGCATTAACCACATAGGAAGCAGTGCCGTAGCAGGTCTACTATCCAAGCCCACCATAGATATTTTATTGGAAATAGACGGCAACTGTAGCATAACCCAACTAATCGACCATTTAAACACCCTTGGCTGGGGGCTTATGCGCCGCGAAGACGACCCCCCAAAGCTAACCTTTAACAAGGGCTACACCCCCGATGGTTTTGCGCCAAAGGTCTATCATCTCCACGTCCGATATACAGGCGATTGGGACGAGTTGTATTTCAGAGATTATCTCATAGCACATCCCCTTATCGCAGATGAATACGGAAAATTAAAATTACAACTGCTCAAAAAATACGAACACGACAGGGATGCCTACACAGCGGCTAAGTCGGAATTTATCTTAAACCATACAAAAGCCGCGAAAGAGGAATTTCGGAATAAATATAAGCCATCAACTTTTTCCTACGGAAATTAATTTTCGCCCTCAACCAACTGATTACAATCTGTAATCGATTGGTTTTGTACGAGCATAAAATAAATCCTGTATTTACGGGCTTTATTGCAGGAATGAAGTTAAAAATCCTTGCAAAAGTCGTAGTTTATTGCATATCACGTAATAATCATCGCTGCCTTGCGCACAGAATTTTTCACATTCTCAAAGGTATCCAACCTTTCTATCTCCTCGGGGGTAAACCAGCTACAATCATCCACTTCTGCCCGTTGCATATCGACTGCCGATTCTTCCGTTTTGCACAAATAAATCATGTCGATGTGGTTGTGGGAGCCGTCGCCTTCAATATCCTCCAGCAGAATTTCCATGGGCAGGGGCAACTCTATTTCCGTCACGGGCAACGCGGGATTCGCCGCAGAAATTACCTGTACGCGTACGCCCGTTTCTTCCAATATCTCGCGGGCTACGGCGTGGTTGGGTAGTTCGTTTTCATCAATATGCCCGCCGGGGGGCAGCCATACCTTTAGCTTTTTGTGTTTAATCATCAATACGCGCCCTGCGGGGTTAAATACAATGCCCGTTGCGGTGAAGTGGTTTTTCATAACTTTGTCTCCCTGTCTATATAAAAAGTTGTCAATATGCACTTATTCATACGCTATTGATTCTTGCAATTTTCTCGCACCACCTGTAATTTCAACGAATTTTCTTATCATTCATACCACTTCCCCTTAAAGCGTAATCTGTGAAGGGCGTAAATAACGCTGTCAATGTTTATTTTCGACGGTAGGATAAAAGTAAGCTAATATAATATACCAGCAACATGCATATACCTATACCATATACGCCAATTGGAACGAAGCCATCAAGCAATGTCACATAATGGTCTAATGGTGACAACAGAATTGCCATTCCTGCTGTTATAATTACAAAAAAGATACAACATAGCCTATAGAATTTCTTCTCTCCGAAAAAGACAGCATCAGCATAAAATGAAGCTGAATATAGCCATAACATAAGGACAATTAATGCGTGTGAACTTCTTTCGCTTAAACGCTCTGTAAGTACGGCTGAGAATAAAACTGCAAATACAATTACGGCACATATGGGTGCAACAAAAAAGAAGATTTTTGCATATTGAGGTGGCTTTGCCCCTATTGAGCTAGTGATAGGGGTGTTTAGATTCATCCATCTTTGCACTGAAAACACAATAAATATTGCAACAATAATCCAGTATACAACCATTTTTCAAATCTCCCAATTCACGATGAGTTTATTTCAAAAAATAAAATTTACGCACGTACCACATTCTCGGTGGTACGTGCGCCTATGCTTTATTTACACCCTTCACAGATTACATTTTACCCTTTTATCGCCCCAATCATTACACCCTTCGTAAAATGCTTCTGAATAAACGGATATACCAACAAAATAGGCACAGTAGCAAACACGATAACCGCGTTGCGTATGCTGTCGGGGGGTGGCTGTAGGGCGTCCGGGTCCCACACTACGTCTTGGATAACGCCGCCCGCCATCAGTACGATGTTTCGAAGCACCAATTGAAGCGGCCACAGGTCGGGTGCGCCGCCAAGGTACAGGAGCGCGGGACGGAAGGAATTCCAATACCCCACGGCGTAGAAGAGCGAAAATGTAGCGATGCCCGCCGTAGAAAGGGGCAAGATAATTTGTAGGAATACGCGCCAATCCGTTGCGCCGTCTATTCGGGCGGATTCCTCCAGCTCTTCGGGGATGCTTTGGAAGAATTTCATAAGCACGATAAGGTTCCACACGCTAATGGCTTGGGGGATAATCAGCGCCCAAAAACTGTTAAGCAAGCCCAGCGCCCGCACCGTAAGGAAGGTGGGTATCATGCCGCCGCTAAACAGCATGGTAAACACCACCAGCGCCAGCATTACATTGCGCCCGGGCAGGTATTTCTTGGAAAGGGGATAGGCAAAGGTAACGGTAAGGAACATGGAAACCGCTGTGCCCACCCCCGTCATTAAAATGGATATCCACATAGCGCGGGGTAAAAGGCGCGATTCTAAGATGTAAAGGTACGCCTCGGTGCGCGGCTCGCGGGGAATAAGGAAGAACCCACGGGCCGTAATTTCCGCCTGGGAAGCAAAGGACCCTGCAATAATATAAATGAAAGGCAGGGTTGTAACCGCGGCAAAAAAGATGAGAAAAAGCACATTAAAAACGTCAAATATCCGTGAATAAATCGTGTCATTTCGTTTCATAGTAACCCCTCCCCCCTAGAATAAGCCCGACTGGCCAACGGCTTTTGCGGTACGGTCGGCTGCCACCACAAGAATAAGCCCAATAATCGACTGGAACACGCCAATCGCCGTAGTAAAGCTAAAGTTGCCGCCGATAATCCCTTCGCGGAAAACGAAGGTTTCAATAACGTCGGACACGGAGCGGTTGCCCGCGTTGCTAAGCAATACCACTTGGTCAAAATTCGTATCCAGCACGCTGCCCATTTGCAGAATAAGCAGCAGCACCACCACACTGCGCAGGGCGGGCAACGTAATATGCCAGCACTGCCGCCAGCGGGAAGCGCCATCCACAATCGCCGCTTCGTATTGCTCCATATCCACGCTGGAAAGGGCGGCGAGGAAAATAATCGTTCCGAAGCCTGCGCCCCGCCATATTCCCTGTACCACCATAATGGGCCTAAACGCGCCAACGCTGGTTAAAAACGGGAAGGGTCCAACGCCAAAATTCCCAAGAAAAGCGTTAATTGGTCCGCCGTGGCTAAGTAACATAAACGTCATAGAGCCGATAATTACCCACGAGATAAAGTGCGGTACATAAATCAGCGTTTGAATCGTCCGTTTAAACCACGCAAGCCTTAATTCATTCAAAAACAATGCCAAAATAATGGGCGCGGGAAACGCAAAAACAATATTTAACAACGATAACATCAAGGTATTCGTCATAAGTACACGGAAGTTTGGTCCGTTAAAAAACCGCGTAAAGTGCGCAAATCCCACCCAGTCGCTGTCCCAAAAACCGCGCCAAATATTATAGTCCTGAAACGCTACCAAAATCCCCCACATAGGACCGTACCGAAATAAGATAAAAAAAAGCGCCCCCGGTACGCAAAGGAGGTACAGTACCCAGTACCTTCGTATCGCACGCGCAAAACGCGCAGAGAGTGGTTGTGTTTTTGACATTTACATCATTCCTTTTTAGAGAAAAGGTCAAGGGATTAAAACCGTGGACTCCGTCCACACCTGCGAGCTTTTGAAAAAGCTCGACCAAAACTTTATAAGGAAGCCCGCGCAGGCGGGCTTCCAAAATTAAGACTTGCAATAGTGTTACGTCTAACGTTAGTTTTTTGTCTCGCTTTTTTTCAAAAAAGCGAGTGGGGTGTGGGGCAACGCCCCACGGTCTTGCACTTACTCTTTACCGTGCAGCCGCATACGCCGCATTAAATTCGTTAATCGCGTCTTGCCCGCCCTCGGCATACCAGCGTGCAACCTCTACATTAAAGCCCGCGCGGTCAATATTGCCCATGATATAGTTGATTACAGCGTCGTCAATAAGGCGGTTTAAGGAGGCGGACTGCGCAACCCACGTAGGCGCGGCAGTTACCAGCGGCATGGTGGGGTCGTGTACACCCAGCGGAATGTTAGCGATTTGTACTGCTGTAATCGCATCTTCGCGGGAGTTTACACCGTACAGCGGGGGTACATTTGCGTTACGCATCATAAATTGGTTTAAGCCTTCTACTACTTGATTGCCGTCGGCAATTTCATCGCCTGTAAATAAGCGAATACGGTCGCCAACCCATTCCCAGTTATAACCTTCTGCGCCATGGCTTACAATAATTTGCCCCATGGGAGAGTTAAGCGCGTTTAGGAAATTGAGGTGATGCGCAAGGGAGGTTTCGTTGGGTGCGCCCATGGTGCTGATGGCTACATAACCCGCATGGCCAGCGTGTGCGCGAATGCGTTGTTGCCCTGCGGCGTTGGCTACGGTACCCATTACCCATACCATTTCGCCTGCGTCAAGCTCTTCTTGGGTCATGAAGCCGTTGTCACGCAAGCGGTTGGCGCTGCGGCGCGCTTCGTCGGAAACGTCCATATGCCAGCCCGTTAAGCCCGCGCCGAATTGCAACGCCCATTCACCTGTGGGAAGTGCGGCAAAGTCGGGGTTAATTGCGCCTGCGTCAAATAAACGTTTGCCAAATTCCATGGCTTCGATAAAACCGCCGTGTTCAAACCAAGGTACAAAATTGCCGTTTACTACTTCCCAGCGGTTGGGTGCGCCGTGCATTACCGCAAGGTCGTGGAAGGGCCCCATGTGACCCCCCGTCCAAGCCATACCATAGGTGTTGCCGCCGTTGGGTTGGGGGTTGCCTGTGGTGAATGCGATTAACGTGCTTTCCAACTCGGCAAGGGTGCCGGGCACGGGAAGGTTCAAGTACTCCAACCAGTCGGAGCGGTATACCATACCGGGACGCCCAACGGGACGCTGGCGGTATACGCCGAAGATNCGGCCGCCGATGGAAATATTATTTAATACGGCGGGGTTGGCTTGCGCAAGGTAGGGCCATTGGGGGATATGGTCGGTCAAATCCCAGAAAGCGCCGCCCTGTGCGGCTTGCACGATGGGCAAGGTGTTGCCTGTAATAACTACGATACCGGGTAAATCCTGTGCCGCTAAGCGCAGGTTCATTTGTTCTTCGAAATTGGCGTTAAGAATCATTTCCAGTTCGATGCTGTAGCCCGTCAACGCCTCCAACTGGCGAATGGCGGGGTGGTCGGTGGCGATAAGCTCGCCCGAGTGAGAAACCGTAAGAATGCGAATCGTGTAGTCAATCACTTCCGCCGGTTCTACGGGCGCGGGGGGCTGCCCGGGCGCTACAGGCGCGGGCGTTGCAATGGGGGGTGGCGTAGGCGCGGGCGGGGTTGCGGGCGCGTCGCTACCGCCACATGCGGTAAGTACGAACATTGCCGCTGCCAGTGCCAATACGGCAAAAATCAGCTTTTTCATTGAGATGTTTCCTCCTTTTTTTTGGTCGTTCCCAAATTTTGCTTATATTACATCTATGTTACATTATTTGCAATAGGGAGATTTTTTTTGTAGATTTAAAAGACCAAAAGGAGGCGTTACAATGGAACGAGTGACATGGAAAGCGCGCATTAAACCCAACCAAAAAGCCGAATACATTAAACGGCATGACGAGATTTGGCCGGAAATGACAGAAGCCTTAAACGAAGCGGGCGTGCATAACTATACGATTTGGTGCGTCGGCGATGAATTGTTTGGTTACTACGAAGCGGAAAAAGGACGGCAGTTTGCGGCGGATACGCAAGCAGCGAGCGAAGTGGTTGCAAAATGGAAAGTGCATATGAAGGACTTAATGGAAATGGAAACGGACGAGCAGGGCCGCCCAAAAACGCTGGAGCAAGTCTTTTACCACGCGTAAAGTTTAGAGCATAAACTGTTTAATTTCGGTGAGTACGCGCGTCATTTCTTTTTCAAAGGCGCGCATTTTTTCTGTGTCTGCGGTATTATTTCGCGCACCTCGGGCTTAACTGCGGGCGCTGCTCTGCGCTTCAAATTGCTCTAACCGCTTGGCGGTTTGCGCGCCGATTGTCCCCCGCTCGGTAATACGCTGGGGGATAGTTAATACCACGCGCGTACCTTCGCCGACATTGCTCTTTACATCTATGGTCGCGGACATGAGCTGAAGCAAGCTAAACACAATAGGCATACCCAAGCCCGTACCCTCGGTGAAGCGGTCTTCTACCTCATGGAAGCGTGAATATTCTTTAAACAAGGCGTTCAGTTGCTCGGGGGTCATGCCTCGCCCTGTATCGGTTACGGTAATGACGATGTTTACATAGTCGCCGGAAGAAAGGTCGGGTCGGCATTCTACGTTAAATTTGACCTCGCCTGTTTCGGTATATTTAATTGCGTTGGAAAGCACATTCACCAGCACTTGCTTTACCCGAAGCTCATCGCCCTGTAAATAAGCGGGCAACGCCTCGTCTACCCTTACCACAAAGTTACACTGCTTACTGCCGAGAAGCACCAAGCACATTTGCACCACGTCGCTGATTAGGCCGGTGGTTTCGTATTTTTCGTCCAGCAAATTCATTTTACCTGCTTCTATTTTGGAAAGGTCAAGTATGTCGTTGATAATGCCTATAAGCGAGTACGACGAATTATAAATTTTGGTTATCGCTTCTTCCAATTCCGCGTTTAAATTTTGGCGCTGCAAAATAATTTCGGCAATGCCTAATACGGCGGTAATTGGAGTGCGTATCTCGTGGCTCATGCGGGCAAGGAAGCGGCTCTTGGCTTGGGAATTGGCCTCGACAGCTAAATTGCGCTCGCGCTCCTTGGTGAGTACAGCCATGGACTCGTACATTCCGCCAATATCGGTTGCACAGGTAAGCACGGCGGGCTTGCCGCGATAGGTCGTGTTAAAAAAGGAAACCTCCATAGGAATTTCTTCGCCCTGCGTGTTGTAATGCATAACATTTAAAATTAATTGTTCGCCGTCGTGGGCGTTGGAAAGCATTTTAAAGCACCTCGTCATGGCCATATAGCCTGCGGGCTGGGTGTCGGGCATAATATCGTGAAGGCGGGTGCGGTATTGTTCCTTATCTTGTAAGCCGTAGCGGCGCACGGCTTCTTGGTTGCAGTCAATAACATTACGGTTTGCGTCCCACAGCGTCAGCACCATGGGTACGGAATCGAAAATAAACGCAGTACTTTCTAAATCGTCTGCGTTTTTTCGTGATTTTTTGTATATATAATGTGTAGCGCCAATGGCAGCACACGCAACCAACCAAGAACCAACCAAG
>WQRX01000002.1 GCA_009786535.1 Defluviitaleaceae bacterium | reverse complement strand
ATTCCGACTTGGATATGGTCACGACCAAAGCGTGTCATGTCCTTAATAATGCAGACCGCCACGTTACCCGCTTCCACTTCCTTAATAAGCTGTTTCCAACCATCACGGTCAAAATTTACGCCTGTCTTGCCATCGTCAATAAAATGGCGAACATTGGTAAAGCCTTGCTTGTTTGCATACTCAGCCAGTATTGCCTTTTGGGTTTGTATGCTCATGGAATCGCCGCTCAAATCATCTTCCATAGAGAGACGAGAATACAGGGCGGTGATTTTGGTTTCTTCGGACTGCCTGTGTAAAGGGTTCATAATGAATACCTCCCAGACAGCCACATCATCCGTAGCAAGTTAATTGTACCATAAAAGGGCGTTTTTTTCAACGCCCTTTTTGCAAAAATACAAACATTTTTTCGATTGCAGAAATTTACCCTGTTTACAATTTTCTTCACATCGCACCCGCCTTTCCCGCATCGGCTTCCATGCGAACGAGCCTTGCGATTTTTGTTTCGGCGGTTTCCTTTGCATTGGGGTTCATGTGTACGGCTACTCGGAAAACAGTAGAGTCGGTGTGGGCGAAGCCCACTCCTCGCCCGATTTAGGGCGAGCGCACGGCAGTTACCCTTGCGGGTAACTGCCGTGCGCCCTGCGGGGCATGCCCCGCCTTCGGCGGTGCATGAGCGGTGCTTCGCACCTGTGAAAACATAGCGGGCTACGCCCTGTAAAAACAAAAACCGCCAACAAAATGGCGGTCATGCAGAGGTGAACCTATTGAAAATTTACGACTTCACAAGCAGAGAGCGAGATTTCGGGCGTGTTGTTTTCGCCTTAACCCTCAATAAAAAGAAACTGGCTGAAAGAATAATTATTGGCAAGGTTGACGATGTACGGCGAATATTAAACGGCGGTGACGGCGAAGTTTATTATGATGAAGTCCGTCCGTTGGGTAGTATGCTTTTGACTTTTGAGAGCGACATGGACGGCGATTGGAACAAAAATATTTTGACCTTGCGTGAAAGCTACAAGAAAATTTCGCCCATCGGAAATGCACGGTGGAAAATGGTTGCGCCTGTGCAAAGGTTTTTTGCGGAAAAATACAATGGCGGGGAACCGTCTGCCATGTACGCCGCTATTTTGTCATGGGAAGAATATCTGCGTTTCTTCAATCAAAATCACGGTGCGGATTTGCTCAATGACAGTTTGTTCACCCTTTATAAACCGTTTCGGGTTTACGCCAAGCATAAGCCGTGGCGTGATGAAGCAACAGTCGCACTTTCCGTTGCATTGCAAAGTGGCGAATCGACTGTTGAGTTATGGTATCCTGTTGCCAAGCGACCATTTGAAACGGTGGTAACATCTGCTTCATTTCTGCCGTTGATTTTTTACTACACGCATAAAATCAAAGAATGGGGCTATGTGTTCGGGCAATGCAAAATTTGTGATGCACATTTTCTTGCTCGTAGCCGCCATTACGAATTATGCTTGGACGAGTGCCGCAAAAAGAAAGCCACCACAACAAAGAAAGAATTTGACGAACGTGCCAAAGGTGATAGGGTGGAACAGCTTGACGAAGCCGCCTATTATTATTGGTATAACCGTCTGCGGAAACTTCGCAAAGGAAAAGCCGCCAATGCGGAAAAAGCGGCGGCGTTCAAGGTTGAATTTGATGCGTTTCGTAAAGAAGCGGTGAAGCGGAAAGCGGCGGTCAAAAATCGGAAACTTTCGCAAGCTGATTTTTCGGCTTGGCTTGTGGAGCAACAAAATTTAGCAGATAAGCTGATGGACGGATAGCCTATCCTTGGGCGTTTGGGTGATTTATGCGTAAATGAGGTCGGCATAAATTGTTTCATGTACGGCAGATTGAAAGTTATTCATTCTGCCTACCCATGCCATAGGGTCTGCGGCTTTGTCGCTCTCCATAACCCTGTTTTTTGGGTCTTTGCGAATAGCAGCCATCATATTTTGCTTGCGTTCTTCTGCCTGTTCTTCGATTTCAAGACAATGCTTGTGAAGTCCGATTACGCCAAACTGTGCCGCCACGAATTTTTTATGCTCTTTGAGATAGGTCATCCGAGCCATGCCCCAACGAGTGAGGGGCGGCAACGGTTCTTCGCTCAATATAATGTTGGGGAACAGGCACATGGTTGCGGGGTCGGTTTCGTCATTCAACCCCATTGTGTACCACATACCGCCGCTGGCTTGGAATACCCACTTGCTAAAAAGCATATCGCCCACTTTCATAATGGTGGTCATTTGCTCCATTTCTTGTTCCGTTTGGGGTTTGTAATAAACGGTGCTTGCCGTTGCTACTGGAATATACTCACGGCTCATAAAATCCTCCTTTCGTGCGATGCGTTGATTTGCTATAATGAAACAAGGCTTGTACGCCCTGCCGATTTTCGATATGTACATGGGCGGGTGATGCCCACGCACATATCGGTGAATATCTCTTGGGCAACCTCCCTTCATTGGACTGCTTCGCTTTAATCTTGCTACGGATAATGCGACTGTCGCTGTGTTTTAGTAGGATATTGGACATATCCCCTTTACAGTATAAATTCCCCTAATCATTTTCAATCTCCGACATTTCTTATATAATAACCCAACACCTTGAATATTGCGGTGTGGGGGTTGAGCGTTGCATGGATAATGCAAGTCAAAACAAAGAATCTTTGTTAAACACATTCGCGGGATATTACAATGAAAAAAAATATTATAAAGCAATGGCCTTGGCATTGGATAACTTCGCTGCAGTGGACGATTTTTCTGATGCGTTGACTCAAGAAGCTAACCCTGGTGATTTAATTGGAATCTTATTATTATTCTGCCAAGAAAATGATAGGGACAGGGCTATTGAATATGCGACCATTCTTATTGACCTGTATAAACAAAATGATTATCCTGAAAAGATTATAGAGATAAGCTACCATTTTATAGCAAAATTCGATGATGCT
Source organism: Defluviitaleaceae bacterium (assembly GCA_009786535.1). Taxonomy (GTDB): domain Bacteria; phylum Bacillota; class Clostridia; order Lachnospirales; family WQUN01; genus WQRX01. The sequence continues at coordinate 126,993 of WQRX01000002.1, read as the reverse complement.
TTTGCGAACACTATCTTTCAAGTGATTATGAAAGAGGGAATGTTTGCTGTAATAAACTTATTGGAACGCATAGATGATGCGGTGCCGGAAGAAAAAATCATGGTGATGATTTGTTCAACCATGCTGTGTTTCCCGGGGCTGGCGATTAGGGAACACTCATTTGCCATGTCGGTTATTGAAAAGTTAGTGCCACATTATAAATCTCATAGCGAAGCAAGGATATATGTGATTGCTTGCTTCCTGCCATATATTAAAAATGGATTTGAGCGACTAATGAGCCAGTGGGATGGCTTAAACGACATCAAAGGAATAGATTCATCTGACATTGATGAACAACTTCGCACCATCAAATTATATATGGAAAGATTGTTCCCTCAAAATTACCCCGTACTTAAAACAGACAACCCTTACGAAGTGGAGGCTAATAGGGATTGGCAAAATGAATACATTGAGATGATGAAGGCACAGGAATCATTGAGAAGAGAATTGCGTACGATTAATGACAAAGATGCCTTTTTTTCGTCTAATCTAAAAGTAAGATTTGACAAGTTACTTATCTATTATATGAACGCTGATTTAAAATTTGATGATGTTGAAATTGTGAGAACCTATCATATTATTATGTGTTATGCGATGTGCCGCTTCGTTGACCTTGATTACACCATAAATAATATACGCCCATACGCAAAAAGTTTTATGAATTACAAAGTAAATAATTTTACTTATGCAAATACGCTATACTCCATGCAAACTGCTGCACAGATACTAGGGGAAGTATATGAACTCACAAGGGACGATATTTCACAGTACGAAGCATATGTTAAATTTTTGGAACTCGGGAATCTACATCTTAAAAGGGTGTGTTTCGAAAATGGATTAGACAATCTTGTAGAAGTGGTTAAGTCGGGATATGCTGAAATTCACAGCGTTGCAGCAAAGGCGTTGCAAATTGTTTTTGATTATGAACTTTCCCCCAGCGTATTGTATCTTGAAATAGCAAAGCGTAAAAATTTGTTATATCTTGCCGAAATGTGGCAACGTCAAGGCGTAAATGTTATTGAAATAAAGAAATTAATTGAAAGGGATTTTACACTTGAGGAGCTTCAGTCATCCATTGGAAATGGCAGGACACTGGTTGACTTCGTTTATGTAAGGTCAGATGTGGGCGATAGAGGTTTGGATATTTCTAATTTCACCTGTCTTGCGTTTATCGTTAGTGCAATTGGTGAAGTAGATGTAAAAGGGGTTGATGTGGGAGCGCGGTTGTCAGAACACATCAAGGACTATGAAAATTCGACAATGTATTTTAAAAGTATCGCAGAGCATATCCTTTTACCGATAACCGGCGCTGAAACCCTGCTGGTTTGTGCCGATGGTGATATAAACCAGTTAAGTATAGCGGCATTGCCATACGAAGATGGGTATGTCACGAACTATTTCGCCGTTAGAAATATTGGGTCTGTTATGGACATTGTATACCCAAACAAAAAGAAACCTATAAAATCGGCTCTTCTATTTACAAACCCGGCGTATGGAAGCGACGGTCGTTGGGCTTATCTTAAATGGAGTGAGCTAGAGGGCAAAGTTGTAAAAGATGAATTAGTAAATACGCCCAATATTTCGGTAACGCATTTAAGTGGGGCAACGGCGGACAAACAAAATCTTTTAAGTAACCTTGACACAGGGTATGATGTGTTGCATATTTCTTCTCATGGCGTAGCTGTAGACGAGGGCATGGCAATCATAGCCGCCGGCGCAAACGCATCACCAAACAGTAGCTTAGTTTTGGATTCAGATATCAGCAACAAGAATTTTACGAATACATCCCTTGCCGTCTTTGCCATTTGTTATGGAGCGGAGCAAACTGTAGCATTACAAGATAACCTAAGTGGATTTATTAAAGGCTCATTACTGTCCGGTGTAAATACAATAATAGCGCCAATAAAGCCTATCGACGATTTAAGCTCCGTCGTGATAATAAATGAATTTTACAAATGCTATTTATCCGAAGGTTGTGTGTATAGCGGGAATGCGGAGCAATCCTTGCGGGAGGCGGTGCAACGCACACGGAAATTAACCAAACAGCAACTCAAACGAGAATATTTTATACAATATAATCTGGGCGTAAGCCGAGAGGAAGCATTTCCATTTGATGACCCACAATATTGGGGTGCATGGGTATGCTTTTCAAAACAAGAAGCAGGAGGGGTTTATTAATGAATTTGACTTGCAAAATCACAATTGAAGAAGCGTGGGATGAGTATTTTGACAATAGCGATTTTCGTGAGGTGATTCAATCGGGAGATTTTGTGTATACAGAATCTAGTTATGTTGCGAACAACGGTGAACAATGCCAAGAAAAATATGCGTTAATGTTCAGAGCCGTAGAAGTTCATGCTCCCGATGATTCCACCGTGCGTGGAGATGCAAAAAATATTGGCTCAAAAAAAAAACAAGCAAAATTCTACGATATAAATATTCAAAGCGAACTGCCTAAAGAAATAATTAATCGGCGTAATGCCGCAAAAAAACAATTTGAAAAAAATTCAACAACTGTTAAAGGTGCATGGGAACGAATTTATGAATATTTGAGACTTGAGGGTGCAAATCCGCAGACATTCTATGAAAAAACGCTTGTTAATGAATCTTATTTTTCTAAGGCGAAGTGCAAAAGTGATTCGCCACTAACTATGCACATCATTGTGTCTATTGCGGCAGGGTACCAGTGGGGTTTGCATAGAGCGGAAGAGTTGTTGAAATTGGCCGGACTCGCGTTTAGCCCCGTATCCAAGCAACACGATGCATATATTTTTGTCCTCGCGGCTATGTCCGGTTATGATATTAATTACATGAATACACTTCTTGTTAAAGAGGGACTTACTCCTCTTGGCTCGGGTTCTTATTCTATGGAGCAAAAATTAAAATAAAAGTTTTTTATTTCTAAAAATAAAATTACAGGCGTAAAAAAGCCCTTTCAGCAAAGTTAATTTTGCGGGAAGGGTTTTTTTTGTTGATTTCATTGGGGTCAATTTATTTTTAGAAAAAATGCGAAGTGGTTTGCAGGGGTATAAAATGCAATTACAGCACCGGCCACGCTGAATAAACACGCCGATAGCTACGGCGGGAAAGGNATGGTAGCGTATGCGTATGAAAATTTTTTACTACTTGGTCATCATGCCCCTCGACTGTCTTCCTTGGATTTTTGCGTACTAGAACGAAACTGTGATTCCAAACTCCTCCATGGCGGCAGCTTTGATTGCATCTAGTTCCTCATGGCGGTCGGTAGCTTCAAAGATGGCACAGGCTTTTCGCAAAAGCTCTTTGCCATCTTTTTCTTTTTTTAATTGTAATAACGCCCACGACTTGTTAATCATGAGGATTGGTTCACAATGAGCGTTCCTGTGTCTTCTGCAAAGAGCAATTCCCGTATCGCAATAAGGAAGCTTATCGTCATGGCGGTTTAATAATCCAAGTGACTTTGTTAAATTGCATAGCATTGCGATGTGGATATTCGCAAGTTCCTCGTCGTGATATGGTTTGTTTGTAAGTGCCGTATGCAAGTCGACAAATATCCCTGTTGATTTTTCCAATGGTGATTTATTTGATGTTGTGCAAGTTTCTTGCGGTGTGCTTGCATAAGCAATTGCAAGCTGATTAACAAGCTTTACTTCTTCAATTGATAATGCATATGTCGCAATTTTAGTCTCGTCAAAGGACTTTCCGTCCTGCAATCTTGTAACATTCAACCCTTGAAGAACATATTTTTTCATTTGCTCCCACTGACCGTTATAACCCGCAAGCGTCGCTTTATGACCAAGCAACATTTGCAAACCCTCGCCTTGAGAAAAGTATGATGTTTTTTCCAGTTCATCAATTATCTTTCTAGCCTCTTCATGACTCGGGGCATCTATTTGGCGAAGCAGGTGTTTTAATTTATTCCTACGTTGTATTGCATCAGCATCTTCTTCTGTAGTGGCACCGGCAAAATCACGATAGCTCAAACCGAGCTTATTCATTATTTTCACATATACATCATGAGACATGCTACGTTTGCCATTTAGCATGTTGGAAAAATTTGATGCATCACATATCCCATCAGCAATTTGGTAATATTTCAATCCGCTGTTTTTTATAAGTTTTTTCAATACTTCTAAAGAAATTTTATCCATTAGGTCCACACGCCCTTTTTTATAAGCTTATCTTATTTTATCGAAAATTGTCAAATTTGACAATTGGCATGATGATATCGTTTAAGTAGGATGGACCCGCCGCGGAGAAGTTTGCGCATGGTGTAGTTATGTTAGGGAGACTAGTATACGCAGCAGGAAAAGCAAAAGATAATGCATTCAATAAAAGGTATGTATACAAGAAGGCGACAAAGGGGTATACCCCTTTGCCCTTGGGCTAGCCCAAGGGCAAACAATTGTTCTTCTTCGTGATTGTTTTACACGAGGGCTCACAGTTCAGTTAATTAATGTTGCAAATACTTTTATAATGTAAAAATGCAAACCTTTTTGAAGTCAACAGAATTTCTCTTAAAATTACACCACAAATTCCATAAAAAAGGAGCTATTAAAATGAAAATCCGTCAACACGCAAAGAGGTTAATGGCATTGTTTCTGGCATTTATAATGATGTTCGCCATCGTCCCAACCAACGTCCTTGCCGCTATTGCGGGGCGTGATGGATTCCCTGTTATCATGGACACGGCAGGTAATATAATCTCGATTGATGAGAGTTGGGATGAATCATTCCCCTTTGGTGCGTTTGCTTTTGCAGATAGCCAACTTGCCATCGAAGAGGGTAACGACGGAATAATAACGGTTTACCGTCTTGGCGGTACTGCTGGTAGAGCACATGTGTTCATAACGTATACGCCCATCGTTGCCATGTTGAATGAGAACCAACCTACCTTTTCACTTGCAGCAGGAGCAAACGATATTTCGATACGTGTTGAAGATACATTGCCAATCGCCTTTTTTCAACCTATTGGCGAGGAAAAGCAACCAGAGCGGTCTGAACGGACAATTGACATTGTTTTTAATGACACCCTTGTTACCCTTTTTAATCAAAACCCGGACGCCCACGATTTTCAATGGTATATATTGCGTGATGGTGCATGGATTGTTACAGAAAATGGTAATAGTGCTGAAATTATCATAACGCATGAAAGCTTTAATCAATATGATTTTCGATTGCGTTATTTTGTGGGTGATAATCAATTTATTACTGCATCGGTCCGTGGCATACCTTTTATTTCGTCAGTTCTGCAGCAGACATATTCGCACCAACATAGTGAACTATATAATGCGTTATCAGATGGTGATGAATATTATGTCTACTTAGATAGGTATCAATTGCATGATGAATCCGAGGGTTTATTGTTTGCGGAACAGCTATTGGAATTTAATTTCCACGTCCAAACAACATCCCCTTCGGCTTTGTCAATAGGAATTTTTGTTGACGGTCACACGGACGAGGATGTTGTATTAAACTTTGATGAAGCTAGTGTTGACTGGCTTCAATGGTATGTTATGTTTAACGGAATATGGCATCGCGTCACGGGAGCTGTGTATGGCGAGTTTCCATTATACTTGGAAGACTTCTATTCATACGATTTTAGAGTTGTTTATTCAATAAGTGGAATTTTGTACGCCACCGATAGCATACGTGGTGAAATTTTTACGCCAAGACCAACCCAAGAATTGCCGTCAATTCCACCCGATATGGTTTTTGATGTAACGCAAAGTTTTACACAACTGCCCCTTGATACAGAGGACGAATTTGCGGGTATTGTTTTCGAGATGATTTTTGCCGATGGTGAATATCGCAAAGAAATCCATATTAGTGCACTTTACCAAGACCAGCCCAAACCCGATAGGTTCGGTGTATTTCAAATTGTTGACCACATTGGTGGTACTGTGTTGGAAAGCGCAAATATGCTGACTTTACAAGTAATAAGTACTGCGGAAAGTTCAGAAACGAATATTGGCTTCGAGTTTGAATATGTAACAGCGGATAAAGCAAATGGTGAAGTTCGCTTGTTGGTTATACGCACGGGTTGCATGTTGGACATGTTGGTTGTCGATTATAGAACAACGGATTGCAATGCAATAGCCGGACGTGATTACGCGAACACCAGAGGACGGATGGTGTTTTTTGGCGATATAGACCGTCATGAAATAGTAGTGCCTCTTATAAATGACGGTATTGAAAATCACGAAGCTATAAGTTTTTATGTCTATCTTGATAGTCTGTTGGGTGATGGGCTGGGTTTGGCAACACTTTTGCCTTATTCTGTGCGTGTCGATGTTATAAACACAACAGTGGCACAACCCTTTTTGGCGAATGTTGCAAATATAGCTGATGTGTCAATGCATATAAACACACCACAAGTACCAATAGCGCGGATAAATGCACCAACGATAAGAGCGGCGCAAAATCAAGCGCAAGATGATGTTGTGCAAATTGATGCTTTCGGTGTTGGTTTTGCTCCCTTCCATTGGGATTTTCGAGACGACGACGAAAACGATAACAGTCCTTACTCTATCTTAAACTTCGCTAGCGAAGGAAGATGGAGACGATATAGTACATTAATAGGCGCACCAATTACTTATTGGGCTAACGATAACAATACAAGTCGCGAAACAATTTCAAGTGGCGATGTTCCATGGGAGGCTAGAGGCAGAAGAGATTCGCAAGGAGAGCGTATAATTAAACACATGGCAACTATGTATTCGTCAATAACAGCACGATTCAATTGGCGCGCAGCACCAACTGGATGGTTGCGCGACCAACATATTCGACCGGATGCGTTCATTCGAACGAGCGGAAACCCACGATTTATTCACCTTGCAAACCCAAGGGTAAATGTTAATCATCCGGTTTTTGGTTCTACTTCTGCACGCATGGCACAATATCATTCAAACCACACTAATAGTGCCTGGAGCATGACGAGTGGGGTCGATGGTATACGTATGCAGACTCGAAATGATGGCGGCAGCAGAAATGGTGAACGTGATGCATACGCCAGGCTCCTAGATGCCGTTTTAACGCGGCGCAACTTTGAACACGGAATGCAACTAAGGGTGCATACTGCAAATGATGGTATTAATATCCCCGAGAGCTCAAACATAGCTGCGTTCAGAACTGGAGTGGATTATAGAGGTCTTCGACCTAGGGTTTCAATAAATAATGGCAATGGTGGAACAGTCGACGGGCGTGCTTTGTTTGTTGGTAGCCAGCTTCAAGTATCTAACATACCTTCGGGCTTTACATTACCGCAAAGCACCACTGGAAATTTGAGCTACGGAATATTTCTTACAAATGTTCGCACGGGTGCAATTGTGCAACCAAATGGATTAACAGTAAACAACGATGTAGCGACCTTTGCCATGAACTGGACGGGTATCAATGAAGCAGCTCTTAGTGAACGCTACATTCTAAATATAATCTTAGAACGTAGACAAGATTTAGAAATCGAGCTACGTATGTCAATTCCGCGATATGACAACAGTTTCGATATTAACCCTGCTCGTGCAAATGAAGCGCGCGATACCTTCGAAGCTGTTGGTAGTTATATTACTATCGGTTATCAGCCAATGGGCAATCGTGTATCCCCGCATACTGGCGGGGTTCAAACCAGAGTAATTCCAAAAAGTGCCTTGGTGTGGTATGAAGGAACCGCTTTGCGAGTTCCGGGTAATTTATTGCCTTCCAATATTCAATGGATTGAACTTAACCTTGACCCGGAAGACAGAATCCTTGGCAATCAATCTCATGCTGGTGATGAACGAATTTATTTGTCAGTTGCTGACTTGGCACGAGAAACACTGAGCTTCAGGTATGTTTCTGAAGAGTTTAGAAGTGTGCCTGGTCCCATGAATGTTACTATTGACAGGGCAACATTATATTTGGATGCTAATGGCAATGGCCGAATTGATGGATATTTTTGCCGCCGTTTAGGGCGTTTTGTTTTAACGCCTGATGAAAATGGAATTTATGATTTGCGAATAGGCGCGATTAGTCCTAATGTGGCAATAAACGAAGTGAACATTGCACCTATACAAACAGTAGATGCGTTGGGCAACATTACCTTCCACCATTTCCATATTAAAACATATATTTCTATGGATCCGCGTTCATATGAAGCCCCGCCGCATGTAGATGTGGATAACACATTTGCACAGATTATTCCGGCATTTGTTACTTCGCTAGCTGATACAGGTGGGTTGACAGTTGAACAACAAGTGTACAATTACGTATTCACAGGACAACATCGTTCGTGCGCTTGGGACGGTTCATCTGCTTTTTGTGATTTTGATAACACAACGCCGTACAACTATTCGTCAGATAACAGATTTATGTTTGGTGCTCCGGCTGCTGTAATGACAATGTTGGATATACCCTTAGGGGGTGACCATAATCCAACACATCGTGATGCTATGGGTGTGTTTGTTTGGGAGCCGAATTTTGTTGGGGGCTTGCTCTTTCCACATGATGAGCCTGAGCAAATTTTTATTGCTGAAAGTCTTGCAGGTGCTGATATTCCAGTTGGCGGTTCAAATTCCGATAGAAATCGTCTTAATGGATATCTCGGTTCGTTTGTTGCGCATACGATGATTACGCTCAACGTCCGCGAACAAACAACAACACTTGCGGAGCATAGAATCTATGGAGAATACAGTGGTCTTGAGCGCGGTGCTGAAACATCAACTCAATCGGGATGGCGTGCCATACCAAACCCTGACCATTTAGCCAATATGCAAAGCGCAGGAGAGCAACCACCAATGGATTCGCCTGACATGGGTGGAGCTCAAAATCCTTTTCCTGAAATTAATGTAGGATTCGGGTTTGACATGCCAGACCTTGATTTTGGTGCTAACCCAACTTCACCAGGTGCAAGAAACGCAGGCATGGAAGTTAGTCTATTTGATTTTGCTACCATTAGCATAAGTGACACGATGGTTGCTATTTCGGTGGGTATTCCGCTACCTACTCCTAACGATAGAAAAAGGGAAACAACAGCCAATAGAGACACCGATGGTAATTGGGCAACCGAAAGGGGTAAATGGAAAGCAGGCTCATCATCGCAGCAGGGAAATATAATGGCTGTGGAAACCTTTGTATATGGAGTCCGAGCCGGGTATAGCGTTCCCAGCTTAAACCAGTTGAACAGGGCTTTTGATGAACTTGACAATATAGATAATCTTAGGGGCGGTAAAGGAAAAATCAGTTCTCAAAAGTTTTCCGTTAGTCTTAACATGCAAATAGGGGTCATCTTTAGATTTGATGAAGCCCGCAATCAATTTAGCTTTAGTCAAGCATCAATTGCAGTAACAGGAACACTTGAGTTCAAATTTAACAAACGCTTTATTAAGTTCCCGCCACTTTATATTTTCTTAAAAGTTAAGGTTGAGCTTGAAGTGTCAACAGGCTTAACAGTAGACCGAGAAATAAGGGAAAGACCCAACGCGAGGTCTCTCGTATCGAATGAGTTTATTCCCGCTGGTCAAACAAGAAGAATACCCATTGATTACCGCGCTGTAAATATCGTTTTCGATGGAACTGCTGAAATTAGTTCAACGATACCCTATAGCATGACCAGAAGGGTAAATTCTACGCTAACAACAGCTGATGGTAAAACCAACACGCGGTCTTTTGTGTTGTCATCGAGATATCCCAACGAACGCTTATCTCAAAGGCGATATTTAGAAATTACTGCAATAACAGATATAACCGTTTCATCAATTAGAGAAGCGATACATTCTGACAGCAGAGTATTGTGGAATGGCATAAGACTTGCCCCAAGTGTTTTCGTTGAGTTTGGTGCTGGACTTGGTGTGCCGTTGTTCAATGTCGAGCTATTTATTAATGTCAAAGTATCAGCCTCGTTCCAATTTGGTGCTATGTATTTACATTACACGGGCAACGCAAATGTAGTGGGTCATTGGGATACCAGAATAAACCCTGCAAGAGTTGAAGAATTTAAGGTGACCGCTGGTGTGGGTCTGCGAGTAACGTTGCTATTCTTCTCATTTTCAATAGATGCAGTTAGATTTACATTGAAATATGACGGCGATAAATCACCAGGCGACCGTTGGAGTACACAATGGAGTGCGTTTGGTGTTCCGCTTGGGCGAGCGGGAGCAATAGGTAGCGGAAGTGGACCTCGCCTGATGATGCCTCAAATGCCATCAACTACGCTAACTACGCATTCGGCAGAATTTAATGCCGGTGGGTATCAAAGTTTTGCCCCGCTTGCATTTACCCCAGTCGGACGTGATGTTCCGTTCCAGCTTTCACGACATGCAAATAACAGCGGTGATGCTTTTAGCTTGATTACTGGTGGACACTTAGGTTTTGATTCGCGTGTCGTGTATGTAAACGGAAGAAACTACCTTATTTACACATTCGGTAGAACCAATGTCGCAAACGCAATAGATGCAACCCACTTGTACATGTCTCAAATTTTAGTTGCGCCCAGCACGGAAAGTTATGGGCTTGTTCACCCCGCTTTTGGGCGTATCGAGAATATTGAGTACGAACATGAAGACCCATTTTCACCATTGAATGCGCCAAACAGGATACCAATTGATATTGGAGAAAGCGGTATTGATATGGCAGGCGACCTTGATTTTGATGTTTGGGTAAGCGGGTACTACATCTATGTTGCATGGGTGTCTTATGCTGAACCATTGAAATCTGTACCGGAGCCGGTAGAACCTTCTGAAGAGTTTGATGCCGACATGACCATTTATAACTTCGAGTCATTTAACCCTGAAAGCGAAAGACCAGATGTGGTTACAATGCCCACGCATCCGGATTTTTCACAATTTGGCATTGAAGATTTAGATGATTGCAACTGCGCTTTGCCTATTGAGGATTGCGAGCATGTAGCTTTCACGAACCCTTTAAACGATGATGAAACTAGGTATATGACACCAGATGAAATAATCGCCTTTGAGTTCCTTGTTGATTTTTATCTGAATGAGAGGGCGCTTTATGAAGATTTCTTGGGAGAACTTTATCTATTCAATGCAAGATTAGAACTATTTACGCTGTGGCAGACATATTTCTTAACACATATAAGCCGCAACAGATATTATCAATATCTGCTTACTAACACAGCTGCCAACACGGAAATAAGACAAGCGCGTTTTAATGTTATTGATGGCACTGAGTTTTCAACACATGAAGCAGTAGGTCCTGCATCAGATGATGGCGACATATGGCAAAACTTTTCTCCAAGAGGTGCAAGTGGCGGAAGTACAGTATTTTATGCGCGAGCCATGATGCCTGATGCGATATGGTTAGCTGAGCAAGATGCGGCTTTCAATGAATATCTGCTCACAATTCACCCAAATACTGGCGACTTTCAAATGGACGTGTTTTCGCGGGATGTTCGCGATTTCAGACACATGATTCAACGGTCAACAAGGGAATTGTTCGGGTATCAAAATTACCTTCGTGCGATAATCGAAGGCAACGCAATACCACTTGCCATACCGCACGGACAGATAATTGACAGCCTAGAAGTTTCGTTTAGCAATGGTATATATTATGTTGCATTTATAACGACGGAAGATGAGTTGCTGCATAACAACACCACCCAACGTGTTACTCGCCGATTACACTTGACAACGTTTAATCCTTCTACATCTGTAAATGGCGCATGGGGTGAAGTAATGCTCTTGCGTACCATAAGAGATTATGATGAAAACTATGTTGGTGGTCAGTTGCGAGATGGCGTTTATAGTGGTGGTGCAATTGTTGAGCGCATTGCTGACCCACATTTTGGGAACTTGAATTTCTTGCACGGCAGATTAGGCGAGATGACAGGCGTATGGGAAGGGTTCCCTGTTGCGTTTACGCCATTCTCAGCGCAAGCTATTGTGTCAGAAAACTTTATGTTGTTTGATATGAACGGTTCAACCTACATTATCCCTTACGCTTCACTAAGAAGTATTGTAGCACGCGAAGGAGGTTATATAATCCCGTTCTTCACCCCTCCGTATACTGAACAAGCAGATGGGACTTTTGCACGCGATTATACAACGGGGCGCACAAATGTAACCATTGGTGCAGATGGTGCTGGAAACATTGCAGCGATATACACGCACGCTGTACCATCTACGATGAATAATGCAATCTTTTTAACAATGTTCGACCCCTATATCCTTGAATGGGGCGTTGGTACGATGCTCGCTATGCAAGATATGGATGTGCATGAATCAAGCATTAGAGAAGGCTGGTCTCAAGAATATACAGAACGAGCATTCTTAGCCAACTACGAAACATTTTCTTTCGACAATTTGCAAATGGCGTTTGGGCGTCCTCGCCAGTATGAAGATGGTGTAGTTAGCGATGCGGGTTCAGTTCTTTTAATAACTCAGGGCACATTGACACAATTAGAGGTTTTTGAGGGTCTCGAGGGTCTCGAGGTCATGCCAAGGCGTGATTTTGACCATAATGGCGACCTAATCTTGCCAGCCGTGGGAACGTTTGCATTAAGTTTTGATGCTGGCACAACAGGTATAGGAGAAGACTTCCTCGTTTTTATCGAAAACAATTTTAGTGGTCAAAACCCGATAACATTTGCCTTTGGTTTTACCAACACCGGAACGCGAGCTATCCGAGGTACTCCAAGCACACCAATAACCGCCCATTTGCGTTTGATGGGCGCACCAGGGCAAACAACTTTAGATGCAGGAGTGATAGCCAGCTTTAATATTTATGAAAATATTCTTTCTGGGCAGGATGTTCTTCTCGGTGGAAGTGCTATTTTGACGGGTTTAATACCCGGGGGCAGTTATTTCTATATTGCTATAGAGGAACACTATACGATAACCGAAAGACTTAGTGCTTCTACGTTATTGATTGAAGATTCGCAGGTGATTGGGTACACGTTTGCTGTTCTCGATGCGCCCGACCTTGGCTTTGAACACTTTTCACTAACGGGTATGGGTATTAATGATAACGGCATGGCGATTGTTGAAGTAGACATGCTAATTAGTAATCGTGGTTCAATAGTTGCCAACGATGTTTTCGTTCAGTTTAGTTATGAACACAGCAGAAACCAAGAAACTGGCGAAACGATATTTATGCCTCTCGATATAACCACTGCCGAATTGAATACAGGTTTGCAAATCCCTCTTGCAAGATTTTTAGCTTTTAACACCGACGACCTCGCAAGAAGACGTAATGGCGAATATGTATTACAAGATTCATTCGGACAAGGGAGTATCAGTCCTAATTATGGGCGTAGGGTTACAGGTCAAATATTTGTTTCAGATGATGTGTTTAGATCATTGGCTACGGGTAGCTTGCATTTACGTGTGGAGTTGTTTACCGGTGATGACGTGCAAGGGATTATATCGGACGGAATCATTCAACTGATATATTCCCCCGAACAAAACAGGGCTAATAATGTGCGCTCGTCGCATATCGACCATTTTACAGCGTTCACAGCTGCCAGAAACTTAACACTTACTCCTGGTAACACGATGCGTCTGCCAGTTCGTATAAGCTCCACAACTGATGTCGCTCCATTTATCGTTGCAGAGGAAATCGGCAATGACACTGACAGCGAACGAAACCTGGGCGTTTTAAACTTCATCCCGGGTGAATTTGTAAATGGTCAAATGACAGGAACCCTTGTCATTGCCCCATCAACCGATGAAATGGCTACAGGACGAATCCATCTCAGAGATGTAAATACAAATTCATTGCACATTATAAATTACCGTATACGTGATTTCGGCGAAGGTATAGACATTTTCCGCGATAATGAATTTTTCCGTTTCTACAATAGAGATGTCGTTATTGGCGGCGTGGTTATTCCTGAAAGATTTGATGAAAGGGCTCCTCGTGCTACGCAACGTTGGCATTTTGATACATTCGCACCTACATGGGGGCGTACAGTAGGCGACCAACCTATGCAGAACAATCCGCCGCTCAACAATCAACTGGCGATTGGGCAAAGGGATGCATATTTTATCTTTACATCGGTTGCAGAAAGTATACAGTTCTATTTCCAGGGTGAAATAGAAATCACAAGTGATATTACAAATCCAAGGGTATTTACACTGCCGGGACCTGATGGATTAATTTATGTAGACGTGTTTTTTGGTGAAAATCCAAACAACCTACCGTTTGAAGTAAAAGTGCGGGTTTTATCTCCAACTGCTATTTTTGACCGTATTATTGAACGTTATGCTGGTGGTCAGCTACCATTGCCTAGACATGAACTTTTTGCTCCGCACATATTATGGAGCCGAAACTTCCCGACATCAGGTGAAGTAGCTGATGGCACGAACCTTGATTTTACGCTGTATGTATTGTCTTCTGGAGGCATCGGCTCAGTAATTATAGGTGGTGAACCGAGGTTTGGCTTTGCTGATACCGACAGGTTGTTGCCATTCACACAACGGTTTAATGCAAACATTCCGCAAACATTCACAGCGGTTGCTACAAGTTTAGGTGGTGAAAGAGTTGTATCTGGCGTATTTGTAGATTGGTTTGAAGAAAATCCAATTGGGACAAATGGAGATGTGCCTATTCTTGATGTGTTTTTCACACTTAACGAAGATACCGCCCGTCTTGAAGTTGATGGATACTGGCAACCCTCTGGAAGAGATAATGTTTTCCTTAATGTAAATGTTGCTTATGCTCACAGTATAATTAAATCAATGGTCGTATACGCAATAACATTTGATGATGACGGTAATATTGTACGCTCGTCGATAAATCAAGCTGATGGTCGTGATGGCGTGTTTAACATCAGAAACAATGGTATATTTGAAGTTTATGTAACAGCGCAAGATGGCACATGGGCGCGTACTATAATTGAGATGCGTCGTATTGATGCTTCAATACCCATTGTAAATCTTATCTTCCGTAATAATGAGGATGACAGATTTAGTGGCTTTTTGGAATGGAGCGCTCGTAAAGACCCTGTAGACCTGCATTCGCCGTTAAACGGAATTATGTTATCAGACATCAACGTTGACAGAGTTTATCATAATCCTGTAGGTAGCCGAATCGCCGATGGCATTATAGCAGTACACTTTTCTGGCAGATATGTGCTAGAAGTAGAAGATACAGTTGGCAATACTAACAGCGTTTTTGTTGACGTTCGTGATTTGCCAATCAATCTTGGCGACCCGGACGCTGTGTTTGTCATAAATGCGTGGCAACAAAGCCGTGATAACGGTGCAGTTTCTATCGACTATAGCAATATTACAGGTGGCCATTTCGACCCAGATGCTTTGATGAATCGCCGTGTGCTTATTGGACAATACCAGCACGCCTTGATACCAAGGAACGAAGCCATGTTGTCAACCCAGAGTGGTTTTTACAGCTGGATGACACAAATATTAGCAGATGATGGTTTGTGGATTGATGCCAGAGATAGCCATATAGGATTGCCCCCTGGCGAATATATGTTATTTGTGAGGGATGCCTTGGACTCGCTCAATGTAAGTGTTATCGCATATCAGCACATTGTCGTGCTTGATACTGCTATTGATTTTGACACGCTAGTGCAACGTGCCAATGCAGCATTTGATGCTGATGTTACAGCACGCGGCGGAAAATTCATGACAGGTCTATATGAGTTTGCTATTTTGCCGCAACTGTACTTGGATACCCCGATGGTCGCGATACACGAATTAGAAAATTACGGAGCAGTTTGGCAAATTGGTAATAATCCACTTTACCATCAAAACATCTTCTCCAGTATAAATGCGGGAACTCATCAAGTAGCAGTACGCGAGTTAATGTTGAGTGAAGCCGAGTACCATGCATTTAGAACAGCACAAGGAAATCTTCTAGATGCGCGGGTGCGTCATAATGCCGCCATTGAGGCTTTAACCCCCGATGCACTCGAAAACGCTATACTAGATTACGCTCAGCTAATTTTAGCGCAATTGGATTTGTGGCGTGACTATCCCACTGTTGAAAATGAACGAAGCTTCTTTGAACTAATAGAAAATGATGCAACAGTAATTGCAACCTTAAGTTCTTGGGATTCGGCACGGGTTACCGGCGATGAGGAATTAATTGATGTAACTTATAGTACATTTGTAAATGCAGTAATGACGTTGGCAGAAAGGGTTGCCGCATCAGCAATAGATGATGAACTGATGGATGCGCAAAATAATTTAGCTTTATCGGAAATTGCGTTTAACGATTTATTGCCATTATTAGGTGCTTCTTCAAGTGGAATTTACACCGCCAACCCTGAATTTTGGTTTAATGCAAAAACAGACGTTGTGGAAGCACTACCCACTACGGGTGTCATGAGAGTTTCTATTACTTCGGAACTCGTGCCGGGTGGCCCCAGACAACCACCAGGAACGCGATTCGTTATTCAATTTGTCGGCGTAAACTTTGGTCCCGGGTCAACCGTTGAGTTCCACAAGGCTGGTGCCAACCGCACTGCGCAATACATCGGAAACGGCGTTCTCGAATGGAGCGGAGTGCTTGTCGGTATCGCCGAGGGTTCCACATTTAATGTCGAATCTGTGCGCCATAACAATCAAGTAGCTGACCTCATTTTTGTTGATGCAGTCGTGAGTGGACGAAGAATTTTCGATGTGAAGACGTCAAACTCAATAACGCTTACGCATTTTCAATTCGGCGATGTCCGGGGTAATTAATTACGTTTTAGTCATTAATCGTAGCGGGTTGCATTTGCGATAACTGTGTCAGGCAGGAATGCTGATGGTAGTTCTGCCTGACACAGATCATTATATGCAAAATTAACGATACAAAACGAGGAAGGGCAATAATGTCAAATATGGTCGTTCGTACAAATATAAACTCCTTAAATGCTCATAGGAAAATGAGAGGGGTTGGTATCGCACAATCAAGAGCAAGCCAAAGGCTTTCATCAGGGTTTCGTATTAATTCAGCTTCTGATGATGCCGCTGGGTTAGCGATTTCTGAAAAAATGAGAGCGCAAATTCGGGGGCTTAACCAAGCCAGTCGCAATGCACAAGATGGAATATCATTAATTCAAACTGCCGAGGGTGGTGTTTCAACGATTAATGACATGGTTATCCGTATACGTGAATTGGTAATTCAAGCCGCTAACGATACCTATACAATTGAAGATAGGCAAAAAATTCAATTAGAAATTGACCAAATATTGTCAGAAATCGATTCTGTTGCACGAAGAACCGAATTTAATACAATGCCATTATTAGACGGGAGTTTTTCGGCTAATTTTACAGTAACACCTATGCCTCCGCAGAATTACGTGTTGAACAGCGGGCGAGGTAGTGTAGATTCGATATTTAATAACCCAACACTTCAAGGCATGGTTTTATCACCAAGTTTTAATTTCGACTTTTTTGATTTTTGGGACCCGATGGTGAACCCTGTTGTACTTGACATAGACGCGCCCCCTGGTGGAACAGAACAAGTTATGGTTGACCTCGCATGGGGTGTGCTAGAACATGACCCTAGTTTCGATAGCTTTATACAAAATGTAATGTTTGAACCCGACGGAAATATTTCTGAGGTCAATCTTCAACATTTTATAAATACAATGCAAGCCGCCTTGCGTTCTGAAATTGCAATAACTGAAGATTTTCTAGGACGCGACCTAGGTTCGGCACATATAATTTTTGACGTAGATGTAGATGGGCGAGTAATTGTTGGTTTCCCAGATGCACCTTTTACATTGACATATATTGGACCAACTGGCGGGTTAGATGACCCAAACAACTTTAATTCAGTATTTTTTGTTAATCTTTTAAACGATGCAGGATTCGATGCGGGATGGAATTTAAGTGATCCTACAAACGGAGGTATCAATACGGCTAATCGCCCAATGACTGAGGGAGACGATTTGCCGCCAGCAGATGGGTCAAGGCGACCTTTGTGGTTCCAAATAGGTGCTAACTCTGGGCAAGGTGTAACACTATCAATTGAAGCAATGCACACACAGGCACTAGGTTTGCGCGACCCAAACATATCAGTGGTCAGTGATTCTGGATTCGAAATTTCGAGTGAAGTTATACGATTAGATGGTGCGCTTTCACATGCATCTGGACAGCGAGCAATGCTTGGTGCAATGCAGAACCGATTAGAATTTACAGTAAACAGCTTGGATATCGCCAGTGAAAATCTTTCAGAAACTAATTCACGCATTCGGGATGTTGACATGGCTAAAGAAATGATGGTATTTACAAAGGCAAATGTATTAATACAAGCAGCAACTTCTATGCTTGCACAATCGAATCAAGCTCCCAATACTTTGATTGAATTATTACGATAAAACATCAAGAAAGGCTCTGTCAAATTCAAAATGCACGTAAAGCAAATAAATGTGTGCGAGCGTTAATCTCAGTGCGTGTAATGCGTTTATAATAGCATAAATCGACAGGGGGCTATAAGCATGGTAGAATGCTTCCATGGCATATGACGCGAGATTTCGAATTGATTCGCTATAACTTGCGCTAATAGCCTGTAAACGACACTACGCCCTAGTGCAAAAAAAGACCAAACAAAGACCACAACCATAAAAAATGATTGTGGCTAGGTCGAAAGAATGTTGAGTTTACAGGCTTTCGAGGTTATTATGGGTTAACTGCTCCCGATTTTTGAAAAAATAACATAGGGTCTGCTTTTGCAAGCTCCCTTGCCATTAAATTGTCTAAGGTTACATAGGTTCTGCTTTGTTCTTTAGAAAGATAGCGAAGCTATGGTAGTTTTACCCACCTGCCTTGCCCCCGTAACCAAGACAGTCTTAAAAAACCGCTCATATTCTTAGAAATTTTCGTTCCGCATGACGTTCAATGTAATGCATATTCACCTCATATTTTGTGTCAATATGAAGTACACTTTATTTCATCATGGTTTTTTGAAGGGCGCAAATAAAAACAATCTTTTTTCAACCAACAAAACCCCCTTGACGGCGTTTATCGTTTAAGCGTATACTCCCTATGTTGAACAAAGGCGTTCACTTAAAGTTATAACCCCTGCGGGGTGTGTGACTTTGGGTGAGCGCCTTTTTTTGTGGAGTGTGTGAGGAGGCAAGCGATGCACGAAAGCTATGAAAATCCGCTGTGCAGGCGGTATGCAAGCCCGCAAATGCAATATATTTTTTCCGATGCGAATAAATTTGGTATGTGGCGCAGGCTGTGGGTGGCGTTGGCGCAGGGGCAACGGGAGTTGGGCTTGGATATAAGCGAGGCGCAAATTGCGCAAATGCAGACATATGTTAGTGATATTGATTACGAAGCGGCCGCGATGTTTGAGCGTGAAATTCGACACGATGTAATGGCGCATATTAAAGCATATGCGGTGCAATGCCCCCTTGCTGCGCCCATAATTCATCTTGGGGCAACGTCCTGTTATGTTGGGGACAATACGGACTTGATTTTGTTACGGGACGCGCTGCTTCGGGTAAAGGGGCTGCTGCTTGGGGCGATGGGCGCGCTTAGTGATTTTGCGGACGCGCACAAAGGGCTTGCGTGCCTTGGGTATACGCATTTTCAAGCGGCGCAGCCTACGACGTTGGGTAAGCGGGCAACCTTGTGGTTACAGGATTTATTATTTGACTTTGAGCAAATTGAATTTGCGCTGGAAGGCTTAAAGCTGCTGGGTTGCCGCGGTACAACGGGTACGGGGGCAAGCTTTCTCGCGCTGTTTGATGGCGATGATGAAAAAGTAAAGGCGCTGGAGCGCGGTATTGCACAGCGCTTTGGGTTCGATGCGGTGTACGCGGTAAGCGGGCAAACATATTCCCGCAAGGTGGATTTTTTGGTGCTTTCTGTGCTTTCTGGCATTGCGCAAAGTGCGTATAAATTTTCCAATGATGTACGGCTGATGGCGCATTTGAAAGAGGTTGACGAGCCGTTTGAAGCGGGGCAGGTGGGCTCCAGCGCCATGGCGTATAAGCGCAACCCCATGCGAAGCGAGCGTATTGCATCGCTGGCGCGGTTGGTGATAAACCACGCGCAAAACCCTGCATGGACAGCCGCAAGCCAATGGTTTGAGCGCACATTAGACGATTCCGCCAACCGCCGCATTGTCTTGCCAGAAGCCTTTTTAGCCGTTGACGGCATACTTGGGCTTGTGACCAATATCGTGCGCGGGCTAACGGTTCACCCCAAAATGATTGAAAAGCATTTGCGAGAGGAATTACCCTTTATTGCAACGGAAAACATGTTGATGCACTGCGTAAAAA
Organism: Defluviitaleaceae bacterium; assembly: GCA_009786535.1. GTDB lineage: Bacteria > Bacillota > Clostridia > Lachnospirales > WQUN01 > WQRX01. The sequence continues at coordinate 106,793 of WQRX01000002.1, read as the reverse complement.
AGGGCGGCGACCGCCAAGCTTTGCACGAAAAAATCCGCGTACACTCCCTCGCTGCCGCCCAGCGGATAAAAGAAGAAGGCGCGGAAAATGACCTGTTGCAACGCCTGGCAGGCGATAACGCGTTCAATTTGAATGAAGCCGATTTGCAAAACATTTTAACCACCCAAAACTTTACAGGACGCGCCCAAGCCCAAACCGAGGAATTTTTAACACAGGTAAAAGTGGTGTTGGGAACAAATAAAGATTACTTATGCGACGATGTTGAAATAAAAATCTAAATCTAGGGAGGCAAATTTATGCACACAGCCGTTGTAGGCATTAACTGGGGCGACGAAGGTAAAGGGCGTATGGTGGATTTATTATGCGCCGAGTATGATATAATTTGCCGTTATCAAGGCGGTAACAACGCAGGGCATACGGTGATTAATGACCGAGGTAAGTTTGTATTAAACCTGCTTCCGTCGGGCATTCTGCGGGCAGATGCGGTAAACATAATGGGCGCGGGTATGGTCATTGACCTTGCGCACTTGGTAAAAGAAATAGAATCGCTTAGTCAGCAAGGGGTGAAGATTTTTCCAAAAAACTTGAAAATAAGCGACAAAGCATTTGTATGTATGCCGTGGCATGTAGCACAAGATGTGCTGGAAGAAGAGCGGTTGGGTGATAAAAAATACGGCTCTACACGGCGCGGTATTGCCCCTGTATATGGGGACAAATATATGAAAAAAGGCATACGCATGGGCGACCTTGCGCACCCGAAAATTTTAGAAGAAACCTTGCAAGAATTACTGGCGTACAAACTTCAAATGCTGAGCGGATACGGGTATAAGGAAAGCACCGCAAGCATTACCCGCTGGGTAAGCGAGTATGGGGAAAAATTGCAGCCATTTGTAGCCGATACAGGCGCGTTTTTGCAAGAAGCGGCGCAAACAGGCAAGGCTATTCTTTACGAAGCGCAGTTGGGTGCATTGCGGGACATAGATTATGGAATTTATCCGTTTACTACTTCTTCCAATACGCTTGCGGCGTATGCGCCAATAGGCGCGGGCTTGCCGTCGGCGCGGCTGGACAAAGTGATAGGCGTGATGAAGGCATATTCCAGTTGCGTGGGCGAAGGACCGTTTACGGCAGAAATTTTTGGCGAAGAAGCCGAAGCCCTGCGAAAATGGGGCGCGGAATACGGCGCGGCAACGGGGCGCCCCCGCCGTGTGGGCGGGTTTGACATTCCCGCAAGCCGTTACGGGGTGCAGGTACAGGGCGCAACCGAACTGGCGCTTACCAAGTTGGATGTGCTTGCAGGGTACGAGAAAATCCCCGTTTGCATAGCGTATGAAGTAAACGGCAAGGTTACGCGTGACTTCCCAACGGGGGAAAGCTTGCGCAGCGCAAAGCCTGTGTATGAATACTGGGAGGGCTTTAGTGCAGACATTTCCCACTGCCGAACCCCCGAAGATTTGCCCGCTTCTGCCCTTGCCTATGTGCGTAAGCTTGAAGATGCGGTACAATGTCCCATCACATATGTATCGGTAGGCGCAGGGCGGGAGGATTATTTGCGCCTGCGCTAACGGGAGGGCTATATGGAAAGCACAAAAAACGAAATTCTTAGCTTTATCACCGAGCATGACGTAAAATTTGTGCGCCTTGGTTTTTGCGATGTGTACGGCAACCAAAAGAACATTGCTATTTTAGCCGAGGATTTGCCCAACGCGTTTGAAAACGGTATCGAATTTAACGGCGCATTGGTAAAGGGCTTTGATGCAAATGCGCATCCGCTTCGGCTTTTCCCCGATGCGGCTACGCTCACGGTGCTGCCATGGCGCCCCTTCCCGGGGCGCACGGCGCGTTTCTTCTGCGACATTAAAAACGAGGACGGCACGCCCTATGCAAAGGACAGCCGTGCGGCGCTAAAGCGCTTGCAAACGAATGCCCTTGTGGGTATTGACTGTACCTTCCGTTTATACGAAACCAACGCAGAGGGCGCACCTACGCAAAAACCCATCGACGAGGGGGGCTATCTTGATATCGCCCCGCTGGATAAGGGGGAGGACATTCGGCGCGAAATTTGCGTTACGCTGGAAGAAATGGGCATAAAAATTGTCACCGCCTTCCACGGGCAGCACCACGGGCAAAATGAAATTACGCTGCAATCCGCAGACGCGCTCACCGGCGCAGACAATTATCTTGTTTGCAAAACAGTGGTGCAAAAAATAGCATCGCGCAACGGTATGTATGCCTGTTTTGCAGACGGCATGTATATCCGCAAAAACGGACAGCGCTTACACCAAACCGAACCCAACCCCTATATGGCAATTAAAACATGTTTTGCCTAGTAGCTTCCGACAATAATACCCGCGCGGGCGTTTTTGCCAAGCTGCTAAAGCAAGCATATGCCGATGCGCAAATTATTACCGTACACACCTGCGGGGAAGCGCGGCGGGTCTTGCTTTCACGGGATTTTGTGCAGGTAATTATAGACGCACCCTTGCGGGACGAAAACGGCGAAGCCCTCTCGCGTCATGTAAAGCGCAAGGGGCTTTCGCAGGTGATTTTATGCGTGCCCTATGTTTTTTTCGACGAAGCAAGCGCGTTATGCGAAAATGAGGGCGTGCTTATGGTGGCAAAGCCCTTCGACGTGCAGGGCATTTGGACGGCGGTAAAGTTAGCAAAATCCGCGCAGCACAACCAAAGTGCAACCCGCGAAAACGATGCAAAAATGGCGCAGAAGCTTAAGGACATTCGGTTAGTTGACCGTGCAAAACGTTTATTGATTTCCTGCGAAAATATGACCGAGCAGGAAGCGCACCGCCATATAGAAAAACAAGCAATGGACGCGCGTTGCACCAAGCGCGCCGCCGCACAGGAGGTAATTAACCGATATGAACCTTCCCTTTAGTAAAATGCATGGCTGCGGAAATGATTATGTATGTATAGACGGCTTTAAAAATACGGTAGAACTCACGCCCGCCTTTGTACGTAAGCTGGCAAACCGGCACTACGGCATTGGGGCGGACGGGGTGGTGCTTATTGCGCCTTCCGACGAAGCGGACGCGCTGATGCGCATGTTTAACCCCGACGGAAGCGAAAGTAATATGTGCGGTAACGCCATACGTTGTACGGCAAAATATGTATATGAGGCGGGTTATGCTACGCAAAAAGAAATGAAAATTGAAACGCGGAGCGGTATTAAACCCATTTGCGTTACGGTGGAAGATAACCAAGTAACCCACGCAATGGTAAATATGGGACAGGCGGCTTTTTCGTCGGACAGTCTTGAACTAAACGGCACGTCGCACCTCTTTACCCGTGTAGATATGGGCAACCCTCACGCGGTATTTTTCTGCGATGATGTTGACAATTTTCCCGTTGCGGAAATGGGTAAGCAAATAGAAATGCACCCCGCTTTCCCCCGGCGCACCAATGTAGAATTTGCGCAAATTACGGGCAAAAATAAATTAAAATTGCGTGTGTGGGAACGGGGCGCAGGCGAAACCCTTGCCTGCGGTACGGGCACATGCGCCGCCGCCGTTGCTGCCGTGGAAAATGGCTTTTGCGATGAAAATACAGACATTGCCGTTACATTGCGGGGCGGGGAGCTTACTATTTGTTACACGCGTGACCGTGTGACCATGCACGGGGAATGCATATTTGTATTTAACGGGGTGATAGCAATATGACGCGGTTTATTTTTATTACGGGAGGCGTAGTTTCGGGATTGGGGAAGGGTATTACCGCCGCAAGCCTGGGCAGGTTGTTAAAAATGCGCGGGCTTCGCGTTACGGCGCAGAAGTTAGACCCCTACATGAACATTGACCCGGGCACAATGAGCCCTTTACAGCACGGCGAAGTTTTTGTCACCGAGGACGGTGCAGAAACCGACCTGGACCTGGGGCATTACGAGCGTTTTATCGACGAAAATTTGCACAAGCACAGCAACCTCACTTCGGGCAAGGTTTATGCAAGCGTGCTGGCAAGGGAGCGTGACGGCGGTTATTTAGGCGGCACGGTGCAAATGATACCCCACGTAACGGGCGCGATAAAAGACTTTATTTACGCGGCGGCGCAGCACGAAGTGGACGTACTTATCAGCGAAATCGGCGGAACGGTAGGCGATATGGAGAGTGAACCCTTCTTGGAAGCGGCGCGGCAAATTGCGCAGGAAAATGAACATAGCTGTTTATTCATTCATGTAACCCTTGTGCCGTATTTAAAATCGTCGGGGGAGTTTAAGACCAAGCCCACCCAGCATTCCGTTAAATTATTGCGTTCCATGGGCATTACGCCAAATGTGATTGTGCTGCGTTCGGAAAAAAGCGTGCCCGACACCGCGCGGGCAAAAATTGCCCATTTATGCAACATTAAACCCCATTGCATTGTGGAAAATACAAACGTTGCCTCGCTGTACGAAGCACCGCTAATGCTAAGCAAGAACGGCTTAGACGATGCCGTATGTCGTACATTACGCTTGGAAACACCCCCGCCCAATTTCACGGAATGGCAGTGCTTAATGCATAAAATCGCATCGCGTACAAAAACAATTACCATCGGCATTGCGGGGAAGTATATCCAACTGCGCGATGCTTACCTCTCTATTGCGGAAAGCCTGCATCACGCGGGTTTTGCCCTGGGCGCGTATGTAGAAATTAAATGGATAGACAGCGAAAGCATTTCCGAAGAAAGCGTATCTACTCAATTAAGCGGGTTGGACGGCTTAATTATCCCGGGCGGGTTTGGCGAACGCGGTATTGAAGGAAAAATCCTCGCCTGCCGTTACGCGCGGGAGAATAATTTGCCGTTTTTGGGCATTTGTATGGGAATGCAGGTCGCCGTTATTGAATACGCACGGCATGTATGCGGTTTAAAGGGCGCCCATTCCACCGAATGCGACCCGCATACCCCGCACCCCGTCATTCACCTAATGTCCGACCAAGCGGGCAAGGAAAACAGCGGCGGTACGCTACGCCTTGGTGCGTATCCGTGTACCACCGCAACGGATTCGCACCTTCGCGCCCTATATAATACTGCAGAAATAAGCGAACGCCACCGCCACCGCTACGAGTTTAACAATGCCTACCGCCAAGCCCTTACGGAAAAGGGGCTTTCCCTATGCGGCATTTCCCCCGACGAAACGCTGGTAGAAGCGGTAGAAGTCCCTTCCGCCCGCTTTCACATCGGCGTGCAATACCACCCCGAATTTAAAAGCCGTCCCAACAAGGCACACCCGTTGTTTGTGGGACTGTTGGAGGCTTCCCATGAAAATGAATGCTAATTATGAAAATTTACAGGACAGCTATCTCTTTGCGCGTATCGGGCAAAAAGTGCGTGAATACAAGGCAAAAAACCCTAATGCAGATGTGATTAGCCTGGGTATTGGCGATGTAACGCTTCCTCTTGCGCCCGCCGTTATTGAAGCAATGCAGCGCGCCGTAGCAGAAATGGCGCACGAAAAAACCTTCCGCGGATACGGCGATTATCAAGGCGAAATTTTCCTACGCGAAGCGGTGCAAAATTATTACGCAGGCAAAAATGTTCAACTGGAATTGGACGAAATTTTTATCAGCGACGGCGCAAAAAGCGACTGCGGAAATTTGCTGGACATTTTTGAATGCCCCTGCACCGCGCTTATCCCTGCGCCCGTATACCCCGTATATGTAGACACCAACATTATGGCAGGCAACCGCATCGTCTACGCTAACGGCAGCGAGGAAAATCACTTCCTTCCCATGCCCGACTACGCAGTAGATACAAACCTCATTTACCTTTGCTCGCCCAACAACCCAACGGGGGCGGTGTATTCCCATGCTCAGTTGGAAGCATGGGTTAACTACGCGCTGGAAAAGGACGCCGTTATCCTATTTGACGGCGCATATGAAATTTTTGTACAGGACGAATTACCCACCAGCATATTTCAAATACCCCGCGCCCGCGAATGCGCCATCGAGATTTGCTCCTTCTCTAAAACGGCGGGCTTTACGGGAACGCGTTGCGGGTATACGGTTATTCCCAGTGCCTTACAACGTGGCGGCGTATCGTTAAATAAAATGTGGCTGCGTCGCCAAACCACCAAGTTTAACGGCGTTTCCTATATCACGCAGCGGGGGGCGGAAGCCGCCCTCTCCCCAACGGGGCTAACGCAAATCAAGGAAAATATCCGCTACTACCAACAAAACGCCCGGCTTATATTAGATGCGATGCGCGCCCGTAATATCCCCTGCATCGGTGGGCAAAACGCGCCTTATGTATGGCTAAAATGCCCACAAGTGGCAAGCTCCGCAGAAACTCGCCATACCTCGTGGGCATTCTTTGACCATCTTTTAGAAAGTGCAAACATCGTTGGCACACCGGGCGAAGGCTTTGGGTTGGACGGTTACTTCCGCCTATCCGCCTTCGCAAAGCGTGAAAACGTACTGCGCGCCATGGAGCGCTTTCCTACAGCATAATACAAATTAAGCCGCCGCTGCCCTCGTTAATAATTTTTTGCAGGGTTTCTTGGAATTTCATTTGCGCCGTTTCGGGCATACGGAATAATTTGTTTTGCAAGCCATCCCGCACCATCTCGTGCATAGACTTGCCAAACATATTCAATTCCCAAATACGCGAAGGGTCGTCTGCCATTTCCTCGTTGATGTAGGCGATAAGGTCGTTGGACTGGGTTTCGCTACCAACGAGGGGGCTAATTTCGGTTTCAATGTCGGCTTTTATAAGGTGAATGCTCGGGGCGCTTGCCTTAATTTTTACGCCAAATTTTGCGCCGTGTTTTACGAGTACGGGGGCTTCGAGGGTCATTTCTTCCACAGGCGGGTGAACAATGCCGTAGCCCTTGGTGTGTACTTCTTCCAACGCATTTTTAATTTTATCGTACTCGCGTTTGGCTTCCGCCAGGGTTTGGATGGTGGCGATAAGTTGATGCTCGCCTGCAATGTCCATGCCCGTGGTTTCCGACAGGATGCGGTAGAAGAGTCCGTCCTCTACGGAAAGGTCGATGTGCGCCGTGCCTTCGCCCAGCGCGATGCCTTCCAAGAAGGCTTTTTTCACAAACTCGTTGCCCTCCAGCAGGGGTACTTGCGCCTTCACTTCCCGCAGCTTGTGGATGCCCTGCACCATCTCCTTCACGGACTTGATGAAGCTCTGCTTCAGCCAATGAGTGAGGGGCAACGTTTCAATCCATTTGGGGTAATTGATACGAATTTCATTGATGGGAAATTCATACAGAACTTTTTCAATTAACCCGTGAATATCTTCGATTTTAAGTTGTGCGGCGTTTACCGCAACCACGGGTGCGCTGTGGCGCTCGGCAAGCTCGTCGCGCAGGGCTTCCGTCTCGGGGGAGAAGGGATTTTTCGAGTTAAGCAAAATCACAAAGGGCTTGTTGATATGCTTCAGCTCGCGGATTACCCGCTCTTCCGCTTCTACATAATCCCCACGGGGAATTTCCGCGATACTGCCGTCCGTCGTTAGCACAATGCCGATGGTGGAATGGTCGTTAATTACCTTTTTTGTGCCCATTTCCGCCGCTTCCGCGAAGGGGATTTTATCCTCTGCCCAGGGGGTGTTGACCATGCGGGGGGTGTCGGAGTCACTATCCATATGCCCATTCGCCCCCGGCACAAGGTAGCCCACGCAGTCAATCATGCGCACCTTAAAGGAAGCCACGTCGTCCAGCTTTACCTCCACCGCCTCGTTAGGCACAAACTTTGGCTCGGTGGTCATAATGGTTTTACCCGCGGCGCTTTGGGGCAATTCATCCTTTGCCCGTTGTGCGCCAAACTCATTTTCGATATTGGGAATGACCAGCAAATCCATAAAACGCTTGATAAACGTGGATTTGCCCGTGCGCACAGGGCCAACGACCCCTATGTAAATATCCCCTTGGGTGCGCTCCGCAATGTCGCGGTACAGGTCTTGGTATTGAATGTCCATAAAAAATCTCCCTTTCTTTCATATAATAGGTGCGATACGCGAAATTGTATCGGTACAATATCATATGAGCGGGGAAGGTGGGATATGCGTGGAAAATGTTTACAATACATATATTTACGGTATAATGAGCGTAAGATTATTTATAGGAAGTGTTAGGATAATGGAAAAAGCAAAAACATTAAAAGAGGTATACAACATTTTTCGTCCGTCAGCATTAACATTGAAAGAAAAAGATTTTTATCAAAAAACAGCAAAAATTAGAAACGGTAGGTCTTACGAAATGCACGCCTATCTATTTAACCGTATGGATGACAGCGACCGACGTGTTCATCAGCTTATGATAGGACATACGGGGTGCGGTAAATCAACCGAACTTTATATGTTAACCGGGAAGCTGGAAGATGTAAAAACGCCCTATATCATAATTGATGCAAAAGTGGATTTGGACTTCTTCACATTTACCTATATCGATATCATGGTAAAAATTGTAGAGGAACTGGCGAAATATGCAGATAAAAACGATATACCCATCAATGTAAAATTATTAGAAACATTTCAAGAAGCATTAAATACACAAACCACTGAGCAAATATTAACAGCGCAAAGCAGTGTAGAAATTGAGGCTGAAGCAAAGGCAGGCTTATCATTTTCATTTATTGCTAAGCTTGCTTCAAAAATAACGGCTTCTTTTAAAACAGGTTCGGGTATGAAGGAAACGCTTCGGCTTGAAATTAAGCCTAATATGTTGGCTATTACGGCTGCGGTTAATGAATTGTTGAAAGAAATTAATAAAAATAAACCCAATGTAAATAACATGGTTATTATTATAGACGAATTGGAAAAATGTAGCCCTGAAACGGTTCGCAAGCTGTTTGTTAATGATATAAACGCTATAACATCCATTAACACACATTTAATCATTTCTTGCCCGCTTAATCTTTATCGTTCTTCAGATGCGCCGATTTTTGAACCCCATTTTTCAAAACCGGATATTATGCCCATGATAAAAACACACGAAATTACACACGATTGCCCCCAAAAAAATAAACCTTACGACGAAGGCATTGCTATCGTTGAACAATTAGTTTTAAAAAGGGTAGATGCATCGTTTTTTGAAGAGGGCGTACTTCGTTATATAATCACTAAAGCAGGTGGCAACTTGCGTGACACCAGTTATATCATTGAAAACAGTGCGTTTGAAGCCATGATGAATGATAAGCATAAAATTGACATGATGTCCGTTGATATGATTATTAGGGACTTTGCTTCGGAGCGGTTTCTGCGCATTAACTTGAAAGAGTCAAAAAATGTGCTAAGAACCCTTTATTACCATGAAGACCATTCCCCACGGAATGATAAAGATTTGACCGATTTATTATTTGTTGGTGTGGTATTTGAATATAATGGCGAACGATGGGTTGACTTGCACCCCATCATTCGTGACCACCTCACCAAGCATGAACATGTGTTGAAAAATGGAAACGAATAAGACAAATGTTGAGCGGCTATATAAAAGGCTACGCTTAAATAACGGCAATGCCTTTTTTTTCGTCGTTTGCGATTCTATGGCATACCAACGTGAAATTGTTAGGGATTTGGGTGCTAGGTTCGATGAAAACGAAACGAGGAATATTGACTTTTATGATGTTGGCAGTGATTTCATTTTTTCAACGGCATTTTTGCGTTCACATGTGAATGAAAAAACGCGGGTGCTTTTCTTGGTTAATTTTAATATGGCAGTTGCACAATTAGAGGAGCAGGAATTTTTTCAAATCTTAAATTTATCCAGAGATAGTATAGCAGACATACACTGTGCCATCGTTTTTATGATGCCATTATATTTCCGTACAAAACTTGCGCGCACCGCGCCGGACTTTAACTCATTTGTACGTTTTAGAATTGATTTTGAACTAGCGCAAGTGGATAAAACGCCTAACATACAAGAAAATGACGCTGTTGAATACGAGTATACCGAAGCAAATAAAAAATTGTTGGAATATTATAGAAGCATGTATAACAACGATGACGAAAGTTTTGAAGCATTTGAGATTGTCGCTAATTTATTATATGTGAACCGGGATTTACGTCTTTTGCACTACACGGAACTCAACCATTTTAATGCTGTTTTTGATAAACTTTTGTTAAAACATGAAAAAGATGCACACGATATTAGTCATAAAATAGCAAGAATTTTAGAGAGCAAAAGTGATTATCGAGGTGCGTTGCTCTGGCTTAACAATGCTTTTGATGCTTGCAACAACGCAACTGAATATTATAAACCGAAAACCGGCGATATTATTAATGATATCGGATTAATATATGCGCGACTAGGTGAGTACCCAAACGCATTGGAACAGTATCAAAAGGCGTTAGATATCTGCGAAAAGTTATTGGGATTAGAGCATCCAAACACCGCCACCATTTATAATAATATTGCGGAGGTGTATGACAGTCAGGGGGATTACCCAAAGGCACTGGAATGGTTTCACAAGGCTTTACACATCCGTGAAAAAGTATTGGGCTTAGAGCATCCAGACACCGCCACAACTTATAATAATATTGCGCTGGTATATTCCCGTCAGGGCGATTTCCCAAAGGCACTGGAATGGTATCACAAGTCTTTAAACATCAAAGAAAAAGTGCTGGGATTAGAACATCCAGACACCGCCATGACATATAATAATATTGCGGGGGTGTATGACAGTCAGGGCGATTACCAAAAGGCACTGGAATGGTATCACAATTCTTTAAACATCAAAGAAAAAGTGCTGGGATTGGAGCATCCATCCACCGCCACAACTTATAATAATATTGCTGGGGTATATGACAGTCAGGGCGATTACCCAAAGGCAATGGAATGGTATCGCAAGGCTTTAATAATTTTTGAAAAGGTATTAGGCTCAGAACATCCAAACACTATCACAATCAAAAATAATATTTCATACACAGAAAGTTTAATGAGTTAGTTAAATAGATTAATCTCATTCTTGGTTTATGCCGTCGCATTCGGGTATCTTTATTCCACCTGCGTTTTGTTATCCGCATGAATCACCGCCAACACCGTTTCCAGCGCGGTCTTGCCTTCGTGGTTAAAAATATCGGGTATCGTCCCCGCCTCTAGGGGGCGCCCACGGCTGTCGGTTACATAATTTAGGTCCAGTATAAAAGCGATGCCTGTGTTTGGTAAAGCGGTGAGGGTGCGTTCCCCGCCAAAGTTACCGCCACTAATTTCGCCAACAATGGTGGCGAAGCCCGTTTCCCGCGTTGCCCAAGCGGAAATTTGCGCGGCAGAACCCGTGATGGGGCCGGTAAGTAGCCAAATTTCGCCCGCGAAGCTGGGTTCATAGCTAAAGTGGGGGGCATAGGCGCGTGGGCGCACGGTGGTAAAGGCGCGGAAACCGTAATCCATACGCGCCATGTCGGGTAGGTGCAAGTCGGGCAACGGGTAGGTGGCAAGAATTTCTGCAACGGGGCGGTGGTTTTCTAAGGCTTGGGCGCGGTCAACTATGCGCCTTCCGCCTGTATTTCCCCTTCGCCCACCCGTGTAATGGGCAGCATATTCCCCGTAGGATAGGAAGAAAAATTGCTCCAGCACAAATTCGCGGTCTATGTTGGGTTCTAAAACGGTACGGAAGAACCAATTTTCCATCCCGCCTCCGTTAAAGCGCAGGTCAATGATGAGATGGTCAAAGCCCGCAATTTCTTCGTAGAAATTGAGGATTTGCCGTTCCTCTTCCGGCGGAATGGGATAACGCATGAAGCTGTCTATGGCAAGGTACGCGATGCGCCCTTCCTCTAAAATGCGCGTGGTTACGTTATTTTCGGTGGCGCGAACGGCTTCCATCCAGAGGTTGCCTACTTCCGTTTCGTTGCCAAGGGCGATGGCTTGCGCAAAATCGTCTGCCAGCGTAGTTTCGCCACGTACGCGCAATTGTTCAATTAGCGTGGAAGACATGCGCGAAAATTCTACGGGGAAAGCCTCCATCCATTCGCCAAAAGCGAGGGATTCGGCTTCCAGTTGCGCGTAAAAATCCAGCACATGGGGGGCGCGTAAGCGCATATGCGCTTCGTCGGAATACCACCAACGGCGTGTAAGTCGCCCTTCGCCACGCACCATATAGTCATAATACCCTCGGCTAATAATTTGAAAATGCCCGATACCTACCAGCGGGTCAAAGGCATAACGCAATACGTGGAAAAAGTCGTTGTCGCTCATGTAAGGCGTGGTGTGTAAGGTTTCGCGTACGTTTTCAACAATGGCGTAAATATCCACGCCACGCGCCCAGTGCGCCACGTCGAAGAGGGCGAAATTATTTTCCAACACGTATAACATGCGGTTAAGGTCTTCCATATGGCGGGGGTCGTAGAAAGTGCTTCTGCTACAGGCGGTGAAAAACAAGATAAACGACAGCAGCCCCAGATATGTAAAAAGCTTTACCTTCCTCACAGAATGCCCCCTTGGGAAACAATTATTATTTGTACGCAATTTTACAGACTTATTTAGCTTGTGTAAATATGTTATTCCCTTCTCGTGGTTAGTTTTAGGTTGCGCTATTAAAAAACGGTTTTTAGAGCGTAAATGTCGAGGGGACGAGTCCCCTCGTGGGGTTTGGGGCGAAGCCCCACGGTCTTGGTTTTAACAAGCCAACGCCCACAAAAAAACCGCTTTTTCAAACGGTTTTAGGTTTTTTCATATTGCATTTCAATTTTTAACGGTTTCTTACCCCTCCAGCGCCATTGGGTCGGTTATGCAAGGGGGGATTTTTATGCCCACCGCATAACAAAATGCGATAATTTGCCCAATGTGCATATTTTCGTGGCTAATGAGCATAGAGAGGATTTGATGGACGTTGCGTGTTTCGCCGTAGTATTCGATATGCTCCGTGCCGTCTAGGGCTTGCAGGGATTTTTCCAGTTGAATGTCCAGTTGCGCCATTTTTTCCAAAATTACATCCTTGGAAAGTCCCTCGTAAATATATTCGTCGCCAAAATCCACCACGCGGGTGGTGAACGATGCCACAATGTCGGCTTGGAATATCGTCAATTCCTCGGCTTGTAATAAAATTGTGTTCAGCTTCTCGCGGGGTAGTTTTTTATTTAGGTCGGCGTCGGATAATTCTTCCAGGAAAGCCCGTGTTATACCGCGGGTTTCAACCCAGTCGGCGTGTAAAGCGGCTAGGGAGTGTATCATTGTGTCAATTACTTTTACCCCTACCTCATCTGTCCCAAACAACCAAAACCCCTCCCCCACTTTTTTTTTCATATCTGCCATTAGCTGTCTATCAAATTCTATGGCAAGGGGTTCATTATTTTGCCACGCGCCTATGTGTATGTGGGGGTTTCGGGCGTATCCGTCATTTCCCACTTGGGCGATATGCTGCCCTTGCGTAACGGTATCCCCTTCTTTTACTACGGGATTTTTTATATGCCCCAGCAGAACATGTACCCCTTCGGCAGTTTTAATGATTAGGCTTGACGCCCTGCCGGGGTTTTGTGTGCCCGGCATATTGGTGGATGGATTTATATACACCTCTTCCACGACACCCGTTAGGGGTGCAAGCACATCTGCACCCCAGCCCGCCCAATCTTCATTCGCGTTCCCATTATTTGAATAAGACGCAAGCCAGTAACCATTACCATTATTCACAAAGCTACATATGATACAGTCGCGCCCCAATGCATCGCCCAATGCGTCTAATTCACCGGCGGGGNGGTCAATATAAACACATGCGCGGTTAAATATTGGGTGAAGCATTATGGTTTTAGTCATTATAATGGAAAACCCTGTCTATATCCGCTACTTCGCTATCCGTAATATGCACCACGTCCCCAATTTCCTTGGCGGCGAGGATGGATTTTGCCGTGGCTTCGCACAGCTCCATACGGTCGTAGCAACGCAGTAGGTTGGCGGCGGTGGCAAGAATTTGATTGTTTTCGCAGATGACAAGGGGCGTTTTGGTGGAGAAGGTATCTGCCACCTTTTCCGGCTCGGTGTACACACTGCGGAAGCTTACCTTCTGCACGCTGCGCAGGTGAATATAGCTCTCGGGAATGGTGCGGGAATCGAATGCCGCGTCGGTAATGGCAAACGCCATGGCGTGGGGCGGTTGCGCGCCAAGAATGGCATTAGTTGCGGGGTGCTTTTCGTAAATTAGGCGGTGCAATTTTACGGAACGGGAGGGGATTTTTCCATGCTCCTTCGCGTTGCCGCGCACAAGCACGAGGTCGTCCTCCGTAATGTATGCGCGGTCGGTGCCATAAGGCGTGATAAGGAAACTGCCATTCGATAACCGTGCGGAAAATGTACCGCTGGTGCTTCCGATTAGGCACTGCTTGTATGCGCGGCGCATAAAACGCACCATGTCGCGGCGCACGTCGCACTCCTCTGCGCTGTGCGTGCTTACAACAAAATCCTCCATGTTGCGGTGGTCGCGCAAAGCGGTGCTTGCGTAGTCATCTTCGGAGAAGGGCGTCAATTTACCCAGCTTGCGGGCATGAATTTCCGCCGCCGCCGTTTTCTCCAGCGTTTCGAATTTTAAATAACAGTCGAAAAGGCTGCCCCCGCCTACCACTAAGCCGTGGTTTTCCATCACCACAGAATGCGCGCCCTTGGCAAATTCGTCGGCAATTTTTTCGCCCAAGATATCCGACCCCGGTAATAGGTATGGCACGTAGGCGACGTTTCCGCAGGCATATTTTGCGTTGGAAATTAAGTTAAGCGCAGGCATTTTGCGCACCACAGAAAAGGAAACAACATGGGGCGGGTGGGCGTGTAATACGGCGCGGATATCGGGACGCTTCTTATATACCAGCGCGTGGAAGGGCAGTTCAACAGACGGGCGGTGCGGACCAATTTTTGTGCCGTCGGGCTTTACGCAAATAATGTCATTGCGGGTGAGCGCGCCCTTGTCCACGTCCTTGGGCGTAATCCAAATGTTGCCTGCTTCGTCCATTACGGACAGGTTGCCGCCCGATGTGGTGGTTAGCCCGTTTTCGTAGATACGGTTCATAATCGTGACCAGTTGGTCGGCGGGGTGTAAGTAGGTTAGCTTCATTTTTATGTCCTCTTTTCGTAAGAATTTATTTGTGCAGTAATATTACCCATGGCAGACGCCTCGTAAGGCTTGGTATTTACCTTCTTGCCTGTGTGCAGTGCGGTTAATTGGTTCAAATATTCCGCCCTTGCGCCGCCGCCCAGTATGTGAATGGTGTTAAAGCGGCGGTTGGTTAACGTTTCTAATTCGGCGGCGGTGCGGGCGTAGCCGACCGCAAGGCTTTGATATACGACCTTTGCAATTTCGCCCGCCGTTTGCGGCACGGGCTGGTTGCTTTCTTCACAGGCATTTTTAATTTCGCCTATCATATTGGCGGGCGAGAAAAACCGCATATCGTCGCTATTTATAATAGATTCGATGTCCGCCGCCTCCGCCATTTCACACAGCGTTGGGAAGTCGTAAGCATTTTCCAACTCGCTGCGCACGCACTGTATCATAAACAATCCCATGCTATTTTTGCAATAGCGCGTAATGGCAGCGCGATTGTCGCGGCAGAAAAATCCGCCGTAGCCCCCCTCGTTGGAAAACCGCGCAACGCGCCCTTCCTCGCTTAAAATGGGTGCGGGGGAAGTAATGCCCACCAGCGACCACGTACCCGAGCTGATGTAAATCGCGTCTTTTTGCGCCATTACAACGGCGCATGCCGTATCATGCCCGGGGGGAGTAATCACGTCACAGGTTGGCGAAGCCGCGCCAATGCGCGTCCCCGTCGGCATTATTTCGCGGAATAAATGTGCAGGGAAGCCCAGCCGCTCGATTATCTCATAATCCCATTTGCGGGTATGGGCATTGACCAAGCCCGTGGTGGTGGCAATGGTGTATTCGTTTGCCATTTCCCCGCACAGCAGAAAGTGAAAATAATCGGGCAGCATGAGAAAATGCGCAGCGCGTTCCAGCAAATCGGGTTGCTGCGCCTGCACCGCCATAAGCTGGAACATCGAGTTATGTGACTGGCTTAACACGCCCGTACGGGCAAAAAGTGCCGCTTCGGGGATAATCGCATGGGCTTTTTCAATCATGCCTGCTGTGCGGTGGTCGCGGTAGGCTACGGCGTTGCCCAGCATATTTTTTTGCGCGTCCAGCAGTACAAAATCTACGCCCCATGTATCCACGCCAACGCTTGCCGGTGGTTTTCCTGCTTCTGTGGCTTTTGCGATGCCCGTTTTTATGCCGTGCAGAATTTTTTCCACATTCCAACAGAGCTGCCCGTTTTTCTCAACCATGCCATTGGCAAAGCGGTGAATTTCCTGCGTTTGCAGTGTACCGCCTTCCCGCCAACCCACAATTAAGCGCCCCGAAGATGAGCCAATATCCGCGGCTAAGTGATATTGCATGGGCATTCCCCCTTATGTATGTGAAATGATTATACCGCATTGCCAATGGGCGTGCCACTGTAGTAACATATGGCGAATTAATTCGCCGCGCATATACATAGGAGGGATTTTATGAATTTGCATCGCTATAACAACCCCGCCGCGCTGTACGGCGCACGGCGCGTAACGGTGGCACACGGCGCGGGCAAGGGGCAGGGTTTATTGGAAGTAAAAACCGCAGCGGGCTTGCGCGCTACATTTCTAGAAGACAAATGCCTAGACATTTTAGACTTGGAATACAAGGGCGTGAACCTTGGCTTCCTTAGCAAAAACGGTTTGGTGAACCAAAACCACCCCGAGGCGAATACCTTCACGCAGTATTGGCAGGGCGGCTTTTTATCCACCTGCGGGCTGCGTAACGTGGGCGCGCCCTGCACAGTGGATGGCGAATTTTTTCCGTTGCACGGGCGCATTGGGCTAACCCCTGCCGAGCCAATAAACATAAGCACAACCGGCGAAACGATTGTAATCACGGGTACAATGCGCGAAAGCGCGTTGTTTGGGCATTGCCTGGAAATGACGCGCATCGTTACTATCTCGACCCATGGCGCAGAAATGGAAATTAGGGATACGGTGCGCAACCTTACCCCCGAAGAAACGCCCATTTTCCTGCTGTATCACATTAATTTCGGTTATCCGTTTCTAAACGAAAATTTACGCACGGTGTTCCCCAAGGGTACGGTTTGCGGGCGTACAGAAGAAGCGCAAGCGCGGGTAAACGACCATGCCAAAATGACCGCACCCATCGACGGCGAGCCCGAATATGTCTTCTTCCACACACCCGAAAGCCCGCGCCCAACAGTATTGCTGGAAAATAAAGTGCTGGGCATTTCCGCAGAAATTTCATACGATGCGGCACAATTACCCGTACTCGCCCAATGGAAATGTATGCGCGCGGGCGATTATGCGCTGGGAATCGAACCTTCCACAAGCCATATCCGCGGGCGCGAGGAAGAATTAGCAAACGGCTATGATGTAATAATCCCCGCGTTTGGGGCATTACAGTACGGATTTTCTATAAAACTTAAATAAAAGGAGTGCCATTTATGGACACGAAAAAAATGACCGATGCATTAACCAATTCCAACGGAAAAATTGCCATGTTTGCTGACGGTTTTGTAGACGAAGTGTGGGAAATTATTAACGCCCGTGCCAGCGATACAGATTACACCCTATACACGCGTATGAACGACTGGGCACAGCGCATTGTGGGCAGCGGCTCGGGCGGGGTAGGGGTGGAACTTATTCGCAAACGTCGCGCATTTGGCGGTTTTGCGCCCAATATTGGGTACGCGGCGGCGCGTTTAGGTGTAAGCACAACACTCTTTGGTGTATTCGGCAAAGGGCAGCTGCACCCCGTTTTCGAAGAAGTGGGGGAAATTTGCACCGTACATTCCGTAGATGAACCATCGGTTACGCATGTTTTCGAATTTGACGACGGCAAAATCCTCATGTCGCATATGGAATCCGTCCAAGAGGTAAGCTGGAAAAGCCTAGTAAATCACGTAGACTTGGACAAAATGCGCGAAATTTTATCGGCAGCCGAAATTATCGGCATCGGCTATTGGTCACTGCTCCCCGCCTTCGACGAAATATTAGAAAACATATGCGCAAACCTGCCAAATGATGGAAACACGCGCCGATTCTTCTATGACTTTGCCGACTTCCGCAAGAAAGATGAATCATCATTAAAGAGGACCCTCGCCACTTTAAAAAACCTCAACGAAAAATACCCGCAAATGCTAAGCGTAAATGAGCACGAAGGCGCAACGCTCTTCACCCTTTATGGCGAAACCTTTGACGAAAACAATGGCACAATGCAGGAAAAAACCGAGCGGGTACGCAAGCAAATGGGTATAAGCGAACTTATCATACACGCGCCAACCTTTGCGGTAGCCGCATCATCAGACGAAGCCCCCGCCCGTGCGGAAAGTATCTTCTGCGAAAAACCCATTCGTACCGCCGGCGGCGGCGATACCTTCAATGGCGCATACATGGCGGCAAAGTTAGCAGGGCTGGATATCGAAAATCGCCTACATGTAGCCAACGCAGCGGTGGGGTATTTCCTAAGAAACGCGGCGTTTCCCAAAGTGGAAAACTTAATGTTTGCATAAATTTGTGTACATTTTCAAAACTGGTATAAAATTTATTTTGACAAAATCTTAGGAAATGTCAAAATCTGTATTGTATACTGGGTGCAAGCCAACGGGCACATGCCTGAAAAGTGCATCGCAGCTCTAGCGACAAACGTTAGCCACGTCCCTGCGTTTATCTCCAGTGATTGCCCTTTGCACGGACTGATTCCCCTGCGGCTTACCTCGCCTTCGGGCATTAGGATAACCATGTATCAAGTTTGAAAAAACCAAGCGAGTGCCGCTATATGAAAGCGCGCGGCGGTGCTTGTGGGGTTTGCAGCTTTCAAATGCGATGCCGCTAGTTATCCGACATGGGAAAGTGCATTGCCGTTCGTTGTTTACACGTTAATTTTAACTGTACAGGTGTGTAAGCAGCGGGAAAAATGACAATGCGCCTACCGTGTGTAAGATTAGTAATAAATGCATTAATGAAGTGAAATATCCAAGCATGACCTTGCGTGACGACTCAAGGCGTGCTTTTTTTTGTGAAAAATTATTTTGTGGTGGGGAAAAATAATTATAATCAACTTTTCCCTTGTTTTACCCGGCACCCCGCGTTAGTATGTGGTTAACAAAAACTGTGATAATTTGGCAAATCCAATTACGTATAGGAGGCACACATGCTAACACTCGAACCCATTACCTTAACCAGCCCCGAAATGCCTGCGTGCATTGCGCTGGACGTTCCCCCGCACAAAAAAGAGGAAGACTACGTGCTTGCCGCGGCGTATACGCTGGCGTATGCGTATACGTTTAATAAACGCGGCACGCCCTACGAATGCCGCGCCATTTACGCAGACGGGCAAATCGTGGGGTTAATCGCGTACATTTACTACACAGATAACCCCGTTTTCAAGGAAACTTGCTACCGCATCCGCCCTATTTTGGTGGATAAATCCCACCAAGATAAAGGCTATGAATTGGAAGTCCTGCGCCAACTCATCACAGAAATTGAAACTTTGCCCCACGGTAACGCCACCGCCATTTTCGCCTCATACGACCCCGAAGAAACCGACTGTGCAAGCCGGTTCGCCGCTGCAGGTTTCACCGTAACCGACCTAAACTGGGGCGAAGAAGACCCCGACGACAATGACATTATTGTGAGGAGAGCCCTATGATAACCCTAAAACCCATTTCCATTCTCAGCGAAGAAATGCCCATGTGCATTGCGCTGGAAGTTTACCCCGAACAGGAAGATTACGTAGCCAACAACGCCTACAGCCTTGCCGAAGCCTATGAAGAAAACAAAAACCACGCCGAAACGGGCAAGGGCGAGATTGCCGTACCCTACGCCGTGTATGAAAACGACCAAATGGTGGGCTTCGCCATGTATGGTTATTTCTTCCCCGACCCGGAGGATGACGAAGCCTACGACAACCAGAACCCCATCTACTATTTCTGGCGTTTGCTCATCGACAAAAACCACCAACGGCGAGGTATTGGGTGCGAAGTGGTACGCCAAGTGATGGACATCATCAAGGAAAAGCCCCAAGGGGACGCGAAGTATTGCTATGTATCTTACGTGCCTGATAATATCGGCTCGAAAACCACCTTTGCCAACTACGGCTTCCAAGAAGACGGACGCGAAATAGACGGCGAAACCGTAGCAAGGTACGCGCTGTAATGAAAATTGACACAGGATACACCACCACCGCGCTAAACCAAGGCGCGGTGGGTTTTGTTGAACGCATTACAGGCACACGCGCGGGCAAGCCCTTTAACGCCGTGTTAAAAACGCAGAAAAAATGGGAGCGTCAAGGCGACCCCCTTTCGTGGCGTAGGGAGTACGACCTGTATACATCGGGCTTAGGTAAAATTTTTACAAACGACTTCCGTATTCCAGAATGCTACCATGCAGAAATAAACGAAAATGAAACAAAACTATGGATAGAATACGTAGAAGGTACATCGGGCGCGGATTTAACGATAGATATGTATGAAAAAATTGCCGAAGGCTTGGGGCGTTTCCATGGTAAAATGTATGCAGAAAACGCACAATTCTCTATAAAAAATTTAGCCGACCCCAATGGTATGAAAAATTATTATCATTACAACCGTACAAAAGGCGACACCTATAATTACATTCGCTCAGCAGAATGTAAAATTCCACAACACCTATGCAAAATGATTATCGAAATGGACGAGCAATCGGACAAAATATGGGAAAAAACTGAACAACTGCCTCAAGTGCTTCGCCACGGTGATTTTTTTCCACCCAATATTTTTTACAAAGAAAATGAAATAATATTAATCGACTGGGACAGCGCAGGCTTAGCCCCGTTGGGCGAGGACATTGTATGTCTAATCGCAGACAATGGAAATGTTGAAAATATGGCGGATTATTACCGCAAATGTGTCCCTGCCTATATGAAAGGCTTTTCCGCACAATCAAAGAGTTTTACAATGAAAAATCTACATATTTATGAACGTATTGTAATGCACTATAGTTATCGTCTACTGGACAATGAAAATTGGCGCGGCGAAATAAAGCCACCCACCGAACAAGAAAACGACTTTAAAACATTACAAAAAATTTATGAAATGGGTGGATACAATGAATATTTCTAAGAAAAACCTAACCATCCGCAACGCCACCCCCGCAGACGCGGAGCAATTATGTATATGGTGGAACGACGGGAAAATTATGGCACACGCGGGCTTCCCCAAGGGGTTAGGCGAAACGCCGGAAAATATCCGTAACAGTCTTGCCAAAGATACGGATGAAACTCACCGTCGGCTTATGATTGAATTAAACAAAACCCCCATCGGTGAAATGAATTACCGCAACCTAGGCAATGCCACCGCGGAAATAGGCATAAAAATTTGCGATTTTACCCAACAGGGAAAGGGCATGGGCACAACACTGCTGGAAATGTTCATGGAAGCCCTATTCACCCAACTCGGCTATGAAAAAATTGTGCTGGACACAAATCTAAAAAACACACGCGCCCAGCATGTATACGAGAAAATTGGCTTCACCCGCTTGCGCCTAAACGAAAATTCATGGGCAGACCAACTGGGTGTGTCCCAGTCATCCATTGATTATGAGATGCACAAAAAGAATTGGCTAACACGTAAATTAAAGGCGAAAAATGAAAAGCTCATCAACATGGTAATAGAACGCGCAAAACGTGACTTCCCGGAGGATATTGCCCTGATTGGCTTAACGGGTTCATTTTCCACCAACGACTTCCACGAAAAAAGCGACCTCGATTTAATTATCGTAAACAATACAAATCGTGGTTGGGAAATGGGCGCGGCGTTTATCTTCGATGACGTAGGGTACGACATCTACTGCACCCCATGGGATAATTTGGAGAAAAAAGCAACGCTGGAAGGGTATGACGCATCCGTGCTAACGGACATGCAAATACATTATGTAGCCAAGCCGGAATACCTCGACCGCTTTAACGCGTTAAAGGAAACCGCGTTGCAAAAACTCTCCGCGGGTATTACCCAAGAGAGCCTGCACCGCGCCGATAAGCACATAAACCAAGCCAAGCAATGTTACGCGGACATGCTTCTTTCCAATGAAATGGGCACAGTGCGATATGCCGCGGGGGCGCTGATTTTTAATGTAGTAAACGCAACGGTTAGTTTGAATAACACCTGCATAAAACGGGGCGTAACCCGCTATGTAGAGGAACTGGCAACCTACAAATACCTCCCCCACAATTTTGACCTACTGCGCACCGCAATGGTACACGCAAGCACCGTAGAAGCAATGCGAAACCACGCGCAAACCTTACTAACCGCCACCCTAAGCCTGCGTGAAAAATTGCAAACCACCTATGTAACGCCGCCCACCCCAAGCAAGGATAATTTAAAGGGTTGGTACGAGGAATGCTGGTGCAACTACCGCAACAAAATGAAGCGGGGCATCGCCATTAATGACCCCTTCTACATCCTTATTGTTGCCCTGGGCGCCCAGGATTATTTTGACGAAATGACTTACCGCTTAGGCACAAAAAAGTATGACCTGTTACAATATTTTAACGCAGAAAACTTACAACTTATCCTAGACGAATTTCTCAAAATTATGGACGATTATTTGCAAGAATATGAGAAAGTGGGGTTAACCGTACGGCGGTATGATGATTTTGATGCCTTGTACGCGGATTACATGAAGCTTGGTTGAAATAGCTGTATCTCATAAAAAGCACGCCCTTGTATAATAAAAAAAGGCGTGCTATTTTATTAGTGAATGGGGGCAGCAACATGGAACATACATTAACAGAAGGCGAATCCCGCGCTTTTGAAAAAACCTATGCGCGGGTAAAAGACATGTGTGCCGCCATTGCAACGCACATTACCCGTGATATTGCCTTGGCAGAGGATGTGGTGCAAGCCACGTTTGTAAAAATTATGGAACACAAAGAAAAATATTTTTCCCTGCCCCCACAAAAGCGCGATGCCTATATCGTGGTGATGGTGAAAAACAGAGCCATAGACGCCCTGCGCAGCAGACGTGACCTCTCGTTAGATAATATTGATGAAAACGGGTTGACNCCCGCCGTGCTCTCCGATATTGAAAAAAGATATGAAGAAAAAGAGGGATACACGCACTTACTCGCGCTGATAAAAACGTTACCGCCGTTATACCAAGTCGTCTTTGAAATGCGCTACATAGAAGGGCTAAGCAACAAAGAAATTGCCGAACTGCTGGATGTGAAACAAGAAACGGTGGTAAAGCAGCTTGCCCGCGCACGGGAAAAGATGAAGAAAAAAATTAACGTAAAAACATTAATTGTTATCATTATAACGTTATTTGCGGTTAGCGCAGTGGTATTTAATGATGAGGTACGTGCCGCAACGGTCGGGCGTTTTGTAGAATGGTGGCAAAACCATTTTTTCATACATTTTCACGGGGCGGATAGTGATGAGGTTATGCGGCACTATTTCTGGCAACCCGCCTACGTACCCGAAGGCTTTCGTATCGCCTTCAATGAATTTTCATACGACCGTGAAATGGGGGCGTTTTCCCATGTGTTATACGAAGGGGAAGGCGTATTTTCCTTGTTTTCCGCCAACTGGATGTGGTGGATAAATGAAAATGCTTCCGAGGTGAGCCGCGGCTTTCCAATAGATGGTGTAGCGCATAAGATTTTCATAGAAAATGGGATTGAATACCACGTATTTGTAGAGCCAACAGGTGAAGTAGAAGGACTTGGGGGCTTCCCCGTATCTATTTTTTGGGAATACAGCGGTTTTATGTTCCAATTGCTTGGGAATGCAGAGCCCGATGTGCTGGCAGAAATGGCTTTTTCTGTTGTCCGTTTTGACATGCCATAATCGTTATATTAGTAGAGGTTAATTTAATGACATGGAGGTCTATTTATGCGATTAACGGGTGATAACTACGTACAGGTATTGCGGCTATTTACGGATTACAAGCAAGGGCGTATCCGTGATATGAATGCGCGTATCGCCGGGGAAAAGGGTATTACGTCCATGAACCCGCGAAATAACGTGCTTTCCCCTGCGCAAGTATGGGCGAAGGGGCAAGCGGGTGCTTTTATGGGGTTAAGCTTTGACGATGCGGCGTCCCTGGTAAACCCCAACCATATACGGGGCATGGACGCAACCAACCGTTGTTTCCATGAAACGCGTAGAATCATTGACCTGCCCGAAGGCGCGCGGGAAGCGTTAATCACTTTCGCGCGGGAGGATTTTACCCGCAACTTTGGTGGAAGCCGTGGCAGTGTAGACAGTGGAACACGCCAAGCCATGTTGCAACACAGCTTCCTACGCCAAGTACCCGAGCAAGACCGCTTAGCCGCAAGCTGGACAATGCAGCAAATACGCGGCGCGGAATCGGAGCGCATACAAAACGCCTTACGCGAAGCCATTCCCAATTGGCAAATTGGGCAACGCGTACCCGATAATATTTTACGCCCAATCTTAAATGGGCATGGTGGGAATGTGAATGCGGTTGTTTAATTAAATTTCGCATTCGATAAAACTGTTATTAACGTATCCCCATTCTGCACGGTTTGAACCGTTGCGAAATGGGGTTTTGTTTTTGTGTTATAATGATTTTAGTAGCAAATACAAAGTTGGAGGAAATTATATGTCGGATATACAAGTTATGGCTGTTCGATACATTCAACAACTCCCTGAAAGTAAATTAAATAGCGCAATAGATTATCTTCGTTATTTATGCGAACAGGATTATCCCTTAGACGATTTTGATTATACTTTAGCGCGAAATGCTGATAATGATAAAAGCACTGAAACAATAACCTTTGATGTGCTTTTACAAGATTTGGGGATTGGTTATGAAGAATTGCAAACGAATTGAGTTTAAGAAAAATGCTGAAAAATTTCTCAAAAGCCGCCCTCGAAAAGAGCAAATACGGATTCTTTCAAAAATATACAAACTACCCTCCGGCAACCACATTAAAAAATGGAAGGGTATGATAATCGGTACCATCTTAGAATTGGCGACATCCGCGTGATTTATGAAATTCACACGGAGGAAGGGGTTCTTCTCGTGCTTATTATGGAAATTGGTAACAGGGGAGACGTATATAAATAGTTTCTAAGACAAGGAATTTTAAACTGAAGGGATGGCATAACATGCTACACATCACAATCTGCGACGACGAAAAGCCACAAGCAGACTACATACGTACACTGGTAAGCACATGGGCAAGGGCGGAAAGCTTGGCTGTTGAAATAAGGGATTTTAACAGTGCGGAGGCTTTTTTATTTGCCTACGAGGATGATAAAAATGTGGATATTCTTTTGTTGGACATTCAAATGGGTGGCGAAACGGGCATGGATTTGGCAAGGCGGCTGCGGGGTGAAAATTATAGCGGGCAAATCATTTTCGTAACGGGTTATCCTGATTTTGCCGCCGAAGGGTATGACGTTGGGGCGTTGCATTATTTGATGAAGCCCATCAAAGAAGAAAAATTGGTAGAGACGTTGAATATTGCTGTGTCAAAATTGCGGCAGGCTTCCCGGGCGTTAATTTTCCCCAAGCCACGGGGAACGGTGAAGGTTACAGCCGATGAAATTATATGGGTGGAAATGCTGTCCCGCCTATGTATTTTAAATTTGACGACGGGTATCGAAGAAATTCGCATGAGTATTAGGGAAATGGAAATGATGCTTGGGGAAGGTTTCTTCAAGTGCCACCGCTCCTATATTGTGAATATGAAATACGTAAGGCGGGTTACAAAAATCGCAATGGTTTTAGAGGATAAGCGGGAGCTTCCCCTTGCCCGTGGGTTGTATGACGCCGCCAACCAAGCCTTCATTAAATATCATTAGGAGTCACGTATGGGAATTATGGATTTTCTTTTTAACAGAATGATTGACCGCCGAATTGCTAATTTTCACAGTGATTTAATGAAAAAACACATCACCGAAGTAGAAAATATTTACACCCAAATGCGGGGTTGGCGGCACGATTACCACAGCCACATACAAACCCTAAAGGCACACCGCGCCCTTAACGAGAATGAAAAAATTGACGCATACCTGGAAAATTTGGAAACCGACCTGCACCGCGTAGATACGCTGATAAAATCGGGCAATGTTTCTATTGATGCTATTTTAAATTCGAAGCTTTCCCTTGCCGTTGCGCAAGATATTACCGTTAATGCCAAGGCATTAGTGCCCCAAACATTATCGGTATCCGAAATTGATTTGTGCATTATCATCGGCAACTTGTTAGACAACGCCATCGAAGCCTGCCTTCGAATAAACAACCCCGAAGCACGGTTTATCCGCTACTATATGGACATAAAACGGGACAATTTGTACATCTCCGTAACCAATGCCAGCGGCGGGTTGGCGGTGAAGGAAAAAGGGCGGTATTTTTCCTCGAAAGGGGCGGGGCATGGGCTGGGGCTAACCCGTGTGGACAGGGTCGTGGAAAAATACGACGGGTACATAAAACGCAGCGATGAGGAAGGGGCTTTTTCATCGGAAATTATGTTGCCCTTGGATTAAGGCGCGTTCCCACAGTAAGCAATCCATGTCGCAAAACTTGCATTTCACGCAAAATTAAACACAGGTACATATTACATGGCATACTAACCACGCCCTGTATCATTGAATAAGGCATGGTGAAGTTATGGACACAACCGTAAAACCAAAGCATGGCGTATTTTCTAACATAGCCTTTAGCCTTGGCTTGCTGTGGCGGGCAAGCAAGGGCTTGATTTTTTTCGTGTTTTTGGGCACGACGTTAGGGGTCATTATGCCCTTTACGGGCATTTTGATTCCCCGCATCGTGGTGGATGAAATTATGGCACAGGCTTCCCCGTTACGATTCCTCATCATTATGGCGGTGATGGCGGTGGTGCTGGTGGTGCTTCACTTTTTGAACGGCTACGCCCAGTATTTTATCCAGCACAAGGCGGGGAGCGTAGCACAAGCGGAATATACGGCACTCCTCTTCCACAAGCAAATTACTATGGACTATGCCAACCGTGAACACCCCGAATTTCTGCGGCTAATACGGCGGGGGTGGCGGTCCAACTGCAACTTAACCCCTGCGGCGGCTTTTATACATAGCCTTTCCAACCTTTCGGCGAATATTGGTGGGCTGGTGCTTTACGGCGGAATCATTGCCTTTATCCACCCGCTGATTATTGTGTTACTGGTGGTTAGCGTTTTTATTAATAGCTTGTTGCAACGCTGGCACAGGCGCTTCGACGAAGCAAGGCGGGAACACGTAACCACCATAGAAAGGAAGCGCTGGCATATTTCCCGCGCCTTGGGCAACAGCACTTATGGCAAGGATTTGCGCATGTTTTCTCTCACGGGTTGGCTTTTACAACGCGCCCAACTCCACACCAAGGAAATACGCGAATCCGATAAAAAATCCGCAAAGCGTGGCTTACTGGTAAGTGTAACCGACAATCTAATGGCACTGCTGCGGGACGGCGGCGCCTATGCCTTTTTGACCTATCTGCTTTTAAGCGGCGGCATTGGGCTTGGGGAATTTGTCATGCTTTTTGGGGCAATTGGGGGCATGGCAATTTGGATGAACGGGATTATTACCAACGGGTCGGATTTATTCCGCGGCTCCATTGAAGTAAGCGACCGTAGGGAAATGCTGGACTTCCCCGATGCTTCCCCCGCAGGGGGGAAATTTTTATCCTGCGCAACCGCCCCGGAAATTCACCTGGAAAACGTAAGCTACACCTACCCCGAAGCGGAAAAAGCCACCTTAAAAAACATCAACCTAACCATAAAAGCGGGGGAACGCCTAGCCATCGTAGGGGTAAACGGCGCGGGCAAAACCACCTTGATAAAGCTAATCAGCGGTTTGTATCAACCCCAACAAGGGAAAATCTACTGTGAAAACACCCCCATCACGGAGTACGACCGCGAAAGTTATTTTGGGGAAATTACCGCCGTTTTCCAAGACATTCATTTAATGCCCACCAGCATTGCGGGCAATGTTTCCTTGCAACAAGAACCCGATAGGGAAAAGGTACGTAATTGCCTGGTGAAGGCAAAGTTATGGAACAAAGTAAACAGCCTGAAAAAAGGCATGGACACCAATCTGGTGCGCCAAGTAAACGAGGACGCCATAGAATTTTCCGGCGGGGAGTTGCAAAAATTGGCGTTAGCCCGTGCCTTATACAAAAACGCCCATATCATGATTTTAGACGAACCCACCGCCGCCCTAGACCCCATTGCAGAAAACGAAATGTACCGGCAATACGCCTCCCTTACCCAAAACAAAACATCCATTTATATTTCCCACCGCCTTGCCAGCACCCGCTTTTGCGACCGCATTATCCTCATCGACAACAATGAAATTACGGAAACAGGCACCCATGATGCGCTAATGGCGTTAGGCGGAAAATACGCCCAAATGTACGAAATACAGGCTTCGTATTATGGGAAGGATAAGGCGGTGGCGGAAAATGTATAAAAACGGAAGCGAAAAAATTTCATCCCGCCAAGCCATAACCTATAGCTGGCGAGGCATAAAATTGTTGCACAAAATCCTGCCCTTTAACTTGGTGCGCAGTATTATTAACAACACCCTGTGGGGGATTATGCCCTTGCTTTCCTTGTTTTTCTCGTCGCTGGTGATAAGCGAGTTGGCGGGCGGGCAGGATATACGGCGCATCATTTTGTTTGTTTCTATTGCTGTTGGGCAGGGTTTTGTTTTCAGCATTACCGGCAGTTTTTTGACCTATGTAAATGCTTCCCGCGGGGGGAATGACGCCCGCTATCTGGAGCAACTGGAATTTCACAAGCATTACGCTGCCATGGACTATGTCCATGTGGAAAACGCCGACGTGAACGTGCTGGTTTCGGACATTAAAAGGAAATCCGACCACAGCGGGCTGGGCTACGGGTTAAACCGATTAAGCCAGCTTACGCCCTTGCTTGCCAACGGTGTAATATCCCTCATCGCATCGGCGGTGCTGATGGCGGGTTTATTTGTGCCTTTTGCGGGGGGTTCCTTTATCACTGCACCCTGGGTAATGATTTTACTCCTTGCCACTTCGGTGGTGGTGCCTGCGGTTTTGCAAGGGTTTCTCATGAAGCGTTTCCAGCGGGCACGGTTGTATTTAACCAAGGGGCTTGCGCGGTCGTCAAACTTATATGAATATTTTGAGAAAACCTTTGTAAACGCCCACGCCGCCGCAGGCAAGGACGTACGTATTTTTAACTTCCAGCAACCCATTTTGCACACGGTGAAAAAATTCTTTTCCGCATGGCTTTTTACCCACAATGTGTTTGCCCAAAATAACGGGGTAGGCATGGCGGTGGGGGCGGTTTTTCTTGTGCTGTCTTACTTGGTTATTGGCTTGCGTGCCTTGGAAGGGATGTATGACATCGGCGAAGTGGTGCGCCTTGTGGGGGCTATTACGGCATTTTATGGCGCCATTGTTGGTGTACTGGTTTCCCTGTCAAATTTGAAGGACAATGCCCCCTTCCTGGGAATGCTCTTTGACTTTTTTGACCTGCCCAGCACCCAATACAAAGGCTCGCTAACCACGGAAAAACGGGCAGACGGCGAATACGCGCTGGAATTTCATAACGTTTCCTTCAAATATCCCGGTTCGGATACCTTCGCACTGGAAAACCTAAGCCTCGCCTTTAACATAGGGGAGCGCATTGCCATCGTAGGCATGAACGGCAGCGGAAAAACCACCCTCATTAAACTGCTGTGCCGCCTATACGAGCCCACCGGCGGCTATATTTCCCTAAACGGAATAGACATAAAAAAATACGCCTACGAGGAGTATATAGACCTGTTTTCTGTAGTTTTCCAAGACTTTGCCCTAACGGGCTTGCCCCTTGGGCAAAACGTGGCAACCCACATTCATTATGATGAAATTACCGTGTTTGAAGCCTTGCAAAAAACAGGCTTTGGCGAACGCTTATGTAGGCTGGAGAACGGGTTAAACACGCCCCTGTTCAAGGATTATGACATGGACGGCGTAACCATTTCGGGTGGGGAAGCCCAAAAAATAGCCCTTGCCCGCGCCATCTACAAAAACGCCCCCATCGTAATACTGGACGAACCCACCGCCGCCCTAGACCCCATCGCAGAATATGAAATTTACACCAAATTCAATGAAATTGTGGGGAACAAGACCGCCATTTTCATATCCCACCGCTTATCCTCCTGCCGCTTTTGCCACGACATTGCGGTGTTTAACGAGGGGAAATTGGTACAGCGGGGCACCCATGAGGTGTTGCTTGCCAATGAAGCGGGCAAATACCACGAAATGTGGTACGCCCAAGCCCACCATTATGGGGAGGGCGCGAAATGAATAAGAAATGGTTGGAAATCCTCTCAAAAAAAGTGGAAGAAAAATACGGACTGGCAAAACGCGACCACATTTTTGGCGACATACCCAAGCTTCCCATAAATTACGAAGCGGACAAAAAATGGATTCACAATTTTATTCGCGGAATAAACAACCTGTGCAATAAAGACTTTGCTAACTTGGTGATGAAAAACCTTCACCACATAGTACAAGACAAAACGCAGGTAGAAATATTGCTTAGTGAAATGGGGAAGTAACGTATTCATCACGCAATGTTAGGCTTGCAATTTCTGCGCATGAATAAGCCCCAACCCTTCCCACATATATATAACATAGGTTATACGAAGTGGGTGGGTGTTGGGGCGTTCGCGTATTCTCACAGGCGCATTAATGTTAACGGCGGCGGGGGNAATTACCCGCATTTTGGGCTTTGTGTATCGGATATATATGTCCAATTTAATGGGCGCGGAAGGCATGGGCTTGTACCAGTTGATTATGCCCGTGTACGCCTTGGCGTGGAGCATTTCCTGCGCGGGGTTTAATACGACGGTTAGCAAGCTAACGGCGCAGGAGCGGGCAAAGGGCGAGTACGGCAACATGGGGCGCGTGCTAAAGCAAAGCGTAGTTATTACCACCTTGCTGGGCTTTGCCCTTACGGCGGTGCTGTACTTTGGCGCGGAGTTGCTGGCGGTGCATTTCTTTAACGACATGCGGGTGGTGCTTCCCCTGCGGATATTGGCGTTTGCCTTCCCCTTTATGGCGGCGGGTACCTGTATGCGGGGGTATTTCATCGGCTTGCAGGAAGCAAAAATCCCCGCCATTAATCAGGTGCTTGAGCAAATTATTCGAATGTTGGTGGTGTATTTACTTGCGGCGCGTTTTGTACCCCGTGGGCTGGAATACGCCGCCGCCGTCGCCTTCATTGCCATTGTGGCGGAAGAAATATTCTCCTTCGGCTTTACCTACATATCGTACCGCTTTTTTAAGAAAAAGCGAAAGCTGGTGAAAAAGCCCACCCTTACTTCCAAGCAGGCGTTTACGCTTATTATGTGCATGGCGCTGCCCCTTACGGGCAACCGCGTGGCGGGGTCGCTGCTTACCGCCGTGGAAAATGTGTTTATTCCCGCGCGGCTACAGCTATATGGGCTAAGCGCCAGCGAAGCCATTAGCGAGTTTGGGCGCATTACGGGTATGGCGGTGCCCCTTATTTTCTTCCCAACGGCGGTGCTTACGGCGTTGAGCGTTACCCTTGTCCCCGCCGTGGCGGAAGCCTCTGCCGCGGGTAATTTTCGGCGCATTAGCCTTGCCACTTCCAAGGGCTTGCTTTTCGCGTCGGTAACGGGTATGGGGGCGGCGGCATTGTTTGTCTTTTTTTCCCACGAGCTGGGCATGGCGATTTATAACCAGCCCATTGGTCTAATGTTGCAATTGCTGGGCATTATGTGCCCCTTCATTTACATGCAAATTATCCTTTCGGGGGTGTTAAACGGGCTGGGCTGTCAGCTATTTATTTTCCGAAACAGCCTTATTTCCTCAGGCATCACCATTGCATTTACGTTTTTTGCCGTGCCCCATTTTGGCTTGCCCGCTTATATTTTTGGCTGGTTGCTTAGCCTTGTGGTGGTTATCGCGCTGGGAATGCATAAAATACGCCAGCATATCGACTTCGAGCTGCCCTTTGTAAGCTGGCTGGTGAAGCCCCTTATGGCGGCGGGCATCGCAGGTGCGCTGGCGCGGGTGTTTGCGGATAAGCTTTTCTTGGAAACCCTGGGCTTACGCTTTGGCTTAACCCTCGCCATCGGCTTGCTGGTTATCGTGTACCTGTGGGGAATAATCCTAAGCGGGTGTATTACAAAAGCCGAGGTGAAGGCATTATTTGCACGTAACTAAAGCGAAATAATTCGAAATCGGTCTTGCCTATCGTGGCAAAACACGCGAAACCGCTCTATTCGCGGTTTCGCGTGCCACTCTGCCAAGACCGTTTCTCATTTGTTTCGCTATTAATGTTTTCCAGCTGCCTGCCGATACATGTGCAGGGAAGTAATGCAGGGAAGTAATGCAGGGAAGTAATGGAATAAAAGCATGGATGCTCTATATACCCACCTTATTTGGTGGCATCATTAGGGCATTTTTTATTGCCCATCGGAGGAAATAAAGTGAATATTTTGAACCTACCCACCGGCAAGGCGAACTATGTCCCGTCCTTTGTAAACGCAACATCGGTAAGCCCCGGCGGCGAAAACGAGAAAAATTGGACGGCGGAAGAATTGGTAAACCGCATTATGGGGCGTAAGGCGTTCTCCCGTATTCCCATCGAATTACTTGCGGCAATTAGCGAAGCGGAACGTTATGGCGAACACAACATGGCGAACCAGCTCAACCAGTCCCTGCACAACCTGCAAGGCAGTATTTTGCTGGACCTAAAAAATGAAGCGGATGAAGGCTCTCTTGCCATGGCGTGGATAAAAAACCGCCTGCTGGATTTCCCCAACGCCATTCCCAATTATGTACCTTTTATCCCGCCCCTGCGCCACCCCGAAAATATTAAACAAATGACCCTTGGCGAAATGCCCCCCACCACGCCGCCCACCGAACCCACAGAGGAAGCCCCACCCACGAAACCCCTTTCCCAACATGCCAAAAATACCTTTATGGCAAGCCTAATTCAGCGCTTTGATATGTACCAATCCCTGGACGAAACCTTCATAAACCTGGGCACCCAAGGGCAACCCCCGCAAACCATCGCCGCGCGTTATGAAGAAATGCTTTCACAGGAAATTTATTAAAAAGGAGCAACCGACATGATAAACCCAATTTGCCCGCAGGAAAGATTTGAAGCGCGGGCGATAACCTTCAAAGAAAGAACGGGCAGGGAACTCACCAAGGAAATGAACGAAAATGGGGAGTTTATCCACCTGCTGCACCCCCAATCCACCCAAAAGCTGGGCTTCATGGTCGAATTTTTTCGCACGGGCTTTAACCATCCCAATGGGTTTGAAGCCACCATCGAAAGCCTGTCCCAAAGATATGCCGAGCTGCGCGAGGATTTGTTGATGCAGCATGGGGAAAATGAGGACGAGCTATATAAACAACTCGGTATGTTAAACCACGCCTTTGAAAATGCCTTGCAAAGTACGTTGCTATTCCCGCAGCATACCCCACCCGCCGACGAAGTTGAAGGCAAAAACGTAGCATACCAATTGCAAACATTTTTTGAACTTTTCATCGACCGTATACAGCGTGAGGATTTTGATGCGGCGTTTGCGGGGAGTTTGAAGGATATGTGGTTATTATAACGTCATAAGTTATTGTGATATTTTATTTTTGTGTTAACATGCTTGCACAGTGCATGACAATCGCTTACAATTAACGCGAAGGAGTGATAATCATGCAGCGTACCGCCAACGTATTCGCACGGGTTGAACCGGAAATAAAGCAACAAGCAGAACAAGTGCTTAATCGCTTGGGCATACCCATGTCCAACGCGATTGGGCACTTTTTGCGTCAAGTTGTTATGCATCGGGGAATGCCTTTCGAGTTAAAACTGCCCCCTGCAGTACCCGTTGCAATGGGTGCATTATCCGCAAACGGTTTGAATGCCGAGTTAGAAAAAGGTTACGCCGCTATGGTTGCCGGTGAATTTTACGATATTGATGATGTAATTTCTGAAATGCAAAGGGATTACAACATATGATATATAACGTTAAACTCACAAAACCCGCAAAACATGATTTGCGCGATATTTATGAATATATTGCCCGTACATTATTAGAACCCGCGATTGCCAAAAATGTTATACGACGAATATGGAATGAGTTAAAAACACTGGAACACATGCCCAGTCGGTACGTTTTACACCCCGAAGAGCCGTGGAAAAGCAAAGAACTAAGAAGGATGAATATCGGAAATTACAGCACGTTTTACCTTGTTGCCGGTAATGATGTTTATGTAATGCGCATCATGTATGGCGGTAGAGATATAAATACAATACTAAATGAAAATAGCAAGGAGAATCTCTAAATGTTCACCCCACACTTTAACCGCGTTTATGAATTTCACGACTTCCCTCATTTTGTGCCCAAGGAAGAGCTTGCGTACAACCTTGATTATGCACAGCGCATGGTGGAGGAAAAATGGATTTTTCATCGTTGGCGAGAGGACGTTGAACGCGGCGGCATTGCCCGCGATGGGCGATACCGCGCCGAGGTGGAAAAAATCACCGCCCACGGCGGGCTGATATTGGAAATATGCGCAGGACCGGATGGCGGACATATCCCCGCCATTCTTATGAAGGATTACAACGCACGTATCATGGTCAACGACCTATGCCCCACCGTGGTGCGTGAGTGGCAAAAACTGTTTGCCGCGATGGACAACCCCCCGCCAAATATCGAATACGCGGCGTTTAATGTATGTGATATGCCCTTCCACGATAATTGCCTTGATGTGGTATCGGGGCGGGCGGCGGTAATTAATATAGAAGGCGGCGGCGACAGTCGAAATAGGGCGTTGCGCGAGGTATATCGCGTGTTAAAGCAAGGCGGTTTATTCGTATTTGACCTTGGTTATGTTACGGAAGAATTTTTCCAAACCCTGCCTGCGGAAGCGCAAAAAATATTAAAAGAAAGGTATCCCACAATTTTCTGGGATACCTTGAAGGTATTTGACACATTGGGCTTTTCGCAGGTGGAGGAAATAGAAACGGGTACATGGTCAAACGAAAACGATGAAAGCGATTTAGCCGACCTGTGCAGGAGCTTGGGGGTAACCCTAGCCTTTTCCGGCTTTAACCGATTTTGTACAAAGTAGTAGCGTTTTGCCATTCATCTTGCAGAATATCGCTTTAATGATATAATTATGATATGTTAAATAAAAGGGTGAGCTTATGATTATTAAACCGTCAACGTCATTACGAAACGAGTACACAGAAATATCACGTATCGCCAAAGAAAGCGGCGAGCCGATATATCTAACCAAAAATGGAGAAGGAGATCTTGTGGTTATGGCAATTGCGGCATTTGAAAAACAAAATCGTTTGCTGGAATTAAAAGAAAAATTACTGGAAGCGGAAGAGCAACGTATTGCGGGGCTTCCCACCTATACCCACGACCAAGTAAAAGCGCGGTATGCACATGTATAAACTACATTATTTACAAAAAGCCTTGGATGATATGGATGAAATTCATTTTTATATTAAACAAGACAACGAACCCGCCGCAAATAAAATGCTTGGGAAAATAATTAATTCCATGGAAGGTCTGCTTACCTTCCCATTTATCGGGAGTGTGGTGAATGATAAGCTACGCATTAAAGGTGAATACCGTACGATAATCGTAAGCCCTTATATTATTTTTTACCGGGTGCTTAAAAAAGAAGTTGTTATTTACCGGGTGTTGCATAGCAAACGTTATCATGCCGCGCTATTTGAACAATAGGTAAAATAGCACGCAATAATTTAAAACTTCTCCAAATCCGCCGGGTGGTTCATCACGGGCGGTATTTTTTTGTCGCGTTTTAAGGCGACCATTTCCTTGATGGCTTCTTTTAGGGCGGTGCGTTTGTATTCCGCGTTCCAGCGGGTAACGCCAATGTAGTCGAAAATACCTGCCGTTCCGTTTTGGCAGCCCGTGTGTTCGCCCAGCTGGTCGACGGCGCGCTCCATGGCGGTGAAGGTGCTGGGGATGCCACCCCCGCCGCCACCTGCGCTTGCCACAAGGATGCTGGGCTTATTTTTGTGGAAGGAGATAATATCCTCCTTGCCGTTCCATTGCTTGGTGGTTTCGCAGCGGCGCAGCTTGTCCCAGAAAATTTTTAGCTCTTCGCTAATTTCGCCCCAATAAACGGGGGTGATGTATACGAAAGCGTCGGCTTCGTTTACCTTTTGCTGAAGGGCGGCGAAGCCGTCCTTTTCGCCGAATAGGCATGTATGTTCCTTGAAGCAGATACCCCAGCCGTCGTGGCACATCATGCATTTGCGAAGCCCATAACCCGCAAGGCGAATGGTTTCGGCGTGTATGCCTAGGGCGTCGGCGGTTTCTTCCGCGACTTCTACAAAGGAATAGCACAGCCCGTCCGTCTTAGGTGTTGCGTTTACGATTAGGATTTTAAACATAGTATCGCTCCTTGAATGGTTAAGATGCTTCATTATGTTTTGGCATGACGGCTGTGTCAAGAAGTACAACGTTGTGCTGTGTTGATTTAATGGTATAATTCTGCATGAAAGGAGCGTGCGCATGAAAATCATCACCAAAATCGCAACCAAGGGTGCAAGAACGAAGCTAACTCTTGTGCTGTACATATTACTTGCCGTTGGTGCGGGTTTTTTATTGCTGTATGCCAATGATTTGCTTGCGCAGGCCCTTAACGATTATTTGATGGTGCAAAATTTTGATGGTTTTGGCAGGCAGCTATTACTTACGGCGGGTTTGTTTGCGCTGGTGTACGGGCTTAATGCCGTTGGTGTGTACCTGCGTGCGGATTTTCAATATACGGCGTATGTGTTGCGCTGGCCGCGGTATTATATCGAACGGTTAATACGTGCAAAGCATAGTTATTTTACCAACCGTCCTGCGGCGGAGTTATTTACAAGCTTATGGACGGCTTCGCAGGCTACGGGGCATTTTTACGGCAATGTGCTTGCTGTGGTTTCCCGCATCATTATTTTTATTTTCTATGGTATTGTCGTATTTCGCTTGAATGTTTTTGCGGGTATTTTTACACTGGCGGCGCTGCCTGTGTATTTTTTATTAACGGCGGGCATGGGTAACCGCGTTTCTTCTTTAAACCAAGCCTACGTGCCAAACGTGAGCGAATTTGCCGCCGTAACGCAGGAAACATTCGAAAATGTAAGCAATGTAAAAGCCAAAAATGCATACGTTTTTTTTGTTTCTCGTTCGGCGGCGATTATGCGCAAAATTAAAAGCATTTGCGTTCGCCTATCTGTGATTGAAGGCTACATTAGTGCGGTAACGGGGCTGGTACGCATTATTGCGCCGCTGATTATAATTTTGGGTGCGATGTATTTTTCAACGGGGTTTGAGGCGAATGCAGGTAATATTATGGTGCTTTATATTAATATTCCCTTGTTTCTTAGCGGTTTTGCGGACATTCATCGAGGGTATATTGACTATAAAATGTCGAAGCCTTTTTTGGCGAAGCTGCAAGAATTTAATAATGTCGAACCCGAATACCAAGGCGGCATACATATTATTTCCTTCGAAAGCCTGCGCACCGAAAATGTGCAAGTGGAATTTGAAGGCGGGCGCGTAATTTCTGTGCCTGATTTTTACGTAAAAAGAGGCGAAAAGGTGATGTTTTTTGGTGAAAGCGGTATCGGAAAATCCACCGTTTTTAACATTATTATGGGTTTTACCGAATATACGGGCGATGTACTTATCAACGGCATAAATTTGCGGGAAATCAGCCTTGTTTCCGTGCGTAAGATTTTCGGCATCACTTTTCAGCACACGAATGCCCTAACACTGGGCTTGCGCGAAAATATTTTGCTGGGCACGGAAAAAACACAGGATGCGCTTTCGCAATTAATCCAATTGGCGGAATTAGAAAGCCAATGGGATACGAAGGGCGAAACGATTTTAAATAATAAGGTGCTGAGCGGGGGCGAAAAATCGCGCATTGGTTTGTCGCAAATGCTTGCGCTACAACCCCAAATTATGCTTATTGACGAGGCGTTTTCTAACATGGACGAAGCGTTGGAATCTAAAATAATCACAAATTTATTCCGCATCTATCCTAACTGTGCGGTGATTTGTATAAGCCATCGCAATTCCAGCAAGCCTTTATTTGATAGGGTAGTAGACTTTAATCATTTTGGGGGATTCAATTAATGAAGCTATTATTTCAAACCTTAGCCAAAAATCGGCAGCCGTATGGGGGTTTTGTGCTTGTATTTTTATTACTTGCACTGGTGCTTTCGGTGGCGGGCGTGGTGACAACGCGGCTTACGGGCGATATGGCGCAAGCGGCGTTAGACTTTGATACAAGCGCGTTGTTAGGCTTTTTTGCGGTGGTGACGGCGTTGATGGTCA
Source organism: Defluviitaleaceae bacterium (assembly GCA_009786535.1). Taxonomy (GTDB): domain Bacteria; phylum Bacillota; class Clostridia; order Lachnospirales; family WQUN01; genus WQRX01. The sequence goes on along the minus strand of WQRX01000002.1, from coordinate 68,506 downwards.
TACGTGCGGGTTCGGCGGCGCTTTCTGCGTTGTTGCTTGGGCGGTTTGCGGCGAAGGCAAGTTACCGCTTTCGTGAAAATTTTGTACGGTATTTCTTGCAAAAGCCCTTTTCTGCTTTTGAAGGCGCAAACAGCGGGGAGAACCTTTCCGTTTATTCCAACGACTTACCGCAGGCAGTGCTGCTGGTAGCGGGCGGTGGACTTCGTTTAATCGCAGATGTAATTAGTTTGTTGGTTACATTCGTGTATATGTTAATGCTTGCCCCCGGCTTAACACTTATTTTCTTTGCCTCGTTTCCTGTGTTGGTGGTAATGCAGGTGCTAATTTCCACGCCCATTCAAAGTAAGGCAGTAAAAAGGTCGGAAGCGCAAGCCACCGTTATCGCTGTGGTTAATGATTCTTTGCAAAACACATCCACCGTTGCGTCGTATTCCTTAGAGGAAGTGATGGAGCGGCGCATCAATGACAGCATGGCGCAGCTTATTGCCGCAACGAAGGGGTATATCCTTTCATTTACGCCGCTGGTAATGGTGGGCATGCTGTTTTCCATCGCGCCGTTAATTGTTATTATGGCGGTGGCGAGCCATCGTGTGATTAACGGAAATTTAACGTTTGCGGAATTTATTGCATTCATTGGCTTGGCGAGCGAAGCGGGCAATTTCCTTATGATGCTGAGCCAGAATCAAAATAATTTCAAAACCGCACAGGGTGGCGCACAACGCTTGACGGAAGCCGTCAAGGATGATGCAGAAAACATAAGCAACGGTGCGATTTTAACCCCGCAAGGGGATATTGCCGTAGAAGCAACCAATCTCGTATTTTCCTACCCCGTTACAGACAGCGCGGAAGAAAAACGCGCTTTAGATAGCGTAAGTTTCCAAATAAAAAAAGGCGGGCGTGTGGCATTTATTGGTGGTAGCGGCAGTGGAAAAAGTACGGTGTTAAAATTATTACTGGGATTGTATACGCCCACAGCGGGTAAATTGTCCGTATTTGGAGCGGACGTTACAACGGTTTCGTTGGAATCGTTGCGTAATACATTTGCCTATGTGCCCCAGGATAGTTTCCTTTTCCCCGAATCCATTGGCGCGAATATTACGGGGGAACGCACCCCTTCCGACCCCGTGCGGCTTACACAAGCCTGCCGCGACGCGGGGATTTTAGATTTTATCGAATCCCTTCCGCAGAAATTTGAATCTGTGTTAAACGAATCGGCGGAAAATATTTCCGGCGGGCAAAAGCAACGCATTGCGTTGGCACGGGCGTTTTACCGTGATGCGCCCATTATCCTATTCGACGAGGCAACCAGCGCACTTGACCCCACAACGGAAGCGGAAATTTTACAAAGTTTTAATGCTCTTGCTGCAGATAAAACCGTAATTATGGTGGCGCACCGCGCACAGTCCGTTGCCTTCTGCGACACAATTATTGAAATGGATGGGGGTAGAATATGAGCGCCGCCGACCGTAAGATATTTTTTCGCATGTTTCGATATGTAAAGCCGTATGCCGTGACGTATACACTGGGGATTTTTTTGTATAACGTGCAAGGCTTTTTGTTCCCGTTAATTAATAGCTTAGTTTTCCGAGGTGTGACGGAAGGCTTGCTTGCCATGGATTTTTCGATGGTTATTAACGCGCTGGTGCTGATGGGTATACTTATTGTTGGGGGAATGCTGTTAGTGGGCACCGGCGTATATATGTACGCCGTGGTTGATGCGTATATTTTACGCGACTTGCGTGTGCAAATGTTCCGCGCGTTTATGACCTCCAGCTTGGAGAATGAAAAGCATTCGGGCGAGGGAATTGCTACATTAAATACCGATACCAATACCGCAACCGATATTACAGGCAGTGCGCTTTCTAATTTTGTGCGCATGGTAATTACGGCTGTTTTTGCCGCAGTTACGGTGTTTATTGTTGATTGGCGCATGGGGTTGGGTGCCCTTGCGTTGGGTGCGCTGGTATTTTTTGCACAGGCGCGGTTTGCCGCGCCACTGGCACGCTTGGGCAAACAACAGTTAGAAAGTAACGCAGATGCAGTAAAAGAAGTGTCCAACATTTTCTCCGGGGCGTTGACCATTCGCGCTTTTGGGCGACAACCACGAGCCCTTATTTCTTTTGACCGTGAAAATGGGAAATTGCAGAAAATCGAATTTAAACAGGCATTTATCAGCATGTGGCAAAATTTATTCACCACTGTACAGGGTTGGCTTAGTTTAATTTTAGTGTTTGTGTTTGGCGGGTATTTGGTGGCGCGCGGGTTTATGGAATTCCCGCAGGTGATGCTGCTGCTGCCCTTGGTAGGCGCAATAGGCGACGCGATGAGCGGCATGGGTGCGGCCTTTGCGGGTTTGCAACCACCTGTAGTTGCGGCGCGGCGTGTATTTGATGTAATTGACGCCGCACCCAATGCAAATAAACCCGTAAATACGCTGCCCATAAATTGGAACGGCGATTATACCTTGCAAGTAGAAAAATTAAACTTCGCCTATAAAAATGCAGAAAATAAAGCACTCACGGATGTAACACTTACGATTAATCCTAATGAAATGGTGGCGTTTGTTGGTGCGTCGGGCAGTGGAAAATCCACTATGCTTCGGTTACTCATGGGCATGTATGAGCGCGATTTGCCTAACGTACGTATCGGTAATTTGACCTATGATACGGCGCACATAATGCAATGGCGCAAATATTTTTCCTATGTTGACCAGCAGTGTAAACTCTTTGACATGAGTATTGCAAAAAATATTGCCATGGGTAAACAAGGGAATGCTACGCAAGCGGAAATGGAAGCGGCGGCAGAACGTGCCTTTGCCCACGCATTTATTACAGAAATGCCCGACGGGTATGAATCTGAATGCGGCGAAAGAGGGGCAAGCCTTTCGGGCGGGCAAAAACAACGCATTGCAATTGCCCGCGCACTATGCCACGCTGCCCCCATCCTTGTTTTTGATGAAGCCACCAGCGCACTGGACGCAGAAAGCGAACGAAACGTGATGCAAACCATCGAAAATTTGCGTAGCGACCATACAATTCTTATCACCACGCATAATTTGAATAATATTATCAACGCCGATAAAATTGTGGTAATGGAGCAGGGAAAAATTGCAGAAATCGGCACGCATTCGCAATTGCTTGCGCAAAAAGGCGTGTATTATCGGTTACAACTCACCCATCGTAGCGACGGGCGCGGGAGCGAATAACTGCGCAAGCACTTCTTCCTCGCGTATGATTATCCCCTCTACGTAAAATTCCCGCATATATGACCAGCCGCAACGCTCTATTGCCCTTGCCAACGGCATTTCGGCAGGGACGCGCAGCGGCTTTATTTTATATCTGCTTTTCCCGCGTGTACCGCGCAGAACGGCGGATTTTTTTTGCAGCGTGAGAAATGCCTCCATGCGCAGCTCTGTTTGCAAAGTGACATTTTTGCGCCACAGGTAAATGCCCGCGCACAGCAGCGTAATGTTATAGGAAAAAAGCAGAATTTGAAAAAAACCCAGCACCGCAATAAATATCGCCGCACCGCGCCCAAAACGCAGTAAAAACCGATTAGCGCGCAGTACCCCAACGGCATTGCCCAGGAAATGCTGCGTAAGACGCCCGCCGTCCAATGGGAGTAGGGGAAGCAAATTAAACGCCGCAAGCACGGCGTTGTAAAAAGCTAAATCGCGTAGCCAAAATACGCCTATGTAAGAAAGATGATGCACCGTAAACGCCCATACTGCGATAAGGATATTCACCAACGGTCCTGCAAAATAGATAAACGCACGGTAGCGCGGAAGGATATTATCCATACGCCCCACCCGCGCAACAAAACCAAAAACGGATAAGCGCACGTGGGTCACCTTTGCGCCAAACCACGTTGCCGCAAAGGCATGTCCCCATTCGTGCAACAACAACGAGCATAAAACCATGCCGACGGCGCGCGTCCACGGCAGCAGCAAAAGCGCAAGCAAAATTACAACGGTTTTTCGGTTTAATCTTACCACGGCACACCTATGGAAGTAGCGAATTGGCGGGCGGTGTCAAATAATTCGCGCGGCGTTTGTGCGCCGTACAATGCACCGGCGATAGCCTCCTGCGCCGGCGATAATGGGGCAAATGTGATAATGCTTACCAGCATTACAATTACCAAAATAACCCCGCTGATAATGCCTTGCAAAATTAACGTTTCGCCCAGTGCGCCAACGGGTTCTTCCTCGGGTTCGTAATATGTATTTATGTGTTGCGCGGGCGGGCGCACCCGCCTGTAGTGTACGCGTTCCATGGCATACTCCTTGTCTGCTTTTTGAAATTTATATGCCCGTTTGCGAAAAATATGTATAATGTATTTGAGGTGCATTTTATGGTATCTGTAATTATCGCCGCAGCGGGCAGCGGAACACGCTTTGGGGGCGAAACGCCCAAGCAGTTTTTGCAGTTGGGAGAAAAGCCCGTGCTTGCGCATTCTATCCAGGTTTTTCAACGCATATCGTATGTAAATGAAATTGCAGTGGCTGTGCCCCAAGGGCACGCTTGCGATGTATTAAAAATGGTACATGATCATGGGCTATGTAAGGTCAAGCATGTTATTGACGGCTGTGAAAGTCGAAGCGAAAGCATCTGTAATGCCTTGCAGCATTTAAATCCGAAAACCGAAATCGTACTTATACACGACGGTGTGCGTCCGCTGGTTTCTGCGGAGATTATTCATGCAGTTACAAGCGCGGCGCGTAAGCATGGTGCGGCAATTACGGGCTTGCCTTTTACAGATACGGTAAAGGAAGTGGACGAAAGCGGGCGAATCGTCGCTACGCCTATGCGTGCGCGTTTCCGCCAAGTGCAAACGCCGCAGGGCTTTTTGTTCCCGCTTATTTTAGATGCCTACAAAAACACACCAAGCCTCGCCGGCTTTACCGACGACAGCGCAATTTTTGAAGCAAACGGCGGCGCGGTGTATGTGGTAGAAGGCGATCCGCACAACATAAAAATTACCACCCGCGAGGATTTATTGCTTGCGCATTTTCTGCTGGAGGCACATGTATGAAAGAAATTACGCTGTATACCGACGGCGCTTGCTCGGGCAATCCCGGTCCGGGGGGGTGCGGTACGGTTTTACTTTTTGGCGCGCATCGCAAAGAATTTTCCAGCGGTTATCGTTTAACCACAAATAATCGTATGGAAATCCTTAGCGTTATAATTGGTTTAGAAGCCCTAAATCAACCCTGCCGTGTTGCCTTATATTCCGACTCTCGTTATGTAATCGACGCCGTTGCCAAGGGCTGGGCAAAACGCTGGCAGGCAAATAACTGGATGCGCACCAAAAAAGACGCCGCCCTAAACACCGATTTATGGGCGCGCCTTCTTCTTCTTCTGGAAAAACATGAAGTCACCTGCCACTGGGTAAAGGGTCATGCAGGCAACCCCGAAAACGAACGCTGCGACGAACTTGCCCGCGCAGCAATTCTGCGCACCGATGAATGGCAGGACGATGTAATTCCCGCTACATAAAACCGTGCCCGCGCGGCGATGCTACTGTATATGTTTCTGAAAAATACGGGCAGTCTACATCGTGCGCTGCATAAGTATTGCTTGTGATAAGGGGTAACTCCTGCAAATTACATTTGCCGTCTTTTTGATAGAAGCATTGATGCGTGCAATTGATGTCCATGTGAATCCCTCCAAAATCTTTACATTCTTTTTACACACCTAGTATGCACAACATATAAATATGTATGCTATACTGCGCCTGCAAAAGAAAAACCAAAGGAGCGTAATGTAATGGAAAATGAAAAACAAGTGCGGTCATGGATACCGTTTCGCAAGGATTTAACAAAAGAGGAATTTAGCTGGGTGCTGTACGACTGGGCAAGCCAATCGTATGTAATGATTGTAATGACCGTAATTATGTCACTGTTCTTCATCGAAGCGACGAATAGGGCAGGGGTAGAAAATGCAAGCGTTTTCTGGTCTTGGACAAATTCGGCAAGTATGGTGGTTATTGGGTTGCTTGCGCCGATAATAGGCACGCTTTCCGGGTATAAAGGGAAGAAGAAAATTCTGTTTACGGTGTTTGCCGTAATGGGGCTGCTGGGCACATTTGGGCTTGCCTTCGTTCCCGAATCGTTGTGGCCTGTGATACTTGGTGTATTTTTCATCTCAAGCATCGGCTACGCGGGCAATACAAAAGTGTATGATACCTTCCTTGTAGACGTTACGGACAATAAGCGAATGAACTGGATATCCAGCTTAGGCTTCGCGTTTGGCTATATTGGCGGCGCACTGCCCTTTATGTTAAGTATTCCGCTGGTTGTACTCGTCCAATTGGGCATATTAGACATGGATATAATGTTAGCATACCGCGTTGCGTTTGTTATTGCTGTGGTGTGGTGGCTTGCCTTTATGGGGCCGTTTATGAAAAATGTACATCAAAAAATCGGTAGCGAGCCCGAAAATCAGTATGTGCGCAAGAGCTTTGTGCGTATATGGACAACGGCAAAGGAAATTGCAACGCAAAAGCATATTCTCATTTTCCTTGTGGCGTTCTTTTTATACTCGGATGGTGTAGGCTCGATAATCCGCATGGCAACGATGTACGGCGCGTCTATCGGAATTGATGAAATTACCTTGCTTGCGGTATTGCTGGTTACCCAGTTTGTGGCAATGCCCTGTGCGGTAATTTACGGAAAAATGTCGCAAAAGGTAGGCGCAAAAAAAATGATTTACTTCGCAATATTCACTTATTGCGTGATTTGCACTATTGCCTTGTTTATGAACCCCGCGCGGGACGATAGCACCCTGCGCATCATGTTTTGGGCGTTGGCTATGCTGGTGGGTACGGCGCAGGGGGGCATTCAGGCGCTTAGCCGTTCGTATTTCGCGCGGATTATTCCCAAGGAAAAATCAAACGAATACTTTGGCTTTTACAACGTGTGCAGCCGTTTCGCTTCCATGCTGGGTACGTTTATTTTCGGCGCAATTGCGCTGGCCACGGGTTACGAGCATTACGGCATTGCGGGCATTGCGATTTTGTTTATCGCCGCCGCGATTATTTTCAAATTTGTACCCGGCGATAAAGATTTTAACAAGGACGAGGGGGAAGCAGCATGAGCTTAAAATATATTCTGGGCGTAGACGGGGGGAACTCTAAAACAGACTATCTCTTATGCCGTGCCGACGGCAAGTTTGTAAACCTTCACCGTGCGTCTAATTGCAGTCACGAGAACCACGACCGCGGTTACGACTGGATGCAGGAAACCATGGCAGGACATTTAGAAGTGGTTTGCCGTAAAAATAAAATAAAAATCAGTGATATTGCCGCGGCGGGCTTTGGGCTTGCAGGTGCGGACGAGCCGGGGCAGGTAGCAGAGCTTACGAAGCGTATCAAAAAAATCGGCTTCACCAAATTTGAAGTTGCTAACGATGGTATTCTGGGTGTTAAGGCGATATCTTCTGCGGGCATATGCTCCATTAACGGCACAGGTACGGTAACACTGGGTGTGGACGATGCGGGCGATATATTGCAAGTCGGCGGCATTGGCGACCTGTCGGGCGATGCGGCAGGCGGCGGGCATATTTCTGGCAGGGCAATAAAAGCGGTATATCACGCACTCTTCCGCATGGGGCAGAAAACTTCGTTACAAGACGGCGTTTTCGAATTAATGAAAATCACAAAACCCGAGGAATTGCACACTGCCATAAGCCAATACGGCTGGCGGTCGGGTATTTCGCGCAATTTAATTCAATTTGCCGACGGCGAGGCGCTGGCAGGCGATGCCGTGGCGCAAAAAATCTTTGATGATGTTGGCATTTCCTGTGCCGAGGGCGTGGTGGGCTGCGTGCAAAATCTTTCCTTTAAAAACGAAGTTGTAGTTGTAAAGGCGGGCAGTATTTGGAATGTAATTAAATACCCGGGTATGGTAGACAATTTTGTACGCGTGATTAAAGAAAATGTGCAAATGCCCGTGCGCTTTGAACTTTTGGAAGCCACGCCCGCCCTTGGCGCACTATTTTGGGCAAAGGAACAACTGGACGGCACAGTTACCCCCGAATACCGTGAGGAGCTGCGCAAATTCCTTTCCCCCCAAAAATATACAGAACTCGCAGGAGGCAAATAATGTTAAAAATAACAGACGTAAGCAAGACCTATGGCAATAATATTATTAAAGCGGTGGACAATATTTCCATGGAAGTGCAAAGCAAGCAGATTTTGGGTTTTATCGGTCCAAACGGTGCGGGCAAAACAACAACAATGAAAATGATAACAGGCGTACTTGAACCGGACGGCGGTACAATTACAATTAACGGGCATGATATAACCAGCGACCCGTTAGCGGCAAAGCAGAGCTTTGGTTACGTACCCGACTCGCCCGACATGTTTTTGCGCTTAAAAGGCATTGAATACTTGAATTTTATGGGCGATATGTACGGTGTTTCCAACGAACAGAGACAGGAAAAAATCGCCTCAATGGGCGAAACCTTTGAAATGACGGGCGCATTAAACGCGCGTATTCAAAGCTATTCCCATGGGATGCGGCAAAAAATCATTATCATGGGTGCGTTGTTGCATAACCCCGCGCTGTGGATTTTGGACGAGCCGCTAACGGGGCTAGACCCGCGCTCGTCTTTCCAGCTAAAGGAAATGATGCGCGCCCATGCGGAAGCGGGCAACTGCGTGTTGTTCTCTACCCACATGCTGGAAGTTGCGGAAAAATTGTGCGACAAAATCGCCCTTATCAACAAAGGGCGCATCATTTTCATGGGCGAACTGGACGAGCTTATCGCCCAACACAATAATAAATCGCTGGAGGATATTTTTATGGAGGTGACGGCGAATGCGTAAGTTTTCCGCCATGTTCCGCACCTTTTTGAAGATTATCGTAGGGCAAGCCGTCTTTAACATGAAAGTAGGCGGTAAAGAAAATAAATGGGCGGGCATACTTTTATGGGGTTTTGTGGGCATTTCCTTTATGCCTATGGGCTGGCTTATTTATTATATGCTAAATAACCTGTACTACTTTTTCGCACAGGTAAATCAACTGCAATTAGCCGTTGGCGTTACGTTAAACATGGGCGCGGTGCTTATCTTTATGCTGTCGCTGATGGCGGCACCCGCTATTTTTTATTTTTCCAAGGACGTGGAATATCTATTACCGATGCCTGTTAAGCCTGCGGCAATTATCGCCGCCAAATTTGCCGTGGCGCTGGTATTTGAATACTTGCTTGCGGTGCTGCTTGTTGGCGTAATGTTTGCCGCGCTGTGGGGGCATATCGGTGCGGGAATGCTCACCTTTAACATGATATTTACCGCATTAACGCTTCCAATTTTACCACTGGTATATTCTACGGTTATTGTTATGCTGCTTATGCGTTTTGTGCGTTTTATCCGCAACCCCGACCGTTATAACTGGATAATTGGCTTGTTTGGGCTTGCCCTCGCTATCGTGTTTATGACCCAATCGCAAAACATGTTTACCATAGACGAGGAAGCCCTCTTGAATATGCTCATGGGCGAACCCGTAGCAATGACGGCGATGCAGTGGATTTTCCCCACCAACGCACTTGCGGCGCAGGCGGTAGGGGCGGCGGTGTATCCTAATGTATATACAGTTATAAGATTACAAATTTCTAATATTTCTATGGCAATTTTGGGGCTTATGTTTTTCTTTATCCTCGCGAAGTTGCTATATTTCAAAGGCGTACTGGGCTTATCCGAATCAGGCTCGGGCGGGAAGAAAATGACCGCCGACGATATCCTCACCCATGCGGCGGGGCAAAGTGTGTTCCGCGCCTATGTAATGAAGGAGCTGCGCGTACTTTTCCGCAGTCCCGTTGCGTTTATGAATTGCGTACTCATGGTGCTTTTTATGCCCATTATCCTTGTTATTTCTATCGTGCCTATTTTAACTGCGGGCGAAGGAGAAGGCATACTGGAAGTACTGTCGGCGGTAGATTTATCCGACCCGCGCACCGCGGCGTTAGCGCTGGTTGCCATGGCTATCCTATCTCTTACCATGAGCGGCGCGGCGACCATTACCGCCTCCGCAATATCGCGTGAGGGGCGCAACTTTTTTGTAATGAAATACCTGCCCGTGCGCTACCGCACCCAGCTCAACGCCAAAGCGGCGTGCGGGCTTACGGTCATTTTTGCGGGCTTATTGCTGGTATTTATCCCACTTATTATCCTGTTTTCGCCGCCCATTCTCCTTGCTATAGCGGGTGTTCTTATAACCTTGCCTTGTGCCATTTTTCTTAACTACCTTGGACTATTCTTCGACACGGTAAAGCCCATGCTGGACTGGGATAATGAGGCGGTAGCCGTTAAGCAAAATATGAATATCCTGTTAATGATTTTTGGCGGAATGGGCGTAGCCGTAGGCGTTGGCTTTGTAGGCTGGTTTTGGCTGCACACCCCGCTTTTAGCATTTGCCGTATTATTTGGCGGCGGGCTGGTGCTTACCGCACTGGCGCTGTGGCTCGCGCTGGTGAAGGGCAGTGCATTACTGAAAAATTTGCATTAGGGGGTGTGGATTCTTGAAATTTGAATGGGAATCCCGATAAAAATAAGGCAAACCAACTCAAGCATAAGGTAGCTATTGATTATGCAAAAATATTGCACGAACATGAATAAAAGGAGTCTTTCAATGAATCGTGTCGAACAAATGCGGGAACACATCAACGTCATGCTTGCCACAAAGAAAGATGCAGAAGACAAACGCGTGGCGTATTTACATCTATACGGCGTAGCCTTCGCTTGCGCGTTAATTGCAAAAAAGAGAAAAGCCAATGTAGAATTGGCGGTTATGGCGGGTATGCTTCACGACCTTTACAGTTATAAAAAGAAAGACGAAGTGAACCACGACCCCAAAAAAGTACCCGCCATCCTTGCCAACCATGCAAAAGATGGCGCAGTTTTTACACGGGAATTATTGAACGAATGGCAACTCACCACCCCCGAAGAAACCGATGCCATTTGCACTGCCATTTATAACCATAGCGACAAGCACGGCAAATTCGCAGAATTGGATGAAATTCTCATCGATGCGGATGTATTGCAACATTGTTTATACAACCCCGCGTTCCCCGTCGCAAAGCATGAAGAATCTCGGTTTAACAAGCTTATGCAAGAGTTTGGCATAGAGAGTAGGGGGTAAAAATGAAACTCCTCATTATCCGCCATGGGCAATCCGAAGGGGATATTACAGGTGTAATTGAAGGACGATATGATGCGGAGCTTACCGCGCTGGGCATAAAACAGGCGCATTTGATGGCAGACTGGGTTGCCGAGCGCCATTGTATCGATAACATATTCGCTAGCCCGTTAAAGCGCGCAAGCAAGGTGGCAGAAATACTTGGCGTGCGTACTAACCTTGGCGTAACGTACGACCCCGAGCTAATGGAATGGAACACGGGCTTAATTTCGGGGCTTTCCAAAGAAGAAGCCCGCGCAAAATACCCTGCGCCGACCATAAAACACCCCCACACGGCACTTTACGAGCAAGAAAGCGAAATTCAACTGCGAATGCGCGCGGAAACGGTTCTTTCTCGCCTAATTAATGAAAACCCGCCAAATGCGACTATCGCAGTCGTTTCGCACGGGTTATTTATTTGGAACCTGGGCTACAGCTTTTTGCGCCTGCCTGTGACTGCAAGTCCCATACGCTTCCCCATCGGCGATACGGGCATTCACGAATGGCACATAAATGGCGAGGAACGTACCGTAGTTCACGTAAACCAACGCCGTCATTTAGAGGTTTTATCCGAAGAAGATTATAGTGCATCGCGTTGAATAAAAAACTTCCCAAGCCTAAATAGAAACGGCTTGGGGAATGTTTTTACAAGCACATAAAAACCCTAACTGCTTACAATTTGTAATCAGTTGGGGTTGATAAAAATTATAGAAAACACTCTTTACACTTGTTCTTTATTGCCCTTGCGTCGCCATTTCCAGCAGTTTATTGCTCCTTGCGATAAACGCGGTCATTTGCTCGGTGGGTAGGGGTTTGTGACTCAGCATGGCAAGGTCGTATAAATGATGTGCCAATAATTCCACATGCTCGGTGCGGTCGGGCAGGTCTTTTATCACGAGTAGCGTGCTAACCAGCGTATGGTTACGGTTTAGCACCAGCGTAAGCTCGTCTTCAAACATACCCGGCATTGCCATGCCGCCGCCAAACATTTTAGACATTTCCTGCATACGGCGCGACTGCTCGCTAAGCAACATTACGGAAGATACCCCTCCGGACTTTAGCGCCTGCACGTCAAGTTTTAATTTTTCATCGCCTAAAATTTTGCGGAACTGCGTTTGCAAATCCTCGTATTGTTTTTCCTCGCCCTTGATAATTTCCTCCGATGTTTCGTCCTTTAGCGCGTCGGTTAAATCCGCGTCAATGCGGTTAAACTTCACGTCGGGTTCGTAGGTTTCAAGGTAGGAAATAAAGGGCGCGTCAAGGTTTGTGTGCAGCAATACGGCCTTTAGCCCTTGGTCCTTAAACAGTTTAATATACTGGCTTTGCACCTGCTCGTTGGAAACGTAGAACACCGTCTTCTTTACCTTGGAACTGTCACCAAAACCCTCTTGCGCGACTTCAGGCAAAGCGTCGGTAAATTCGGTAAGGGTTTGGTATTCGCCGTCGGTAGTTTTGTATAACAGGCTGCCCTTAATTTTGTCGTAGAAATCGCGTTCCTTAATACAGCCGTATTTAATGAAGGGGGCGATATCGTCCCAATAGCCGTTGTAGGTTTCGCGGTCTTTTTTAAACAGGCTATTCAGCTTGTCCGCCACCTTGCGGGAAATATAACCGCTCATTTTCTTCACATTTGCGTCGTTTTGCAGGAAAGAACGCGACACATTTAACGGCAAATCGGGGCAATCCATTACGCCCTTCAAAAGAAGCAAATATTCGGGAATCACTTCCTTTATATTATCCGCAACAAATACCTGGTTGTTAAACAGTTTTACCTGCCCTTCCATATACTCAAGGTCGTGCTTGAGCTTGGGGAAGTACAAAATACCCTTTAGGCGGAAGGGGTAGTCCATGTTTAGGTGAATCCAGAAAAGCGGTTCGTTAAAGTCGCTAAATACCTTGCGGTAGAATGCTTTGTAATCATCGTCGGTGCATTCGCCGGGTGCTTTTATCCATAAAGGCGACGTATCATTGATAGGTTTTTCCTCGGGCTTTTCTTCGGTTTTCTCCTCTTCAGACGAAGCATCTTCTCCTTCAACTGTGCCTTCCACTACAGCTTCTTCCGCCTCCTCTTTCTCCGATTCAATAAAAATCGGCACGGGTACAAAACCGCAATATTTAGTTAAGGTGCCGCGCAAGGTAAATTCTTCTAAAAATTCCTCTCCGCTTTCATTTATATAGAGGGTGATGGTCGTACCGCGCGTGGTGCGGTCGCTGTCTTCCATTTCATATTCAATGCCGCCCTCACAGCGCCAGCGCACGGGGGCTGCGCCCTCGCGGAAGGAGAGGGTGTCAATTTCCACCTTATCCGCCACCATAAACGCGGAGTAAAAGCCAAGTCCAAAATGCCCAATAAATTCGCCCTCGGCAAGGTCTTTATATTTTTCCATGAAGGCATTCGCGCCGGAAAAAGCGATTTGGTTAATATATTCCTTAATTTCATCGGCGGTCATGCCTATGCCGTTGTCCTCGAAGCGGATTTGCTTGTTTGGCTTGTCCACAATTACGCGTACAGCAAAGCTTTCCCCTTGGGGAAGGGTCGCCTCACCAAATTCGTTTAGTTTTTTCAACTTTGTAATCGCATCTACGCCGTTGCTCACCAACTCCCGCACGAAAATGTCCATGTCTGCATACAGCCATTTTTTAATGATGGGCAAAATGTTTTCGCTGTGGATAGATAAATTTCCTTTTTCCATGGTACACATACCTCCGTTATTTTAGTGTTGCTACAATAATAAATCGTAGAAATGGGGATTGTCAAATGAGATTTATTTGAATAAGTTTTATTTATAAATAAGTTGCACTTATATAGAAACAAGGTTATAATCATTTTTGATGTATTTACAATATATTTTGATATGCTTCGTCATGTCAAAATAATTTACGAGTGGGGGAAACATCGCATGGCAAGAGCAGATTTAAACAAGGGATTAATCTACACCGATGAAGAAAATTGCATAGGTTGTAACAACTGCATTCGCGAATGCCCGGAGTTGAAAGCAAACGTAGTAGTACCCGCCGATGACGGCACACTGCACGTGTACACCGATGGAAAGGAATGCATTTTGTGCGCCACGTGCATAGATACCTGCACCCACGGTGTGCGCAAGTTTAAAGATGATACGGAAAGATTCTTCGACGCACTTAAGCAAGGTAAAAACATTTCTGTACTTATCGCGCCCGCAATGTTATTAAACTACGGCGATGAATACGAGCATATTCTCGGTTATTTAAAAGAAAAAGGCGTAAAACGTTTCTACAGCGTTAGCTATGGGGCAGACATTACGTCTTGGGCGTATTTGGAATACATTAAACAGCATGGCGCACAGGCGGCTATCTCTCAGCCATGCCCCGCCGTGGTTAGCTTTATCGAAAAGCACCATCCCGAAATGTTAAAGCAGCTTATCCCCATACAAAGCCCCATGATGTGTACCGCTATTCACTTGAAAAAGTACAAGGGCCTTAGCGACGAACTCGCCTTTCTTAGCCCCTGTATTGCCAAAAAAGTGGAGATTGAATCCCCTCGCGGGCAAGGTCTTATCGGCTACAACGTGACCTTTAAGAATATGATGGAATACATTCGTCGAGATACGGGCGGTCGCAGCATTCGTAATTACCCCAAAGTAAATGACGAGGTTGACTACGGTATGGGTGCATTGTACCCCATCCCCGGCGGCTTAAAGGAAAATGTAGCCTTCTATGTGGGTCCGGATGCGCTGGTACTGCAAGCCGAAGGCGAGCGCCATCTCTATCCGTTTTTACGTGAATTTAATTCATGGATACACAAAGTAAGCACTACGCCGCACCTTATCGACTGCTTAAATTGCGGACGCGGCTGTAACTTTGGTACAGCGACAGAGGGAAGAACAGGGCATACCGACTATGCAATGATTAAAACCTTCCACGTGCGTAAGCAAGTGCAGTATGCCGCGGAATACCAATATCATGATGAAGAAGGCAACGTGGTCATGGACGAAGTGACGGGCAAGCCAAAAATTATGACCAATCCCGCCGAGCGTTTGCAAGGTCTGCGTGATTATTATAAGGACTTGAAGCTAAACGACTTTGTTTGCTCGTATACTAATTATAATTCGGGCGTGTGGGCAGGAAACTCGGAAACAAATAGAGCTTTCGAAGCGCTGCACAAACATAGCGAACTGGATAAAACCATCGACTGCTGCTCGTGCGGGTATCCTACTTGCAAAAAAATGGCGCAAGCCATTGCGTTGGGCATTAACCTGCCCGAAAACTGTGTTTACTTTATTAAAGAGCAGTTAAAAGCACAGTTAGTAGGCGCGCAACGCATTGTGGATACCTTCGGCTCGATTAGCGAATTAATTTCACAACTTTCTACCGATAATATTAGCATTGCGGAGGATACAACCGCCATTAACAGCCGTGTAGAGCAAGCCGTTTCGCACAGTATGGAAATGCAAAAAGCCTTGGAGGAAGTACAGGACGTATTTAAGCAGTTAACCGCAAGCATTGGTGAAATTACCAATATTGCCCGTAATACCAATATCCTGTCCATCAACGCCGCCATTGAAGCGGCGCACGCAGGGCAATTTGGCGTAGGTTTTGCCGTAGTAGCGAGCGAAGTAGGCGACCTTGCCAAAAAATCCATGACCGCCGCAACCAAAAACCGCGACAATAACGACAATATCTCCAAGGTATTGCATCGCTTAGCCGAAAGCACATCTACCCTAGCCGACCAGATTAACGAAATCCGCCAAGCTACGGGTGCTATTACCAACAACGTTGCGGGCATTAAGCAAAAATCGGAAGACATTGGCAACCTGATGGACGAAATTAATACGTAGCAACTTTTAAGGATAATCAATATCCGTAACAAACAAGCCGCCCGAAGCTGTGGAAAAGCAGTCGGGCGGTTTTATTTGCGCGACGGTAAATTTTAAAAGGCATATATATAGCCCTTAAAGAAGAATTGTGATATAATCCCCGCGAATTTTGTTAAGGTGGGATGCAAATGAAAATTTTACGCAAATTATGGATTGTGCCATTAGCGCTTTTACTCGCGGTGGCGTTTTTTATTGCGCCCGTCCAGGGCGCGCCAAATATTTCCGCCTCTATTGCTGTGGTGATGGACTATCATACAGGGGAAATTTTATACGAACGGGAAATGGAACGCCGCTGGATACCCGCAAGCATGACCAAAAGCATGACGGCGTTTATTACATACCTTGAAATTGAGGCAGGGAACTTGACGCCGGACACACGAATAAGGGTAAGCGCGGGCGCTGCGGCTTTTTCTTCCGACAGGCGGCAGCAGGGGTCTTTTGTGCCGTTGCCCGCGGGGGAATATATTTCCGTGGAAATACTTCTGCAATTATTAATGCTGCCTTCTGCGAACGCGGCGGCGGTGGTGCTTGCCGAACATATTTCGGGCAGCGAGGCGGTTTTTGTAGCACGTATGAATGAAGTCGCGGCAGAATTGGGTATGTACAGCAGCTTCACCAATTCCCACGGCGCGCTGCCTCACCATACAAATGCGTACAGCATAGCCATTCTAACGCGGGAATTCATTTCCCGTTTTCCTGATATTTTGCGTATTACGGCAATCCCTCATATGCATTTTAACGGCGTGCGCTATAATAATACGAATTTTTTATTACCCGGCGCCAGTGTGCCGTTTGCGGGAACGGACGGCTTTAAAACAGGTACACTTCGCCAAGCAGGGTGGAACCATTCCGTAACGGCGGAACGTGACGGACGCCGCGTTATTGCCGTGGTAATGAATGCGCCCGACAATGCATCCCGCCATGGCGATGCCCGCCGCTTACTGCAATTTGGTTTCGATGAAATTGAAAGACGAGAGGCAGAACGCGCCGAGCGTATTCGCGTCTTTATGGATGGGCGGCTTTTTCCCTTAGATACGCCCCCAACCGTTAAGCATGGCGAGGCACTGCTGCCCATACGCGCCGTGTTCGAGCAGCTGGGTTATACGGTGGAATGGCAGGGTGTGCATATGCTTGCGCAGCTAACACACCCGAACGGTGACAATATTACGTTTTTTATCGGGCGCAATTTAGCAATTGTAAACGGCGATGTGTTTGTGGGCGAAACCCCCGCGCAAATTATTAACGGCAGTATCTTTGTTTCTATGGAATTTGTGGCACATGCAACCAATACTCAGGTGACATGGGATATGGAAACAGGCGTGATTTTATTTAACAGGAGCGAACAATGAATTTAAACAGACCGGGGCGCAAAGAAAATAACGCGCTGCTAAAAAAAGTAAACCG
This sequence comes from Defluviitaleaceae bacterium, assembly GCA_009786535.1. Taxonomy (GTDB): domain Bacteria; phylum Bacillota; class Clostridia; order Lachnospirales; family WQUN01; genus WQRX01. Next base: position 51,073 of record WQRX01000002.1, on the reverse strand, counting down.
TGTTTCCACAGGGCGGCGCAAAGCAGGTGTGGACGGCGTAAAGATAGCAATTATAATGGTGTTGTTAATGGTAGCCATTGCAATTTTGCTAATTTTTATCGGCAATTTGGAATTGCCGCAAATCGGCGGCGATACTACCCCCGCATACGAAAACGGCGACCCTGTAGCCCCAAGCATTATCGGCGACCCCTTTGAAGAGGTGGATGGTGAAGGCTTTGTGCTTCCCCCCATGGCAGAGGATATGGTCTTTTACCACTATGAAGGCGGTTTAACGGAGTTGCCCGTAATTGGCGCAACGGGGTGGGTCGCGGCAACCAGTCCCCTGCGTGATGCACCCGCAGGCGGCGGAAGCCAAATCGTTAGCCTGCCCCCCGGCAGTGTTTTTACCATTTTGGATGCACAAGCCGAATGGTGGTACGTGCGCTTGCCTAACGAAACTACAGGCTGGGTAGACCATCGCCGTTGCTTTATTAATTTGCCCGACGTTTTGCCCTCGGTAATTTTTGATATTATTAACGCGCGGGACGCGGAATTCCGCTCCAGCGGGTTTGACCTGCCCAATATCACGGGCGAAGTATTGTACAGCGCTTACGGTTTTAATTATCGCCTTGGGCGTTATGAATATATTGTGCCCGGTATGTATACCATGGCGCGGGCATTGCATAATGTGCAACAGCTCGCGCTTTCCAATAACGAAACGCTAATCGTTTATGAAGTATTTCGCCCGCATTCCACCCAGCAAGCGGTGGTGACGGCAATGAACCAACTAATGAACGCCCAGCCGTTGGTGGGTAACGCGATACGCGATTCGGCATGGACATTAACGTGGTTTATTTCCACGGGTGTGTCTAACCATCAGCGCGGCGGCGCGGTAGATGCAACGTTAGCGCGTATCCGCGATTCGGAAATACACCAAACGGGGGACTATGCGTTTATTCACATCACGCAATTTGACCGAATTAACGCAGGCACGCGCATACACGAGCTTAGCCCCTCTGCGGCGATAGTTAATACCCCGCGCGGTATTTCTGCACAGCAGGTGCTTGGTGGAAATGTGGAAATGACGGGCGCGGCAATGACGGGCGGTATTGTGCGTATGCAGTGGTATTTTGCGAATGCGGGCTTTAATCCGCTGGCGTCGGAATGGTGGCATTTTGACCATCGTCCCAGCATTGACATGGCAAATAATGCAGGAATTACAGGCAATTTTTATACGGAAGAAATACACAGCGAGCCGCCTGCTAGGGGATAATATAATATGGTGTTTTCGAGCTTAACCTTTCTTGTTTTTTTCTTGCCCGCGTTTCTTATCGCGTATTTCTCCATACCTAAAAAATATCTTAGCGCCAGAAACTTTGTACTGCTTATATTTTCGCTCTTTTTTTATGCCGCGGGCGAACCCGCTTGGGTAGTGCTTATTATTTTCTCTGCGTCTATGGACTGTTTAATCGGCTTATTTATGGAGCGATACCACGGTAAGTGGCAAGCCAAAGCGTTGTTGGTGCTTTCCATGTGTTCCTCGTTGGGCTTGCTTATCATTTTTAAGTATACGGAATTTTTCCTGGGGATTTTTGGCATATCGGTCACGTTTGCACCGGGGTTGCCCATCGGCATATCGTTTTACACCTTCCAAACCATGTCGTACACTATTGATTTGTACCGCGGAAAAGTGAAGGCGCAACGCAACCCCATCGCATTTTTAACTTTTGTGTGCATGTTCCCCCAGCTTGTGGCAGGACCGATTGTACGCTACAGCGACGTAGCCGCCGAACTAACCAAGCGCGAAATTACCGTGCCTTTAATCAGCCAAGGTATTTCGCGTTTTATTATGGGACTTGGTAAGAAGATAATCTTCGCCAACCATGCGGGCTTAGTCGCGGCGGAATTGCTGGGCTCGCCTTATGCGTCCACCCTTGGCATATGGTTGGGCGCCATAATGTTCATGTTCCAAATTTACTTCGACTTTTCCGCCTATTCAGACATGGCAATAGGACTTGGTAAAATTATCGGCTTTAATTTCTTAGAAAATTTTGATTACCCCTACGTATCCAAGTCTATTACTGATTTTTGGCGGCGGTGGCATATTTCCCTTGGGAGGTTTTTCCGCGATTATTTATACATACCCTTGGGCGGCAACCGAAAACGCGCTGTATTTAATATCATGTTTGTTTGGGCGGCTACGGGTTTATGGCATGGTGCATCGTTTAATTTTATTCTTTGGGGCATGTATTTTGGCGTAATTTTATTAATTGAAAAATATTTATTAAATAATTTTTTGCAGAAACTCCCCGCCTTTTTTGCACATCTGTACTGCCTGTTTGTTGTATTGTACGGGTGGATTCTCTTCTATTTTACCGATTTTGCACAGCTGGGCACGGCGACGGCACGGTTCTTCGGTTTTGGTGGGAGTTGGTACGATTATCGCGCAGTAGAATTGCTGATGGCGAATGTATGGGTACTGCCCATACTTGCCATTTTCTCTACCCGTGCGCCCATTCGCATTTTGCATTATGTAAAAGAAAGAATGCCCGTAGCCGAGCCGATGTTTAACTTCGGCGTAGCGTGTGTAAGCTTTGTGCTGTTAATCGGGCAAACGTTTACGCCGTTTATTTATTTTAGGTTTTAAGGAGGCGCTTATGGAAAAATTAAACGTTGCGCTGTCAATCCTCGCACTTCTTCTTGCGGTGGCATTTGTCTATGTATTACCCATGGACGAGCGCGCATCGGAATTTGAAAACCGAAATATGGAACCGTTCCCCGAGGTCACGCTTCGCAATTTTATCAGGGGCGACCTTGCAAAATCCTTTGAGTCGTTTTTGCTGGACAATACAAATAACCGCACGACTTGGCTTAGCTTTGCCAATATTGTGGAGCATTCATATGGGGTGCATCGGCAGGGCGGGGGCATGGTGGTGGTGTTTGATGCGGCGGATTTGGGGCAGGGGTTAATACCTGCGCAGCTTCCGCAGCAACTGGAACTGCCCGCACCCCCCATGATTGAATACGACGAAGACGGCGAAGTGATAACCCCCATACCTGTGCCTATTTTTACGGGTGGCAATGTAGACCCGAGCCGACCCTTTGGTGTGGATATCCACTTCCACCCCGATGCTGTGTTTTACCTGCGTTATATTGAAAATTTGACACTGGCAACACGCTATGCCGAGGTTTTAAACGCCTATGCAATTGCGCTGGAAGGTCGTACAAATCCGCTGCGTATTTTCTCTGTTATCTCACCCGTAAAGGTGGAATTTATGGGCGCGCGGTATGCCGCGGTAAATTCCTGCCAGCGGACTACTATTGATTTTGTGAATGGCTTGCTGCACTCTTCAATTATCCCTGTTGACGCGCACAGCATTTTGCAAGCCCACGCCGAGGAATATATCTTCTTTCGTACCGACCACCACTGGACCATGCTTGGCGCATATTATGCTTATCTTGCCTTCGCAGAAGCGGCGGGCTTTGCGCCAATCACCATTGAAAATTATATTGAACACACGATTGAAGGCTTTATCGGCTCGCTGGCGGTGGGTACGCGTAACCGTACCGTGCTTGCTCATCCAGACACCATACATTTCTACACGTTAAATGACGGAACAGCATTTTCGATTAATATGTTTGTGATACCCGACGATATTTCTAACCTGTGTTACCGAATATTTTTGGGCGGCGACCGCGACATTTATTATTTTACCACGTCAAATTTAAACGGACGCACGCTGGTAGTGGTAAAAGATTCCTTCGCTAACGCTATGATACCTTGGATGGCACCCCATTATGAAAAAATTGTCGTAATTGACCCACGGCAATTTAATAAAAGTGTACTGGAAGTAGTAGCGGAGAATTATGACGTTGACTTGGTTTTTATAAACTATATACCGGCAACCACAATGGCAGATTTGATAGAACAACTATATTCAGCGAGGTAAGGTGACAAGCAATGCAATGGTATGAGGTAAAAAGTGGACAGCGTAAATCACAAAAAAGTGAAGTAATTTATATTACACGTCAGGTTCAAAATGAATCGAAGATAATTTCGACCGAAATTAACGGTGAATTAACGCCGAATTATGAAACAATTAAAATACCATGGTTTACGGTGGGTATTTTGGCGTTTTTGTGCGTTGCGTCGTTGGTTACAGGGGTCATTTATTGGTATACGGCATACTTTAACCCCGACGATTATTACACACCCACAATGTTGGCGGTGGCAACACCTGCACCCGTGCCCACGGCAGAAAATACCGCGCCGCCAATAAATGGCGAAACCACAAATGACGCATATTACACCCCGCCTTACGAAACACAAGTATACGTACCTCGCCCGCAAATGGACCCATTGCCCGAATTTGTGGCTCTGTGGGAGGAATACGACAACCCTTACATCGTTGGGCGGTTGCTGATTGCGGATATGGATATGCTGGTGCTTCAATATGAAACGAACGATTTTGGCGCATCGCCCTATGGCTGGGTTTTTCTTGACCATCAAGTGGACTTGCTCATCGGTGAGGAGCATAACATGGTTATCCATGTTTCTGCCGACAGTCCCGTGCGCGACGCATTGCAAGCCTACCTTGAATATGACTTTTTCCTTATGTTCCCTACCATTCAATTTTCTACGATGTACGGCAATTTTGATTGGGAGATTTTTTCCTTTTATGTAGCGCCCGATGTTTTCCCCTTCAAAAAAATAAACCACCCCAGCGACGCCGCGTTTGGCGATGCGGTGGAGCAGTTTACCATGGCTTCTTTATACAATACACGTTTAGATGTGATGCAGTACGACCAAATTTTGACCATTACCGCGCCTACGGCAAACCCTGCGTTGCACTACGTATTACAAGCGCGAATGCTGCGCAAAATTACTTCTTAGCGGGGTTGGGGGCATTATACATCATCTCCCAGATTATTTTCTACAGAAATATTTTTGTTTATAAAAAAGGTTTGTACCCATTCGTCCCATGCGGTGTCCAATGTTTTTTCCAGCGCAAAGCTTTGCTGGGAAGTTGCCGTGGTAAAAATTATACGGTCGCCTTCGTATGTCATATTCAAAAAAAGTGCGGCGGCGTTTGTATGTATATCAACGGGCGCGGGGTGCGAAAAGACGATTTTTATTAGCTTGGGCTTAGTGGCGCGTTTTATTAAATCATATACCAGTGGGCGCAGTTCGCCCCACGAGGTATATTTTTTTTTGCCGGGCGCTTCTTCGCCTTCCGTTTCCAACAAGCCCGAAATGGAGATGTGTGTGGCGAGGGTTAGCTCTACATTGCGCACGGCGAAAAAATCGAACTGCGTTTCACGTAAGAGTTGCCCCATAAAATTTTTTACAGCGGCGGGGGGAAGGGCGAGGGATAACATAGAAGCCTCCAAGACAAAAGATATTTGATTTAGTATACTACACCAAAGAGGGGAGGGGAACATATGGCATGGAACACGCGCGGCTTGCGCGGCAGTTTATTTGAAGAATTAATTGACATGACAAACCAGCTATACCGCCAAAAAGGGCTTGCCCTTATCCAAAAAGTGCCTACTCCCATTACGCCCATTGCTGTGGATAATAAGGCGCACACCATTACCCACGCCTACTTCGAAAAAAAAAGCACCGTAGACTTTATTGGTGCGGCGCAGGGCTTGCCCATTTGTTTTGACGCAAAGGAAACCCGCCGGCTAAGCCTGCCCCTGCGCAACATACACGACCACCAAGTGGAATTTATGCAAGACTTTACGCGGCAGAAGGGCATGGCGTTCCTGCTCGTCCATTTCCAAGAAAAAAATGAGATGTTTCTACTGCCCTGCGAAACCATTGCCGCGGCAAAGAAAAATGAAAAAAACGGCGGACGCAAATCTATACCCTATAAAGATTTTAATTCGCGCCTTCTTGTGCAAAATAAAAACGGCTTCCCCGTGCATTATTTAACGGCGATTAACGAGTATATAAAAATTAGAGGAGAATGACGATGGCGAGAAAGAATTACGCAAAACCGCTGGGCGTAAAGGACTCGGTAATTAAGGGTGCATTTTGGCGCAATTTTATGGAGCTTGCGCGTACACAGGTGATACCCTACCAATGGGAAGCGTTAAACGACCGCATTCCCGATGCCGCCCCAAGCCATGCGTTGCAAAACTTTAGAATTGCTTCAGGTTTGGAACAAGGTGAGTTTTACGGCTTTGTTTTCCAAGATTCGGACGTAGCAAAATGGCTGGAAGCCGTAGCGTATAGCCTGGCGACTTGCCCCGATGCCCCGTTGGAAAAGCTCGCCGATGAAACGATTGACCTTGTTGTTTCTGCCCAGCAGCCCGACGGTTATTTAAACACGTACTTCATTATAAATGGGCTGGAAAAGCGTTTTACCAATTTGCGCGACAACCATGAATTATATTGCCTTGGACATTTTATTGAAGCCGCCGTAGCATACCGGCAAGCCACGGGGAAGGATAAACTCACTAAGGCGTTATGCAAATATGTGGATTTAGTTGACGCAACCTTTGGCGCGGAAGCAGGGAAAAAACGCGGCGTGCCCGGTCACCAAGAAATTGAACTTGCCCTTGTCAAGTTGTATCAACTCACGGGGGACGAAAAACATTTACGGTTGGCTACCTACTTTATTAATGAGCGGGGCAGCCGACCCTTTTATTTTGACGGCGAACACCCCAACGGAAGTACGGGGCATACGTACCATCAATCCCACTTGCCCGTGCGTGAGCAAAAAGTGGCAATTGGACATGCCGTGCGCGCGTTGTACATGTACGCGGGCATGGCAGACGTAGCGCGGGAAACGGGGGACGAAACCCTTTTATCCGCGTGCAGCACCTTGTGGGAAGACGTAACCCGCAAGCAAATGTACATCACAGGCGGGGTAGGGGCTACCCACCATGGCGAGGCGTTTAGCTTTGGCTACGACCTGCCCAACGATACGGTGTATGCAGAAACCTGCGCATCTATTGCGCTGGTGTTTTTTGCACAGCGCATGTTTTCTATCAATCCCAAGGGCGAGTACATGGACGTGATGGAACGCGCGTTATACAACGGTATAATCAGCGGAATGTCGGCGGACGGTAAATCATTTTTCTACGTAAACCCACTGGAGGTTGTACCCGAAGCCTGCGAAAAGGACAGGGGCAAGCACCATGTAAAAGCAGCGCGGCAAAAATGGTTTGGCTGCTCTTGCTGTCCGCCCAACCTTGCGCGTATGCTTACCTCGCTGGGTAGTTATGCGTATGCAAAACGCGGAGATACGCTGTATGTAAATTTATTTGCGGGAGGCTCGGTGGATACGGTTCTTGACGGCGGAAAGATTGCCTTAGACATGGAAACGGATTATCCGCACAAGGAAACCGTAACGATTAAAATCCGCGAAGCCTTCGCAGGCGCAACCCTTGCGGTGCGTATGCCCGCGTGGTGCGAAGGCTTTCAGTTAACATGTAAAAATATTGAAACGTGCGATATAAAAGATGGCTATGCCTATTTGCGTGGCGTAGCCGAGGGGGAAGAAATTTCCATCACCCTTCCCATGCCCGTGGAAATGATACACGCCCACCCGTCGGTACGGGAAAACGCGGGCAAGGTTGCCGTACAGCGCGGTCCTGTGGTGTATTGCTTGGAAGAAGCCGACAACGGGCGCGACTTGCACCGCATTTTCCTAACGGGCGATGTGGATTTCGCCACGGGGTATGATGCAGACTTCTTTGGCGGTGCGGTAAAAATTAAGGCGGTGGGGCAGCGCCTTTCCCCCGAAGAAAATGATGCATTGTATAGGAAGGGATTACCGCAAACCCAAAGCGAGGACGCGGTGCTTACGTGGATTCCCTACTACCTGTGGGCAAACCGCGCGGTAGGCGAAATGACGTGCTGGATAAATTATAAATAAATAGGAGGACTAACCCATGAAGGCAAAAATGACGGTGAATAAAACCTTCACCATCGACAAGGTAGACCCGCGCATCTACGGCTCGTTTGTGGAGCATATGGGGCGGTGCGTGTACACGGGTATTTACGAACCCGACCACCCAACGGCAGACGCAAACGGCTTCCGCGGGGACGTAAAAAAGCTGGTGCGCGAGTTAAACGTACCTATTATCCGCTACCCCGGTGGTAATTTCCTTTCCGGTTACAACTGGGAGGACGGCATTGGCGCGAAGGAAAGCCGCCCAACGCGGTTAGACCTTGCGTGGAAAACGGTGGAGTCTAACCAAGTGGGGATTCACGAATTTATGCAGTGGGCAAGTGAGGTAAACGCCGAGGTGAACATGGCGGTAAACCTGGGTACGCGGGGCTTGGAAGAAGCGCGCAACCTGTTGGAGTATTGCAACCATCCATCGGGTTCGTACTACAGCGACCTTCGCAGAAAAAACGGCGCGGAAAAGCCATTTAACATTAAAACCTGGTGCTTGGGCAATGAAATGGACGGCCCGTGGCAAATGGGGCATAAAACCGCTGCCGAATACGGGCGGTTGGCACAGGAAACCGCAAAAATAATGAAGATGTACGACCGCGATATTGAACTGGTGGTGTGTGGTTCGTCCCACAAGGGGATGCCCACCTTTGGCGCCTGGGAAGCGGATGTGCTGGATTTTACCTACGATGAGGTAGATTATTTAAGCCTACACAGCTACTACGGCAACCCAAAAAACGACCTGCCCTCCTACCTTGCCCAGGGGTTGGAAATGGATGATTTCATAAAAAGCGTCGCCGCGATATGCGATTATGTAAAGGCAAAAAAGCGTAGCAAGAAAAAAATGTACCTTAGCTTTGACGAGTGGAATGTGTGGTACCATTCCCACGCCAAGGATGCGAAAAACGAGCCGTGGCAATACGCGCCCCCTATATTGGAGGATGTATACAATTTTGAGGACGCGTTGCTGGTAGGCACACTGCTCATTACCCTATTGAAAAATTGCGACCGCGTAAAAATCGCTTGCATGGCGCAGCTGGTTAACGTTATCGCCCCCATTATGACGGCGAAAGGCGGCGACGCATGGCGGCAGACGATTTTTTACCCCTATATGTACACCGCAAATTTTGGGCATGGCACGGTACTAACTCCCATCATGGAATGCCCAACCTACGAGGCAAACGACCGCAATGTACCCTTTGTCGAATCCCTTGCCATATATAATGAAGAGAAAGGTGAAATGGTGGTTTTTGCGGTAAACCGTTCCCAAGATACAGCGGTAGATTTTGAAGTAGAACTTCAAGGCTACGGGCTGGGGCATGTGATTGAATGTAAGGAAATGAGCGGTTATGACATAAAACAAACCAATNCCCAAGCCGATGGCTCGGTTAAGCCAAAGGACGGCACAGCAAATATAGACGGCGCAAATATTAACGCAAGGCTAGCGCCATTATCCTGGAATATGATGAGAATAGGAGTGAAATAAATGAACAGAATTTACATTAACACCAAGGAGCAAAAAAGCACCATTAACCGCAACATCTACGGGCATTTTGCCGAGCATCTGGGGCGGTGCATTTACAACGGCATTTTCGTGGGGGATGATTCAACGATTCCCAACGAGAAGGGGATGCGCAAGGACGTGGTGGAAGCGTTGCGCAACATAAAAATCCCCGTTTTGCGTTGGCCGGGGGGTTGCTTCGCAGACGAATACCACTGGAAGGACGGCATTGGCGAAAAGGCGAGCCGCAAAAAAATGGTGAATACCCACTGGGGTGGCGTGGTAGAGGATAATTCCTTCGGCACCCATGAATTTATGGAGCTGTGCCGCCAGCTACACTGCGAGCCGTATATTAACGGCAATGTAGGCAGCGGCACGGTGCAGGAAATGAGCGAATGGGTGGAATATTTGACCTTTGACGGCGTTTCCCCCATGGCGGAGCTGCGGGAGAAAAACGGGAAAAAGGACGCGTGGCGCGTAAAATATTGGGGCGTTGGCAATGAAAACTGGGGCTGTGGCGGCAACATGCGCCCCGAATTTTATGCCGATGTGTACCGCCAATTTGCCACCTATATCCGCAATTACGGCGAAAATAAAATTTACAAAATCGCCTGTGGCGCCCCTGATTTTAACTACGACTGGACAGATAAGGTAATGCAAATCGCCGCAAAGCATATGGACGCGCTAACGCTTCATTACTATACATTTGTGGCTGAAGGGGATTTTTGGGAGAAAAAGCTTTCCGCTACGGATTTTGACGAACCCACTTATTATAAGACCCTGCACAAGGCGATGAAAATGGACGAAATTATCACCAAGCACGCAGAAATTATGAGCAAGTACGACCCCACACACCGCGTAGGCATTATCGTAGACGAATGGGGAACATGGTTTGCCGTAGAGCCGGGCACAAACCCGGGCTTCCTATACCAGCAAAATACCATGCGCGACGCCATGGTGGCGGGGTTAACCCTGAACATTTTCAACCAACATTCCAACCGCGTAGAAATGGCAAATTTGGCGCAAACCGTAAATGTGTTGCAGGCCGTTATCCTTACCGAAGGCGACAAAATGGTGCTTACGCCCACGTACCATGTGTTCGACCTGTTTAAGCACCACCACGACGCAAAGCTGGTGCATTCCTACACCGAAACAACACAAATCGGCGGGGATTTTGTCGTGCCCAACGTACAGGCGTCCGCTTCTGTAGACGAAAACGGCGTCCTTACCGCTACTTTGGTAAACCCCTCGGTTAGCGCCCCCGCCCCTGTGGAATTATTGCTTACGGGCATTGAAGGGAAAAACGCAACGGGGCGCATATTAACGGGTGCGATGCAGGATTATAACGACTTCGACAAAACGGACAACGTAAAGATTTTGCCCTTTAACGGGATAACCCTTTCCCAAGCCAAGGCAGAACTCACCTTGCCACCCTGCAGCGTGGTAGAGGTACGCGTAAGTACCTAGAAAAGGGAGGCGAAAAATGCTTGTCGCCATGATTATTACTGTGGTTTTGGTGCTTCTCGCTGTTCCCATGGTGGTTACGGTATTCATCTACAACCAGACCTTTGGCAGACGGGCAGAGCGCCCCGCCCTTTCCACCAAATTGCGGTACGAGGACGTAGAAAATGTTCCTCGTACCATTACCCATTTTTATTCGGGCGCTAATAAGTTGACCGCGTATATTTATGGCGAAGATAACGACCGTGGGCTGGTGGTAATAGCCCACGGTTTGGGTGGCGGCGCGGAATACTACTTCCCGGAAACCCTATTTTTTGTAGAAAATGGCTGGCGCGTATTTAAATTTGACAAAACGGGCAGCCACGCAAGCGAAGGGCGCGGCACGCGCGGGCTTCCCCAGTCCGCCATTGACCTGGACGCAGCGCTAACGTATATCAAGAGCCAAGGTTGGGGGCTTCCCATTATGCTGTACGGGCATAGTTGGGGCGGCTACGCCGTAGCTGCCGTGCTAAACAAAGAGCATGAAGTTAACGCCGTGGTTAGCCTTGCAGCGTTTGCCGCGCCCATGGAAATGCTGCAGGAAAATGCGCGTAGCTTTATGGGCGGCGTGGCAAGCCTGATGCGCCCGTACTTATGGCTGCACCAGCGTATCCTTTTTGGGCAGAATGCAGGACTTTGTGCCGTAAAGGGCATAAACAACGGCGCGACCCCTGTGATGATACTCCACGGCACAGCCGATGACGTTATCGCCTACCACGGCGCAAGTATTATTAACCAGCGGGCGCGTATCACTAACCCCAACGTAATTTTTATCACCCACCATTTACCCCACCACAACGGACATAACAATTTATTGCGCCCCGCCGCGGTGCAGCCTTATCTTGATGCATTTAACGCCCAATGGCGGGAAGCATGGGAATATCATAACCATTACGTACCCGAGGATGTACGAGCGGTAATGTTCGCAGAAATAAGGGACAAGGCAAGTACGCTGGACGCGGATTTAATGGAAAAGATAAACACGTTTTTTAACGCGCATCGGTGAGAATGTTTTTGCGAGAAATTCTTTGACAAAATCTTAGAAAATGTCAAAAACGGTGTTGTATACTAATCCCAAGCCAACGGGCACATACCTGAAAAGTGCATCACAGCTCTGTCGACAAGCGATAGCAACGCCTCTGCGTGCAACTACAGTGTTTGCCCTTTGCACGGACTGACTTCCCGGCGGCTTACCCAAGGATAATTATGCATCAAATTTGTTAAAACCAAGGAAGCATCACGTATATTTACACGCGTGGTGGTGCTTGTGCGGTTTGCAACTTTCAAAGGCGATGCCGCTGGTTATCCGACGCGGGAAGTGCAAAGTTGTTCGTTAGTATACGTTAATTTTAACTGTGCAGACGTATACAAAACGGGAAAAATGACAATGCGCCTACCGTGTGTAATAATTTGAAGTAACGAAACGAAATACCCAAGCATGCCATAGTGACGACTTAGGCGTGCTTTTTGTGTTGGAAAAGAGGTTGCTGAAATAATTCTTGACGTTTTGCAAATACACGAATATAATTAAATTGTCGATTTATGATTCTTTGCGGAGGGTAATGATGAATGTTTCATGTCATTGCCAAAAATAGAGGATGTAGCGCATGAGTGAACTGCTTAAAAAAAGCGAAATGTCCGAAGAGGACATCAAACTAAGATACATAACTCCCGCTATCGAGTGCAAATGGGACAAGCATAACCAAATGCGCATGGAGCAGAGTTTCACCGACGGGCGCGTCATAGTTCGCGGCAATATTACTGCGCGCGGAAAGAGAAAAAAGGCAGATTACATCCTCTACTACAAGCGCAACCTGCCTCTTGCCATCGTCGAAGCTAAAGATAATAAACACTCTGTAGGCGCAGGAATGCAACAGGGCATTGAATACGCAGAAATTCTTGATATTCCGTTTGTGTACAGCTCCAACGGCGATGCGTTTCTTGAACGCGACATGAAAAACGGCATAGAACGCGAAATCGCTCTTGCCGATTTTCCGACACCGGACGAATTATGGAAGAGGTATATTGGCGAGCGTGAAATCACGCCTGAGCAAGAAAAGCTAATAACCGAGCCGTACTATTTTCAAATCGGCGACAAAACACCGCGCTATTATCAGCGCGTAGCGATTAACCGCGCCGTTGGAGCGGTTGCCCGAGGACAAAACCGTATTTTGCTTGTTATGGCAACAGGCACAGGCAAAACATACACCGCATTTCAAATTATCCATAGGTTATGGAAGTCCGGTGCGAAAAAGAAAACCCTGTTCCTCGCTGACCGCAATATCCTCGTTGACCAGACCATGCAACAAGACTTTAAACCATTCGAGAAAATAATGACTAAAATTAGTGGGAAAAAGCTCGATAGTTCATTTGAGCTTTATTTGGCGTTGTATCAGCAACTTGCAGGCGATGACGGCGACGAGCCGTTTCGTGAGTTTAAGCCGGAGTTCTTCGACCTCATCATAATAGACGAGTGCCACAGGGGAAGCGCCCGCGAGGAATCACGTTGGCGCAAAATCCTTGAATATTTCAACGGAGCAACACAAATTGGCATGACTGCCACACCCAAAGCAACGAAGGAAGTTTCTAACATTGATTATTTTGGAATGCCGATTTACACATACAGCCTAAAGCAAGGCATAGATGACGGCTTTCTTGCGCCGTACAAAGTTATCCGCGTCGGCATCGACAAAGACCTTGAAGGCTGGCGACCACCCGTCGGCAAAGTCGATATGTACGGCAACGAAATTGAGGATAGGGAATATAACATCAAAGATTACGACCGAAATCTTATTATAGACGACCGCACAAAAACCGTAGCAAAGCGTATCAGCGATTTTTTACGCAATACACACCGTTTTGATAAAACCATCGTTTTCTGCGTTGATATAGACCATGCAGAACGTATGCGGCAAGCACTTGTAAATGAAAACGCCGACTTGGCAGCCGAAAATTCAAAGTACGTCATGCAAATCACAGGCGATAATGATGTGGGCAAGGCACAACTTGATTATTTTATCGACGAAGAAAGCAAATATCCCGTTATCGTCACAACATCAAAATTAATGACGACGGGCGTTGATTGCAAAACGTGCAAGCTGATTGTCCTAGATAATAACATCAACTCCATGACCGAATTTAAGCAGATTATCGGGCGCGGCACTCGACTGAAGCCGGAATATTTTATAGATGACGAGCGACATACGAAAGAATATTTCACCATCATGGACTTCCGCGACGCTTGCCGCTTGTTTGCAGACCCGGATTTTGATGGCGACCCCATTCCGCCTGACCCCGATGATGGTGAAGGTGACGACGGGGAAGCACCCGACACGCCCCCAACACCAAACCCACCATTGCCGCCAGATGGTGACGGAGACAAGCCGCCTAAGCCGCGTATCAAATATCGCGTAAACGATGTCGAAGTGACAATCATTAACGAGCGTGTTCAGTATTACGACAAAGACGGCAAGCTCATTACCGAAAGCGTGACCGATTATTCCAAAAAGAACATACTCGGCGGATATGCAACGTTGGATGTATTTTTGCGGGACTGGAATGCAAGTGGGCGCAAACTGGCAATCATCGACGAGTTAAAAGAATGCGGTGTTCTGCTTGAAGCCTTACGAGAAGCAGCAGGAAATCGCGACATAGACGATTTTGACCTTATATGCCACATTGCATTTGATAAGAAGCCGCTGACAAAAGCAGAACGTGTTGCGAACGTCCGTAAGCGGGATTATTTGAATCGTTATGAAGGCATCGCCCGTGATGTTCTTTCTGCTTTGCTTGATAAATACGCTGCGAGCGGTCTAACAGACCTCGAAAAAATCGACGTTCTTAAAATTGACCCCTTCCGCAAAATTGCCACAGCACGGACGATTGTAAATGTCTTTGGTGGCAAGGAAAAATATATTGAAGCAATACGCGAATTGCAAAATCAAATTTATGCGGAGGCAGCATAATGAACCTAAATAATTTTGTAAAACGCTTGCAAGATGTAATGCGAAATGATGCCGGCATAAATGGCGATGCACAGCGTATCGAGCAGATGGTTTGGATTTTATTTTTGAAAGTGTATAACGCCAAAGAAGAAGAGTGGGAGCTGTTGGACGATAACTATGTTTCGGTTATCCCCGAAAAGTTTCGTTGGAGTAATTGGGCTGTTGACCACAAAGACGGCAAGGCTTTTACAGGCGATGCTTTGCTTAACTTTGTCAACAATGAATTGTTTCCCGCACTCAAAAATCTCGAAATAGACGAAACAACACCGATGAGCAAAATAATTGTTAAATCGGCATTCGAAGATAACAACAATTATATGAAGGACGGTATCTTGCTTCGGCAAGTCGTTAATATCATTGATGAACTTGATTTCAGCGAGTATGACGACCGCCATGCCTTTGGCGATATTTACGAAACAATCCTTAGAAGTCTGCAAAGTGCGGGCAATGCGGGTGAGTTCTACACGCCACGCGCTGTTACTGATTTTATGACGCAGATGGTCGCACCGAAAATCGGTGAGAAAATTGCGGACTTTGCTTGCGGCACGGGTGGTTTTCTCACGTCTGCGCTGAAAGTGCTTGATGCACAAGTAAGCTCTGTTGAAGATAAACAGACGTACAACAATTCAATATATGGCGTGGAGAAAAAAGCCCTGCCGCATTTATTATGTGTTACAAATATGCTACTGCATGATATTGATAATCCTGTAATCATTCACGGCAACACGCTGGAGCGCAGCGTCCGTGATTACAGAGAAGATGACCGCTTTGACGTTGTGCTGATGAACCCGCCATACGGCGGCAGTGAAAAAGAGGGAATCAAAATTAACTTCCCTGCGGATTTACAATCAAGCGAAACGGCAGATTTGTTTATGTCGGTTATTATGTATCGCTTGAAACGTAACGGACGCGCCGCTGTCATTATTCCGGATGGATTTTTATTCGGCACTGACAACGCCAAAGTCGCAATCAAGAAAAAACTACTTGAAGAATTTAACCTGCATACCGTCGTGCGAATGCCACATAGTGTGTTCGCACCGTATACCTCAATCACAACAAACATCCTGTTTTTTGAACGCACTGCGCCGACAGCAGCTGTGTGGTTTTATCGTTTGGACATGCCGGACGGGTATAAGCATTTTTCCAAGACCAAGCCGATGAAGTTAGACCATTTTACGCCTGTAATCGAATGGTGGAACAACCGCGAAGAAATCACCGTTGACGGCTTTGATAAATCCAAGCGATATACAGTACAGGAGCTTGCAAACCGCAATTACAATATAGACCTTTGCGGTTTCCCGCATGAGGAAGAAGAAATATTGCCTCCACATGACTTGATACACCAATATCAAAAGAAACGAGCAAGCCTAAACGCCGACATTGACCGTATACTGGCAGAAATTGAGAGTGCGTTGGGGGTAAAAATATGACGGCACATCAATTGAAAAACTCTATCTTGCAATTAGCCGTACAGGGTAAGCTCGTCCCGCAAGACCCAAACGACGAGCCTGCTTCTGCTTTGATTGAGCGGATTCGCTCGGAGAAAGCGCGACTTGTCAAAGAGGGCAGAATTAAGAAAGAGAAACCATTTCCACCGATTGCGGAATACGAGGTTCCTTTTGATATACCGAATGGATGGGTATTATGCAGAATTGTTGACCTTTTCAACTTTATTGATTACCGTGGAGCTACACCATTAAAAACACATTCAGGAATTCCATTTGTTACAGCTAAAAATGTAAAAGATGGTTATAACGACTATTCAATTTCAGAATTTATAAGTATAGAGAGTTACGAAAAAAGAAAAAGCCGGGGAATTTCACGCAAAGGAGATATTCTCTTCACTACCGAAGCACCATTAGGAAATGTTTCTATCGCTGATTTGGAAGAGTTTAGTGCAGGGCAAAGACTAATAACCTTGCAGAGTTATTCAGATATAGTAGAGTTAAACAACGATTTATTTGTTTATTTTCTTTTATCGGGGTTTTTTAAGCAACAGTTAAAAGAAAAGCAAACGGGTACGACTGTAAAAGGGATAAAAGCAGAAAAATTAAAGGGTTTGCTACTTCCCCTCCCTCCACTTTATGAACAAAACCGAATCGTCACACACATTAAACAATTGCTTCCCTATATTGCCGAATACGATGCCACAGAAAAAAAGCTGACTGCATTAAATAAACAATTTCCCGACCAGTTAAAGAAATCAATCCTACAAGCGGCAGTGCAAGGTAAACTTGTAGAACAAGACCCGCATGATGAGCCTGCAAGCGTGTTATTGAAAAAAATCCGCATCGAAAAAGAGCGGCTTGTCAAAGAAGGCAAAATCAAGAAAGAAAAGCCATTACTGCCGATTACCGAGGGTGATATACCATTTGATGTGCCGGATAGTTGGGCGTGGGTGCGATTAGGTGCGTTGCTTATTAAACTTACAGATGGAGCGCATCATACGCCTAAGTACACAGAAAGCGGAGTGCCATTTCTATCGGTTAAGGATATTAGTGGTGGCAAAATTAACTTTACTCATACTAAATTTATTTCACCAGAAGAACATGCAACATTATGTAAGCGTTGTAATCCCGAAAAAGGGGATATTCTTCTAACTAAAGTCGGCACTACGGGTATACCAGTTCTGATTGATACCGATGAGGAATTTAGCTTATTTGTTAGTGTTGCTCTATTGAAATTCAATCAAGATTTGCTTTGCGCTGAGTATCTTGTGAAGCTAATTGAATCTCCGCTTGTAGGGGTACAATGCACAGAAAACACAAGAGGCGTTGGAAACAAGAATTGGGTTATGCGAGATATAGCCAATACAATGGTCGTTCTCCCGCCTCTCGTCGAGCAACGCCGCATCGTTACGAAGTGCGACGAGTTATTGGCGATAGCTGAACAATGCAAAGAGAGGTGAGCAATATGACACAATATCCAAGAGGCTCTGAATGGCGGCGTTGGGATTTGCATGTTCATACTGCAAGTTCATATGATAGTGACTATAAGGGCGAAGATGCCGATTCTTTACTTGCAGATGTTCTTATAGCTGAGAATATTGCGGTTGTTGGAATTACCGACCATTTTGTCATTGATAAAACAAGAATTGAAAATTTGAGAAATCTTGCACCGGAAATTACTTTTTTCCCGGGTGTTGAATTGCGAACCGATAAAGGCGATACCAACATACATGTCATTTTACTATTTTCGGATAAACTAGACCTTGACATTTTAGTTGAAGATTTTAATGTTTTTAAGCGAACAGCATCTAATTATGACAATAATGATAAAATTTGTTGGGATTATGCAAGCATTGTTGAATTTGCTCAAAAACGTGATGCTCTCATTTCGATACACGCAGGTCGCAAAACAAATGGAGTAGACGATAGAATATCAAACGTTCTTCCCTGCAACCAAGCGGTAAAAGAGGATTACTCAACGACTGTTCATATTTACGAAATGAGTCAACCGCGTGACTTGGAAGAATATAAAAAAATAGTATTTCCGACTATTGGAGTACGACCAATGATTATCTGTTCAGATAATCACGACCCTCGAAGCTATAACCCAACACATAAATTGTGGATAAAAGCTGACCCTACGTTTAACGGGCTACGCCAAATAATATATGAACCCGAAGAGCGTGTCTGCATATCAGAAACAAAGCCCCAAATGAAATCTAGCTATCAAGTCATCGAAAGCGTTACAATTACACATGATGATTTTCAAAGTGAGCCTATCATTTTTAATGACAAACTGAATTGCATTATCGGAGGGAAGTCAACAGGAAAATCAATATTGCTTCATAACCTTGCTCGTGCTATTAGCCCTAAGCAAGTTGAGGAAAAATGCGAAATTACCGGACTTAGAACTAAAAAGGACAAATCAGTAAAGCCGATGACAATGGAACTCGATACGGCTAATCTTACTGTGCGATGGCTTGGCGGCGGGGACACCACAGAAAGGAAAATCGTCTATATTCCGCAAACATATTTGAATAGACTTGCGGACTCTTCGGAGGAAACAACAGAAATAGATAAAATAGTCGAGCGAATTGTCCTCGAAAGAAAAGATTCGAGTGGAGTAGCATTAGTGGAATCGAAAAGAAACTTAATGGCAATCCTAGACAGTATGAAATCCGATTGCACAAATAAATTGCTCGAAATCTTACGCAGACATGAACAAATTAAACAGTATGATGAGCAAATTTCCGAACTTGGTGGCAAAGAGCCTATTGAAAAGGAAATGGCTTCTCTGCGGAAGCAGCGAGACGATTTATCGCAAAAGATGAACCTAAGTGAAGACGATATTAAATCATTCGATGCAGCCGTTTCAAACATCGAGCAACAGAATAAAATTATCCTGCAAATTGAAAAAGAAGTTGCAAAAATAACTGAAACTACGACTATTCTTCAACCGCGCAACAGCTTAACTGATTTGTCTGAGGAAACTTTAACAGAGGTTCAACAAATAATTGATGAAATTGTATCAACGGCGAACGCCGAATGGGAATCGCGAAAAAGCACAATTGTTTCGGGATTAGAATCGAAGAAGGCTGTAAGCGTTCAATCACTTGCGGAGTCAATAATAGTGCGAGACAAACTCAAAGAAACAATTGAAAGTAATAAAGCTATTCAAGAACTCGCAAACAGAATGACCGTTGAAGCTAAGAAATTAACAGACATAGCAGAAATTGAAAAACGTAAAATCGACGAACATGCTCAATTTACGGTGTTGCTCAATGCTATTTCTGAATCATATGTCGGTATTTATGCAGACTATGAAGCATTTGCGAACCATTTGAATGAAAGCACGCAAAACGATGCCTCTGACTTATCTTATCATGTGCAAATCCCATTTAGACAAGAGGATTTCATCAAAAAATGGGAAGAAACATTTGGTGTTAAATCAAGCAAAAGCCGAGAATTGGTGGATTCTAACGATTTTGAATTAGCAAGATATACGGCAGATTTTATTAAACGCATTATCACCAAAACGCTGAATGGCGAACTTAATCCCCTTAAAGGGGCTTCTAGCGAGCAAGCACTGCGTGGTGTTTTGGATGACTGGTACAACATTAAGTATGTCGTAAAGATGGGTAATGATACAATTGAAAAAATGTCGCCGGGCAAAAAAGCCCTTGTTTTACTGAAATTGCTTATCGAGTTGGCAGATAGTGATTGCCCCATATTGATTGACCAGCCCGAAGATGACCTCGACAATAGGTCAGTTTACGATTTGTTAATTGATTTCATTAGACGCAAGAAAATCAATCGACAAATTATTGTTGTCACGCATAATGCAAACATAGTTCTCGGTGCAGATTCTGATGAAATAATTGTCGCTAACCAGCATATAATTGATTCAAACAGCAGGAGATTTGAATATCGTTCTGGTTCGATTGAGAACGATTATCCTGCGTACAAGAATGACGGCACGGTAGCTGAGGGTGTGCTGAATGAACAGGGTATACAACAACATATTTGTGATATTCTTGAAGGCGGAATCCCAGCTTTTGAAAAAAGAAAAAACAAATATCACATATAGGTGGCGTGAAAATGAAAATCCTACATCTATCCGACCTGCATATCGGTAAAAGCGTAAATGGCTTCTCAATGATAGCCGAACAAAAACACGCCTTTGCGCAGGTAGTTGAACATATCAAAACCGAGTGCCCTGATGCCGTAGTCATTGCAGGAGATGTTTATGACCGCGCTGTGCCTAGTGTTGAATCCGTGCGTTTGTTTGATGATTTTTTGACAGACCTTGCAAAAACGGATGTTGCGGTATTGCTTGTTTCCGGTAATCACGATTCGCCGGAACGATTAGGTTATGCGGGGCGATTATTGACCGAAAAGCGATTGCATTTATGCGGAATGTTCGGCGGTTTTCTCCATAAGGTTGTTTTGAATGATGAGCATGGCGTAGTGAATTTTTGGCTATTACCATTTATTAAACCATCATCTCTGCGTGGACTATATGAAGAGCGTGAGGTTGAAAGCTATGACGGTGCAATTTCAGCAGTAATAGAGTCTGCAAATATTGACTACTCCGAGCGAAACATTCTTATCGCACATCAATTTTTTACAAAATTCGGCGTTACACCGATACGCTCTGAGTCGGAATTTAATCCTGTCGGGGGCTTGGGTGCTGTGTCTGCCGAATTGGTGGAAAGGTTTGATTATGTTGCACTTGGGCATTTGCATGGCGGTCAAAGTGTTGGTTCTGAACATATACGCTACTGTGGCTCACCTATCAAATATTCATTTTCAGAGTGGCGACATGAAAAATCCGCAACTCTTATAAAACTCAAAGAAAAAGGTAGTTTGTCCATTTCAACGCTTCCATTCACCCCCATTCATGATATGCGTGAAATCAAAGGTGAAATTGAAAAACTGTTGAGTGATGAAATATCTTCTCTGGCAGACAAAGAAGATTATTTACGTGTGGTATTAACTGATGAGGAAGAAATTATTGACCCGATGGGCAAACTCCGTAGCGTTTATCCAAACGTGATGAGTATTGGTTTTGAAAATTCACGGACGAACATCGACATTAGTTCAATCAATGCGGATATTGAAGCTATAGAAACACTATCTCAATATGATTTATTTAACGAATTTTTTCTCGAAGTTCAAGGGTCGGTCATGAGTGAAGAGCAGATAGTAATTGTGCGCGAGCTTTTGGAAAGGACAGGTGAAGAATGAAACCACTTAAACTCATAATAAGCGCATTTGGTTCTTATGCCGACGTGCAGACTATTGACTTTACTGAACTTGGTACGAATGGACTCTATCTTATCACAGGGGATACCGGTGCAGGAAAAACAACTATTTTTGACGCTATTTCTTTTGCCCTTTATGGCAGGGCAAGTGGCGATAGTCGTGCTGACTATCAAATGCTTCGTTCTGACTTTGCAAATGACAAATCAAAGACATCTGTTGAACTTTTCTTTTCCTCTAGAGAAAACCAATACAGCATTAAACGGGTCATAAAAAAGACCGGACAAGATGTAGTTCTTGATTTGCCTGATGGTACATCAATAAGCGGAGACCGTAACATAAAAGCTAGAATCATTGATATTGTTGGACTCGACCGTGAACAGTTTGCGCAAATCGTGATGATTGCGCAGAATGATTTTTTGCGTTTTTTGCAAAGCAACACTGATGAGCGATTAAAAATACTGCGCCGTATTTTTAATACCGGACGACTAAAAGATTTTCAAGAGCGGCTAAAATCTCTTGTGAGGGATGAAAACAATAAGCGAAACCTGATTCTACATGATTTCGAGCGTTATGGCGTTGATGTATACAAACGCAGTGACAAATTTTTTGAATGGGAAGCACAGATTAAATCAGATACAGCGGGGCTTGCGGAATCAAACAAGCAGCTTGCGGAATACGATAAAAAGAAACAAGGGCTTGCCGCCGTTATTGCTGTAGCTGAAGAACTCAATAAAAAATTTGCTGACCTCGCTAAGTGTCGTATCGATTTTGAAGCACATGCAAAAAAAGCAGATGATATTTTTGTTATGGATAAGCGCGCAGAGCGCGGCGAAATAGCATTGCGCAAAATAAAGCCACTGGCAGACGAAGCACAAAAAATATGTGCAAGTCACAGTACAGCGCAGATTAGTTTGAAATCGGCTATAGAAAGCGAATCCACCGCAAAAGTTGAATTAGAAACTGTTGCAAAAATATTAACAGAATTACCGATACTTGAGTCATCAAGGACGAAACTGGAGAAAACAATAAAACAGTGGGAGCAATCCACCGGAAAGCTAAGTAATCTAAATGCCCTAAATATCAAGCATGGCGAAATAGTAGCAAGCCAATCAGAACTTTCAAAAATGCAAGGTGAATACGAAAAAATCGCCGCCGATTATGAAGTTGCCAATAATTCTTACGAGACGATTGATAGTGCATTTTTGGCGGCACAAGCCGGCATTATGGCGCGGGCTCTTGTTGATGACGAACCCTGCCCCGTTTGTGGTTCATTAACGCATCCTTCGCCTGCTGAGATATGCAATCAAGATGTGACAGAGGAATCAAGAAAGAAAGCAAAAAAAGTCGTCGATACTGCCCGTGATAAGCGCGATGAAAAATCAAAAAAATGTAGCAATCTCAGTTCAAGTATACAAATTATGATTGCAAATTTTATTGAAGCATTTTCGGAGTACGAAAAGGAAATTGAATGGGACGCATCTGTTGAAAAAATATCGAGCCTTTTGATAGAAACCCACGCAGAAAACGCTGAACTCACACTCATTAAAAATGCTGATGAACAAGCCTGTAAAAAACTTGCCGCCGATTGGGAGCATATAACAAAACGTAAAGCGACTGCCGAAGCATCGTTTGCATCTGCACAAACGTTAGCCGCTGAACGCACCGTACATGAGCAAAATTTACAAAAAGCCTTTATCGAAGCTAACGAATTATTTATAAATGCAATACATGATAGTGATTTTGATGACGAAGCAGCGTATATCTCGTCTCTCGTAACAGAGGCTGAACTTTCCAAACTGCGGAAACAAGTTGCTGATTACACGAAAACAGGTGAACAGCTTAACCGTGATATAGAACGACTTGAATGTGAAACAAAAGGAAAGGAAATATCTGACGTTGAGACCTTGCGAGTACAGTCGAAAACTCTTCAAGAGGAATCGGCAATTGTCATTGAAAAACGTGATGAAATCAATAGCAGACTAAACAAAACCGAAATCGCACTTAAAGAACTTCGCCGCGCGGCAGTGGATTTTGAAACAGTTGAAAAATCATATGCTGCTGTTAAGCAGTTAGCAGATACCGCAAACGGAAAGCTCGACTTTGAAACCTATGCACAAATGGCGTACTTTGAGCGTGTTCTGCGTGCCGCCAACCTGCGATTGCAGCTAATGAGCCAAAGTCGATACACGCTTTTGCGCAAGTCTGATAGCGATGACGCACGTAAACGTTCCGGATTAGAACTTGAAGTTTTAGATGCATATACCGGAAAAGTTCGCTCTGCAAACAGTTTGTCGGGCGGCGAATCCTTTATGGCATCACTTTCACTTGCACTCGGCCTGTCCGACGTTGTTCAATATAATGCGGGCGGCATTCAACTTGATGCGATGTTCATTGACGAGGGCTTTGGCAGTCTGGACACGGATGTATTAGAACTCGCTATCAAAACGCTTTCTGAAATGGCAGGGATAAGCAGAATCATTGGAATCGTTTCCCATGTCACAGAACTTCGTGAGCGAATTGACAAACAAATAAAAGTCGAAAAGACTGTCACCGGAAGTAAAATAAGCATTGTTTTATAATGACTCCGGCAGACATGAAAACTATTTGAAGCCCTTAAACATACCCCTTCCTTTTATTCACCCGCAGGAAAAATTTCCTTCCTAAATCACACAGGATTACCGTGGTTGCAAGCCCTATCACCAGCGCCAGCTCCCGCAAGGTTAGCCCCGTGGTGCGGAACACCATCCCCCCGTGGTAAATGAGCAAAATTTGCATTGCCGCTACGGCAGACATGATGAGGATAAATAGCGGGTTGCGCCGAATGTAGGCGAGTAGGTTTAGGCGTGTGGTGCGGGCGTTTAGTGAATTAAATACCCCTGCGAAGATGAATAGCCCAAAGAAGGCGGTTTGCAGGTAGGCGGGGTCGTTGCGGTAAAATGCTGCGAAGAAGGGTAACGTAAGGAACGCCAAGCCCAACAAGGTAACAAATACGCCTGTGGTTAATATTTGGCTAAACATGTAGCGGTTAATGATGGGCACGTTGCGGCGTTTGGGTGGTTCGTGCATGTATTCGGGCAGCGGGGGTTCGCCCGCGTAGGCAAGCCCTGCCAGGGTATCCATAATCATGTTAATCCACAGCATTTGAATGACGGTTACAGGTGCGTCTATGCCAATGAACGGACCGATTACGGAAATTCCTACGGCACACAGGTTAATGGTAAGCTGAAAGATGAGGAATTTTCGAATGGATTTAAAAATGGTGCGCCCGTAAAGAATAGCACGCACAATGCTTGCGATATTGTTGTCAAGGATTACAATGTCTCCCGCTTCCTTTGCAATTTCTGTGCCGTCGCCCATGGCAAAGCCCACGTCGGCTTTTTTTAATGCGGGGGCGTCGTTTACGCCGTCTCCCGTCATGCCTGCTACTAATCCCATTTCTTGGGCAAGGCGTACAAGGCGCCCCTTGTCGGTGGGCAAGGCACGGGCGACCACGCGTAAATGGGGCAGGCGAGCTTTTACCTCTTCGTCGGAAAGGGCATGTAATTCGCTGCTGGTGATAATTTCGCGGGTGGCGTTTTTTATTAGTCCAAGCTGTGTAGCAATGCTTACCGCCGTTTCGCGGTTGTCCCCCGTAACCATAACCACCTGTACGCCCGCATTGCGTACCTCACGGATAGCGCTTACGGCTTCGGGGCGCAGCTCGTCACGTATGCCCAGTATTGTGACCAGTGTCAAGTTCGTGCGGTTTTTTGCGTCGTTGGGGGTGGGGGCTTCGCACAAAGCAAGCAAACGAATGCCTTCGCGGGCTTGCTGCGTTAGCGCTTTTTTTAACGTGGCGGAATGTGTAAAGGGTATACGTTCGCCTCGCTCGTTGTACGCGAAGCTACAGGCGGCAAGGAGATTTTCGGGCGCGCCTTTTATAAGGACGGAACGCCCTTCGCCGTTGGCGAGGGATTCGCCCTTAATCTCGGTCGCCATGTATTTTTCCTGCGAGGTGAAGGGCTTGCAAAAGCCCTTTGCACAGGTGGGCAGGTGGCGGGCATTGGGTAAAATATATTCCAGCAGCGCGCGGTCGGTGGAGTTTCCGCCAATTGCTGTGGGCTGTAATTTTTTAGTGGCAATTTGTGCGCCGTTGTTATAGTAGCAATTAAGGGCAATGCGGTGAAAAAGCGCGGAGTACGATTTTAGACTTTGCGCTGTATACATTTTGCCCGAAGCCGTAATTGCCGTAGACACGGCAAGCTGCCCTTGAGTAAGCGTTCCCGTCTTATCGGTGTAAAGAATGTTAAGGCTGCCCGAGGTTTCAATCCCTACCAGCTTGCGTACCAGTACGTTATCCTTGAGCATTCGCCGCATATTTGCGGAAAGTACGACCGTTATCATCATGGGCAGTCCTTCGGGTACAGCCATAACGATAACGGTAATGCCCAGCGTAAGGGCAGTCATAAAATTTTGCAGATAGCTTTCATGGTTGCCGAGAAATAGATTTGCGAGAAAAACCNCCCCCGCCGCGCCGTAACCAAAGCGGCTGATAATGGTGGCAAGGCGCGTTAGGCGCGTTTTAAGCGGGCTTTCTACGGCGTCTTCCTGCATATCGGTGGCAAGCTGTCCGTAGAAGGTCGCGTCTCCAACGGCGGCGACTTGCATTAAGCCTTCCCCCGCGCATATCACCGACCCGCGGAATAACCCGTTGCGTGAAAGAAAGTCCCCCGCGTTTGCCGTACCGTGCATGGGGTATTTTCGTATTTCGTGGGCTTCGCCGTTAAGGGCGGATTGGTCTACAGCCAGTTCGCCCTGTATAATAATGCCGTCGGCGGGAATACGTTCCCCCGCTTGCAGCAATACAATGTCGCCTACTACAATTTCCGCAATGGGCAGGTGAAGCAATTTATAATT
The DNA here is from genome assembly GCA_009786535.1 of Defluviitaleaceae bacterium. GTDB lineage: Bacteria > Bacillota > Clostridia > Lachnospirales > WQUN01 > WQRX01. The sequence goes on along the minus strand of WQRX01000002.1, from coordinate 24,567 downwards.
ACGCCGTACACGGCATTTTATGCCCGCGGCTTCTTCCTGTAATTTTTCGAAGGCGGATTCGCTCCCGTATTCGCTTAGGGTGGAAATTAAGGTGGCAATGAGTACGGCAATGGCAATGCCTGCCGACTCATACCAATTGGCATCGCGGAACATAAGAAGCAGATTTATCCCCAGCGCAATTAATAAAATACGGATAATTGGGTCGCCAAAGCTGGCTAAGTAACGGCGGGCAAAGCCAACCTTTTTTTTACGTGTAAGTGCGTTTGTGCCATTTTTTTCGATAGAAAGCGTTACCTCACGGTGCGTTAAACCGCATTCGATGGTATCATGCATGGGCTTTCCCCCTTGTCCTTTATGTTAGGCAAGTTAAATATATGCAACCAACGCGCGATTATTCCGTTATTACCAATGAAAGGGGTATTACATGGACGATGAAAAAATAATCGACTTATACTTTGCCCGCGAAGAATCCGCCATTGCGGCAACCGCGCAAAAATACGGCGCGTATTGCCGTGCCGTTGCCCAAGGTGTTTTAAAAAACCGTGAAGACGCGCTGGAATGCGTAAACGATACTTACCTGCGTGCGTGGGAAGCCATTCCTCCCAAGCGGCCTACTATGCTGCGCATTTTTTTGGGGAAAATTACCCGCAATTTATCGTTGGATAAGCACCGCTGGCTAACCGCAGCAAAAAGGGGAGGCGACACCGTGACAACACTCTATGGCGAATTGAACGAATGCATCCCCGGCGGTACAACGGTGGAAGAGGAAGCCGAGGCAGGGCAAATTACCGCGGCGATAGATGCATCGCTGCGCAAAATGGGGCAGGAAATGCGCCTTGTCTTTATGCGGCGCTACTGGCACGCCGATTCGTTAGAAAATATAGCCGAACGCTATAGCATGAGCCTTGGAAAAGTAAAATCCATGCTTTTCCGCGCACGAAAAAAATTAAAATCCGACCTTGAAGGGGAGGGCGTTTATATATGAAGCATGATTTAAACGGTGAAAAATTAATGAAATACATCGGAAACGTAGGCGACGATTTGATAGTAGAATCCGAAACTGCGCGGCTAAAAAGTGTGACTTTTAAAAGATATCGTGCGCAGGTGCTTTCCATGGCGGCAATATTTGTGCTGGGCGCGGTAATTGTGGGCTTTTACTTCCTGCACCCCAATTTAATAACCGACCCTGCCCGCCTAACGCAGAGGATGGATGCAGATGATGCGAGCATTTTTCCGACCGCTCCCGCCCCCGCCGCGGCAATGCCGCCCCCCACCGTGGCAGCGGGGGAAGCCCCCGCGGTAGATGATACCCCCACCGCAGAAGCTGCGCCCGAAGCATTTCTTATGCCGGATATAGATGAAACGCACGAATTTTTTGATTTTCGTATGGGCGCCCCGGAGCCTTGGACAACGGACGAAGGAAACTTGCATATGTGGGGCGTGCCTGATTTGTATGGCGCACAGCTTTATGATTGGGAAATATATACATGGGGCGTTCCACATCTTCGCGGCGGCTGGCGTTATGAGTTAGATATGAATGAAATTGTTTTCCCCTTTATGGAAGGCGATATGGTTGTGCGCAGGGACGATGCTGCAGCACTTTTCGTAAGCAGCCCTTCGCCCATTCCCATGTACGCAGACAGAGAAGGGGTTACCCTGTCTGCGCCCGTATTCCGTCAATTGGAAGTGGATAACGATACCTTACGCATTTTCGTAGGTGAATATCCCATTGTTTCTCCCCAAGAAGCGATAGCGCACCTAACCACGGGGCGGCGCGCGTTATCATCCTTCACCTTTACCCCTGCTGTGGAAGATATCGTATTTTACGAATTTATGCACTTAACAGACCGCCAGCAGTTGTTTATGCCCTTCTACCGTTTCTTCACAAAAATACCCCCCGATGAAGGCTGGGGGGAGGAGTATCTTGCTATTTTTCTAGTACCTGCCGTGTTGGAAGACTATTTACGCGCGCCGTAGGTGCCGTAAAATAAGCGTTCTTCCACGGGCATTTTTTCCCTGCGGCTGCCAACGCCATCGGGTTTGCCGATGGGCAAAGTAGCCCATAGATGATAATTGTCCGGCGCGCCAAGCACTTCCTTGGCGCGTTTTTGGCGTTCGGCATCAAACCACGGATAGTCCAGCCAAAGGGACGCATACCCAAGCGCAACGGCGGAGAGCAGCATATTTTCCACCGCGGCGGAATAGTCCTCCTTCTCAAAGTTTACGCCGTCGGGCGGGGTTTCGTCTGTGGTTAAAACGGCGATGGCGGCAGGGGCGCTGCGTAAGCCGCCGTGTTCAATTAAATCGCTTAGGGACGCCAATGCTTCACGGTTGGGCAGCAGCACCAAGCGTGTTAACTGGCGGTTTACTCCGTTTGGCGCACTTAGCCCCGCGCGGGCAATTTTTTCAAGGTCATTAAGAGGTACGGGTACGGGCAGGAAATTTTCCTTGTGCGAATACCGTGCGTGTACGATATCAAAAAAATCCATAACAAACGCTCCTTTAAAAACGATATGCGGGAATAGTACCGCAGTTTGCTTTTTATTACAAGATTTGTTATATTCGAATTTGCAAAGGAGGGACGTATTGTGGAAAAGGACAAGCGTAATATTTTTTTAGTAGACGATGATATGACTAATTTAATGGTGGGCAAAAAAGTACTTTCCGATGCGTACAACGTTTTCACCTTAAATTCAGGCGAGGTTATGCTGGAAATGCTTGAAAACATAGTGCCCGATTTAATTCTGCTGGACGTCAATATGCCCGAGATGGACGGGCACGAAGTCATACAACGGGTAAAGTCCAATACAAAAACGGCACACGTACCCATTATTTTTTTAACCGCACTGCGTAACGAGGAAATGGAGCTTAAGGGGCTTTCCCTGGGCGCGGTGGATTATATTACAAAACCCTTCTCTGCTCCGTTGCTTTTAAAACGTATTGCAATGCATTTGCTTCTGCAAGACCAAAAGCGCGAGCTTGCCAATTTTAATCACTACCTCACCCATCTGGTGGACGAGAAAACAAAAACCGTAGTTGAATTAAAAAACGCAATCCTTTCCACCATGGCGGAACTGGTGGAATTTAGGGACGCCATTACAGGCGGGCATATAATGCGTACGCAAAAATACTTGAAAGCCATGCTAGACGCAATGCGTGTATACGGCATTTATAAGCAGGAAGTGGACTCATACAACGAGGATTTAGTATTGCAATCTTCCCAATTACACGATGTGGGCAAAATTGGCGTGCGTGATTCAATTTTAAGCAAGCCGGGTAAGCTAACGCCCGAAGAATTTGAAGAGATTAAAAAGCATACTACCTTTGGTGAAAAGGTAATCCTTCGCCTAAAAGAAAAAACCATGGATATCGACTTCCTGGAATATGCGCGCGTTTTTGCCATTTCCCATCACGAAAAATGGGACGGTTCGGGCTACCCGCACGGCTTAAAGGAGGAAAGCATTCCCCTGTTGGGTCGCTTAATGGCAATCGGGGATGTGTATGACGCGTTGGTAGAATCGCGTCCCTACAAGCAAGCCTACCCGCACGAAAAAGCCGTAGCCATTATATTGGAAGGCAGAGGTAAGCACTTTGACCCGCAGCTGGTTGATTTGTTTGAAAAAATTCATATGGAATTTGACAAAATATCGGACGAGGTAGCAGGATAAACGAGGAGATTTGGCATGTCTTTTAACAACGTTAAAGTGAAAACAAAAATTTTGCTGGTACTTATCATCATTATTTCTGTGGTGACGGCGGTGGTGGTAAGTATCCGCGCAAATCAAGTGCGTGTGCAAACCGACATGCTGTTGGAAGAGCGGCTAAAAGGCAATGCCAACATGGCGTTTGGCATATTTGATACGGTGCGTGTATACACCCTGTGGATGCTGGATACCGCATCCAACTACGTAAGGCAGGACTATACCGGCACGGGTATGGATATTCACCTTGCAAATATGTGGCGCAGTATGAACCACTCCAACAACGGCTTATATTTGTATGAAAATATTGCCGTTTTTGACGCGGATTTGAATTTAATTTCAGCTGCAAACCCGTACAGGGCTGTGCCGAATATACATACATTCCCCCAATACCATAATGAAATGATGGCGGGTTACTGGATATCCCCCGTATACATCAGCGCGGAAGGGCATTTGCAATTTCTGTTTACGCAGCCTGTGTATGATAATGGTACGCTGCTGGGCATGGTAGCAATTACCAGCAATACGCAAATGATGGCGTATTTTTTGCGCGATTTTATCCAACTCTATGATAGCTTTGTAAATATTGCCGACCGTTCGGGCGTTATTTTCTTTTCTACTCGCCCCGAAGCGTATATGGGGCGCAGGGTGGACGAACTGGGCGTAATCGAAACCTTCGGCGATATCCCATGGAATACGCTTTTTGCCCACACATCGTCGTTGACGGGTATTGATAAAATCGCCTATGTTGTATACGACCCATATTTACAGTGGTCTATCATAAGCTTTTTTGACGCCGACGCGGTAGAAAGCGCCGCAAGGGCTATTTTTACGTCGTTGCTGCCTACCTTGGCAGGCGTTTTGCTTGCGACGGTGCTAATTTTAATCATCATTCATGCCGCGTTTAAACCATTGCAAAAACTAGCCGACAAGGCAGACGAAATTGCAAAGGGCAATGTAGACGTAGTTTTCGAAGTAAAAAACAACGACGAGATTAGCCAAGTAGGCGTCGCCTTTATGGAAATTGTGCGCATGTTAAACATTCTGCGCAGTAATTTTGAAAAAGCGGAAAATGCAATCACCCACGGCGAAATTATCTACACCATCGAGGATACCCGCCTGGGCGGCGTTTATGACGAAATTCTGGCACGCACAAGTAATATTATTGGGCATATTAAACAAGCCATGCTGCAAGCAAAGGCGGCAAACAAAGCAAAGAGCGACTTCCTTTCAAAAATGAGCCACGAGATACGCACACCAATGAATGCAATCACAGGCATGGCGGCACTCATGATGCGCGAAAACCTAACCCCCGCGGTGCGCGAGCAATCCCTGATTATTAAACAATCGGGCGACCATCTGCTTTCCATTATCAACGATATTTTAGACTTGTCTAAAGTGGAAAGCGGCAAGCTGGAAATAAACGAAGCAACGTATCTCTTCCACTCCACCATGCATGACGTAATAAGCATTATTAAAATGCGCATGGCGGATACAAAAGACATTAATTTTGCCGTTTACATGCAGCACGATATCCCCAACGAGTTAATCGGGGACGAAGTACGCGTGCGGCAGGTGCTTATTAATATCCTTACCAACGCATTAAAATACACCCGCAGCGGGCATTTTACGTTGGAAATTTTCGGCAAAAAGCAAGATGACGGCACAATTCACCTCACCTTTAAGGTAAAGGATATGGGCATTGGCATTAAGCCCGAGGATATGAAAAAGCTCTTCGGCGAGTTTGAGCAGTTTGACCATGAGTTAAACCGCAATATCGAAGGCACGGGGCTTGGGCTTGCCATTACGCAAAATTTAATTACGCTTATGGGCGGCACAATTGAAGTACAAAGCACCTACGGCGAAGGCAGTGAATTTATTGTTTACCTTCCGCAAAAAATTTACGAAAATGCAGAGGGAGCCGACGCTGCGGGTTACGGCGCGTGGCCGCCGCAATTTACCAGCGAAAGTGCATTGCTTTATTGCAAAACGCCGTTGTATGAACAATATATTGCCCGCGCATTGCATGATTTAAAAATTAATTATGAAGTAATAAAAGACGAACGGGACTTGGAGTACGCCCTTACAACAAGCACGTGGGGTTATGTATTTGCCGAGGCGGAGCTGGCTATGCAAGCACAGCACATTGTGGTAGCCACGCTTAATGATGCAAAAATAATCATGTTTGGCGGCGAAGGGGATACGTCCATTACGGTGCTGGATACGCCCGTGTATTTAATGTCCATCGTAAGTATACTTTATGGAAGGGACGAAGCCTTGCTTCCCCACAAATGCCCGACCGAGCCTTTTATTGCTCCTAACGCACGCGTACTTATCGTGGACGATATTAAAACAAATTTAAAAGTAGGGCAGGGTTTATTAAAGCCGTTTAAAATGCAGGTTGACCTATGCGATAGCGGAAAATCCGCCATCGAAGCGGTATGCAACTTCGACTACGACCTCATTTTTATGGACCATATGATGCCCGAAATGGACGGCGTAGAAGCGGTAAAAATTATACGCGGTCTTGGAGAAAAACATGCAAAAATGCCCATTGTAGCGCTAACGGCAAACGCCATTGTAGGCGCACGCGAAATGTTTTTACAAAACGGGTTTGATGATTTTCTTTCAAAGCCGATAGAAATTGCCAAACTGGGCAGCATGCTTTCCAAATGGATACCCAAGGAGAAGCAAGAAGTAGAAATAAACGATGAAGAAGTTATCCGCGAAATTTTTGACACACCCGAAATTAATATTGACGGTGTAAATACGGCGCTGGGTATAACCCGCGCAGGCGGTGACATAGACAGTTATTTAGAAATTTTGTCCGTTTTCTACGAAGACGGCACAAAAAAGATAACCGACCTAGCCGAGTGCGTGCAACGTAACGACCTGTCCCTATACACCACTTATGTACACGCCATTAAATCCGCCGCCGCAAACATAGGCGCTATTTCCCTTTCCGAAGATGCAAAAAAATTGGAAGCCGCAGGACGCGAAGGCAATGCGCAATTTATTGCCCTTAATAACGCGGCATTGGAAAATAAATTAAAAATATTATTAAACAATATAAATAACATTGTCGCCGACAAAAAAGAAACGGCACCCGAGGAAATTCTCCTGGATACCGCAGAACTGCAATTTATCCTGGACAAATTTAAAATTGCCCTCATGGGCTTTAATGTAAGCCTCATCGACGAAATAAACCTAGAGCTAAACCCCTACACCCGGCACCCAACCCTTGGCGCGCAAATTAAGGAAATATTGCAGCTTGCCTTTGTTGGGAAGTATAAGCAAGCGTTAGAGGAGATTAATAAGGTGGATTTATAACTTTTTTAAGGAACTGCCCGGTATATGAATTTTCTATACCTGCAACCGCTTCGGGTGTGCCAAGTGCAACAATGTAACCGCCGTCTCTTCCGCCCTCTAACCCCATGTCAATGATGTAATCGGCACTTTTTATAACATCAAGATTATGCTCTACCACAATTACAGAATGCCCCTGTTCAACTAAACGTTGGATAGATGAAAGTAAAACTTCAACGTCGGAGGGGTGAAGCCCCGTAGTAGGCTCGTCAAGAATGTATAAGTTGTGGTTGCCTCGTTTGATTTTTCCCAACTCGTAGGATAATTTTATCCGCTGTGCTTCGCCGCCGGATAGTGAAGCGGCGCTTTGCCCCAGTGTTAAATATCCCAGTCCCAGCGCGTACATAATATCAAGCTTGTGTTTAATTAATTTTTCTTTTGAGAAGAAATTGCAGGCTTCTTCGACTGTCATTGCAAGTACATCGGCGATACTTTTGCCGTTGTAGTATATCTCGTGCCCGTCCCGTGAAAAGCGGCTGCCCTTGCATACAGGACAAACATTTTCAATATCAGCCATAAACTGTAAATGGGTGACAATTGCCCCATCGCCCGCGCACTGTTCGCAGCGTAGCCCGCCGGACTGTGTTAGGCTGAAATCCTTCGCGGAATAACTTTTTATTTTTGCCGCAGGCGTGCTTGCAAACAACAAACGAATGCGGTCATATATACCCACATAGGTCGCCGGGTTTGACTTGCGGTTGCGCCCAATGGGTGATTGGTCAATGGTAATTACATTATTAATATAGTCACTGCCAAGTATTTTTTCTACCCTACCGACGGTGATTCGCGTTCCGCGCTTTATAACGTCCAAATGTTTGGATAGCGTTTCAAATATTAACGTAGACTTGCCCGAACCCGAAACGCCTGTTACACATACAAATAACCCAAGCGGGATATTTACCGTAATATTTTTAAGATTATTTTCGCTTGCGCCTCGCAGCGTAATTTGCCTGTCGGTGGGTTGACGTCTGGTTTTTGGCAGCGGAATGTATCGCTTACCCGACATATACGCGCCGGAAAGACAATTTTCGTCCGCCATAAACTGCTCGGGTATGCCCGTTGAAATAATATTCCCGCCGTAATTACCCGCACCGGAGCCTATTTCTATCAAATAATCTGCCGCAAGCATAATGTCTGTGCTGTGTTCAACAACGACAACGGTATTGCTCATGTCGCGCAATTTTTTAATAATCCCTATAATTCTGTTGGCATCTCGGGGGTGAAGCCCAATGCTTGGCTCGTCCATTACATAAAGTATGCCCCTTAACTCGCTTGAAATTTGGGTAGACATTTTTATCCGTTGCATTTCACCACCGGAAACAGAATCGCTCCGCCGCCCCAAGCATAAATAGTGAAGTCCAATATCCGCAAGCAAATAAAGCCGCGATATAATCTCGTTAATAACAGAAGCGGCAATATTTTTGTGTTCTGCGGGAAGTTTTACATTTTCAAAAAACTCTATTAAATCGGGGAACTGCATCGCGCATAATTCGCTGATGCTTTTTTCGCCCATTGTTATAGCAAGCCGCGACGGTTTGAGCCGCGAGCCATTACAATCGGGGCATATTTGCTCAACCATCAAGTGCTTAACAAAATCCGGTTCATATATGTCTGCATTGCCCGCCTTGCGCAGGTATTTTCTGTACTCACCTTCTAAGTCACCCACAAAGCCTTTGAATGCGATGTTGCGACCTTCAAGCCAGTTACGTTTTTTCATAGTTGGCGGTGTGATTATTGGCACGAGTTCGCCTTTTGTGCCGTAAAATAATAACTCGTGTACATGCTTTGGGTATTGATTAAATGGCGTGTCTAAGGAGAAGTTATATTTTTCTGCAAGGCTGTACAGGATAACACCGCGCAGGCTTTCTTTCTGCGAGGCATTATAGAAGGTGCTGTTTAATGCACCATCAAGTATGCTTTTATGTGGTTTATCCACCATAAAGCGAGGTTCGGCGATATGCGAAACGCCAACGCCCATACAAGTAATGCAAGCACTTGTCGGCGCATTGAATGAAAAATGATACGGCTGTGTTTCACACAGTACATAGCTATGAATGGGGCAGCCTAAGCTTTCTATGGGTTTTTCCACGTTAAGTCTGATAATTACTTCATCTTCAAGCACGCTTAAAAGCGTGTCAATTGATTTTGACAGGTTTATTTCTTTTTTAACGGCAATCTGCTCTAATAATATTTCAATATGGTAGTCAATATTTTCGTTCAACTCAAAACTTTTTTCGGAAAGGTCAAAGGGCTTGCCGTCTACTAATAATTTCTTGTAGCCCATTTTACGTATTTTTTCCAATAGAAAATCATAATCTTCGCCGTAAATTTTTCTTGCGGCGGTATAAATTTCAACTTCCGTTCCTTGAGGCAATGCGCAAATATGTTCCGTTAATTGTAATGCGTTGACAGGCTTTAATATATAATCGCACGCAGGGCATTTTGCGGTCCCCGCCGTGGCAAAGAGCAATCGCATATAATCGTTAATATCTGTCACCGTGCCAACCGTGGAGCGTGGGTTGTTGTTGCCCTTCTTTTGGTCAATTGCAATTGCAGGGGATAAGCCCCGCACATAATCTACGTTTGGCTTTTTTATTTGAGGAACGTGGCTTTTTGCAAAATTGGAAAGTGACCGTAAAAATCTTCGCTGTGCTTCGCCATAAATCACATCAAACGCCAAAGACGATTTGCCCGACCCGGAAACCCCCGTAATGACCGTAAGTTTATTTAACGGTATTTCCACGCTCACATTTTTAAGGTTATTGTGCCTTGCGCCAATTACTTCAATATTCATGCGTCCTCCCCAAGGTAAATATACGAAGTTTCTTCAATGGTTAGCTTGCTTTTTTTAAAAATGCGCGCAGGCGAGGTCACTTGCTCAACAACACCCTTTTCGGCTAAAAATTGCATAGGTGCATATCCGCAGTGGTCTAAAATGTGCGAAAATGTTTTAACTTCACCATCATTCATAAATTTGATGATGTGTTTGCTCCACCAATTCATATGCTTTACCAGAAAATTGTCCAAGGCTTGCAGCGCATCGCGAATATCATCTTCACTCATTGCTGTGGTACTTGGAAGTACGTAAATTTTGTGCATTAAATCTGCGTCAAGCTGTCGGGCGCGCAGTATGGAATCACGATTAGGGTTCTCTCTATGCGTTATCAATAGCATTTCCGCTGCAATGGGTGCGCATAATTGTAAAAAACGCTGGGAATACAAAGTATCAACGGACGCATATTTTTCCGCTTTTTTCATCCAATTAAGCAACTCACTTATCTTTGCCGCGAAGGATTTTGGCGCGTCGTCTGCGCCTATTTTTCGTGCGCTTTCAAATATTTCGTTTAGCGCATCGTCTTTTGAAAATATCAAATAGCCGCCGCCATACTTAGCGTGGTCAAAGCCTGTACGTACCTTGTTTAACATATTTTTGAATTTTGATATCTCAACGATGCCCGTTATTTCAAATTCAACTTCATCTTCTTCGAATAAGAACCAATTTGCGGATATGGCAGTTCCGTCACGCACTATAATCTCTATGTCTATATCGCTTTTTTCCCAAACGTCACCGTAAGCTAGGCTGCCGTATAATAGAATCGCGATGATATTCGGGTCGTTTTTTATCCGTTTTGCAAAGCTGTTTAGTGCTTGCAAATATTTTTCTTTCACGTAAAATCACTCCCGTCATAACTTACCTATCGCTTGTTTTAATGCAGTACAGGCTTTTTTCTCGTGATTTGCGGCTTGCCGTATTAATGCGGCAATTTTTGCGTTATCGTTTGCTTTGCGTGCCGTTCTTATTTGGGGAACAATTTCGGATGCCGTTTTTAATCGTTTTGCGCACTTCATTAACGTTTCCGCAGCATTCGGATATTTTTCAACCAAGCTAAGCAAATAAAGTGCGGCATGTCCCCGCCCTTCTTCCAGCATTACTTCCGAATCCTTTTGGCAAACCCACTGCTCGGTTAATTCATTGAGAAAAACAGAATCATTTTCAACCGCTTTTGCCCATGCCTCATATGCTGCCTGTCCACCATAAAAGCAGCTTGTCCCGCCATAGGTTTGCACCCGTTCTTGCGTCATTAGCATGAGGGCATTGGCTAAAACATCCTTTACCGATGTAAAAACCTTTATATCTTCGCCTAAGGATATAATCGCTTCGGTATTATCCCACCAATTATCCTTGAGAAAATATCCCGATTCATCTATACGGCAATCACCGCCGAACATGCCTGTATTTTCTTGAAAAAGGCTCCACCCCAGCAATGCTTCTCCATTATTTTTGTATCCTGTCACTATACATGCCTCCGGTGGGCCAACAACGCCCAACGCGATAACAGGTCGCCCGCAATCAAGTTCCGAACGGATTAACGCGAAGGCATTATCCTTGTCTATGGACTTTGGTTTGTCGGGGCGTTCAGAAATATTGAAGCTTCGCCCCGCGCATTTGAATGCAAGTTCGAAAGGGCGCAGATGACTTTCGTATGTAAACCGAATATCAACGGCGGCGACATTCCAGCCTGCTGTGTCCCATCGTTGGCGAAATGCCGCACCCGAGTATGCCATAATTTCCGAATAGCTGATGTCTTGCCCCATATAGTTTAAAACAGATTGTAAACACATAGGAAACGGCGTCCATTGCGCTGCCCCCGCGTCTTCACGCCCGAAATATACCTTGGGAACGCCGTATAAAATACAACTGCTTGGCGTTCTAATCATTTCCCCAAATTCATTAATTGCTTTAAGCTTTGGCAGTGTAAATTTCGGGTTGTTATGGTCTAAAATAACGGGCGCGTATACGCTGGCACATATGATTCTTCGCCCGCATGAATGGTTTGACACTTTGAACTCGGACGGGTTTATTCCTACAATTCGGCGGAATGCCTTTGTGAATGTATCGGGGTTTGTAAATGCGTATTCGTAAGCAATGTCTACAAAATATTTGTTTGTGTGGCGAATTTCAAATGCAATATTTTCAATCTTTCTTGCAAGCACATAACGCGATAATGAAATTTTTGTAATTCGGCGGAATAACTGCCGTATATAATGGTAGGAATAGCCGTAGGTTGCCTCTATTTCACGATAGTTTGGCGTACCTTTCACGTTTCGTTCGATATAGCTGATTAGCGAAAACAGCAGTTCGTTGTAATTAATTATAATCCTCTCCTTTGGCGCTACGGGGAATAATCACAGTATAGCGTATGCAACAGGCTACCGCTCGACGTTTTTGACTAACATTTTATTCCAATAAAAAAGTTGCGGTAATTTTGTCCGCAACTTTTGCTTTTTATTATGAATTCATTTTTTACCCCGCCGAAAATACCATTTCTGCACACCCTGCGGGGACGGTTATTTTTTTGCCGCGGTGCATAATATCAAACCCGTTGTGAGTTGCGTTTGCGGTCATTTTTATGTCTGCGCCAATGCGTTCCAACAGAACACGGATTTTTACTTCATGGTCGCCCGTTGTGCCGCTGTAAATTTTTGCTTCGGCGCGGTCGGTGAGTTCGTATACATGAAGAGTGGGGCTTTGGGCGTAGTCGTATACCACATTTTCATCCGCGCCCATGGCGATAATCGAATTTGGCTTTACCCACAGCCCAAGAGAGAAATAGTCGTGCAACTCGGTAATGTACCGTCCGCCTGCGCGTTTTTCGCCCGTGAGCAGGTTTGTCCATGCACCGCTTTCATCGGGCAGGTAGGTAGCGGTCGTGCCCTCTTCGTTAAAAATGGGTGCAACAAGAATGTTTTCGCCAAACATGTACTGCATGTCAAGATAGCCGCAGGCGGGGTCATCGGGGTGGGTAAGGAACATGGGGCGCATCATAGGAATGCCGCTTTCATGCGTAAGCATGGCTTGTGCGTAGATGTAGGGCATTAACGCGTTTTTCTTCTTGGTGAAGAAACGCAGCACGTCGTTTGCCTCATCATCGAAGAGCCACGGCACGCGGTAGGAAATGCTGCCATGTAAACGCGAATGGGACGAAAAAAGCCCAAAGGCTACCCAGCGTTTATACACATCGGGGGTTGCGGTATTTTCAAATCCGCCGATATCGTGGCTCCAAAACCCGAAGCCGCAAGAGGTAAGGGACAACCCACCGCGCAGGCTTTCTGCCATAGCAATGTAATTTGAATCACAATCTCCGCCCCAGTGTACGGGAAATTGTTGCCCCCCCGCCGTAGCACTGCGGGCAAAAAGCACCGCCTCGCCTTCGCCTTTAACCTCGCGAAGTACGTTAAACACGCATTCGTTAAACTGCTGTGTGTAGAAATTATGCATCTTAAACGGGTCGCTGCCGTCGAAATAAGTGCAGTCCGTTGGAATTCGCTCGCCAAAGTCGGTCTTAAAGCAATCTACACCCTCGTCCATTAAACGACGCAGAAAATGCTGATACCATGTACACGCATCGGGGTTGGTAAAGTCCACAAGCCCCATGCCCGGTTGCCATTTATTCCACTGCCACACATCGCCGTTTTCGCGTTTTAACAAGTAGCCTTTTTCCGCCGCTTCTGCAAAGAGAGGGGATTTCTGTCCAATGTAAGGATTAATCCATACGCAAATTTTTAAGCCCTTTGCTTTTAAACGCTTGAGCATTCCCGGCGGGTCCGGGAAGCAGTCCGTATCCCACGCAAAATTGCACCACTGGTACTCCTTCATCCAAAAGCAGTCAAAATGGAAAACGCTTAGCGGAATATCGCGCTCAAACATGCCGTCGATAAATTCGTTTACCGTTTCTTCATTATAATTGGTGGTAAATGACGTAGAAAGCCACAGCCCATAGCTCCACGCAGGGGGAAGGGCAGGTCGCCCCGTAAGCGCGGTATAACGCTGCAATACATCGGTCAACTTGTCACCGCCAATAATCATGTAGCGCAACGCTTCCCCGGGTACAGAGAACTGCATCTTGCCTACTGCCTCGGAGTTGACCTCGTAGCTTACCTTTTCGGGGTGGTTTACAAAAACGCCGTACCCGCGGTTAGACAGGCAAAACGGGATATTTTTATATGCCTGTTCGCTTGCCGTACCGCCGTCCTCGTTCCAAATATCAATGACTTGTCCGTTTTTTACAAAGGGGGTAAATCGTTCGCCAAAGCCGTAGTATTTTTCATTAACGCTGGTGAGCAAGCGCTCGCGCCAATGCGGACCGTCGTTGGTGGTAAGGTAAGCAAGCGAGCGCGGTTCACTTTCTGTCAGTAATTTTCCATTCCAATGGTACTGTAAGCGGAAGGTGTCGCGGTGCAGCGTTGCGGTCAGTTTTCCGGTGCTTATTTTAATGTATTTATCCGTTTTTTCCACAGTTAGCGGCGCAGGGGCGGTGAAAAGGGGAAACGCTTCGGGGTTGCGTTTTTTGCCCCCCATGTGGTGGTGCGTTTCCACATGTAAAATACCCTCGCGCGGGGCGGTAATGTACATGGTAAATAGTGGTCCGTCCAGCGTTTGCCCGCGGTTAAAAATCTTCCACGGTGTGATGTAAAGCGTTACTTTCTTTTCTTCAATGCGTATATCGCGTATGTCGGTGCAGGAAAATGCGGTAACACCTGATTGCATAAGCCAATAGCCGTCCGAAAATTTCATACAATATATTCCTCCCATGCGTAATTTAATTGCTTGGAGTTTACCTAAATAGGTTGTAATTTTCAAGGGTTTTTGTGGTATGCTATACATAGTACAACTGCATTGAAAGGAATTCTTTTTTATGGAAAATGTAAAATGCATTAAATGTAGCGAGTCCAAGGTATATAGCACGCTGGTAAATCGTGAAAAATTACTAAGTACCGTTAATAAGGTGGCAGAAGTACTGCTAACCGCCAACGAAGCGGATACATTAACCGCAATAATGTCGGGTATGGAAATTGTGGGCAAATGCGTAGACGCTGACCGCGTGCAAATATGGCGTAACGAAATGATTGACGGTGAACTGCATTTTGCCATGCGGTATGAATGGTTAAGCGAAGTCGGCAAGCAAAAAATGGAAGTGCCGTTGGGCTTGCGTTTCCCCTATCGGCACCTGCCCGAATGGTATGAAATGTTTATGCAGCGCATTCCTATAAATTCGCCCGTTTCTCTGTTATCGGAAAGGGATGCGGCTTTTTTAGGGTACTACGAAATGGTATCTATTGTATGCCTTCCGTTATTTTTAAATCAAGAATTTATTGGTTTTTTTAGCGTAGATGATTGCAGAAACAAAAAAACATATTCTAAAGATGAAATGGATATGTTTCACTCTGTGGGACTTATGTTTACAACGCTTTTTAACCGCGCATCGCTAACGCAAGAGCGCATAGCGGCGGAACGTAAGCACCAAGCTATGGAATTAACGCAAAAATTAATAGATAACGCTCCCGTTTTTATTGAATATTGGGACGCAGAAAACAATTTGCTGGACTGCAATAAAAAAATGATGGACGCGTTGGGCGTTCCCAGTAAGGCTGTGTTTGCGAAACGTTTTTTTGATTTTTCTATGCCTATACAGCCCTGTGGAAAAACGGCAAAGGATTTAAACGATGAAATGATAAAAATAGCCGTAAAAAAAGGTAAATCCCGCAGCGAATGGGTATTTAAATTGCCAAACGGCGAAGCGCTGCCCAGCGAAGCGACGTGGGTACACGTAGCACATCAGGGCGGTGCTATGATTATTGTATATAGCTTGGATTCGCGCCCGATTAAAGCGGCAATAGAATCAGATGAAAGCAATAAAGCGAAAAGCAGATTTTTAGCCCGTATGAGCCATGAAATTCGCACTCCCATTTCTGCCGTCTTAGGCATATCAGAAATGCAATTGCGCAACCAAGATATGCCCGCACAAACAGAGGAAGCTTTTTTAAAAATATATGAGTCTTCTAGGCTATTATTAAATATTGTAAACGACATACTGGATTTTTCTAAGGTTGAATCGGGTAAAATGTATTTAATTAATAACGAGTATGAGTTGGCGGCGATTGTAAGCGACATAGGGCAAATGCATACGATTTATGCAGGGCAAAAGGACATAGTTTTGCACACGCATATTGCTGAAAATTTGCCGGCAAAAATGATAGGCGATGCTTTAAGAATACGACAAATTATTGGCAATTTGCTAACAAATGCATTCAAATACACCGAAGAAGGGGAAATTTATTTTTCATTGCAATGCACCTATCAAAAAGAGGACTTTGTATTATTAGAAATTTCAATAAAAGATACAGGACTTGGCATGACCGAAGCGCAAAAACAGTCGTTAAACGATGAATATGTACGACTGCATGAACAAGAAAAGCCCTTTGTAAGCGGTACGGGCTTGGGCATTCCCATTGTGCGCAGCTTAACGCGTATGATGAATGCGGAATTTGATTTGCAAAGCGAAGCAGGAAAAGGCACGCATGTAACGGTAAAAATACCGCAAGAAGTGGTGGGTACAGAAGTGATTGGTCCCGAAATGGCACAAAGCTTAGAGAAGCATGAATTATTTGTAGGAATGACGGCAAAAGACCTAGAGTTTATACCTACGCAAATGCCACAAGGGCGTGTGCTGGTGGTGGACGATATCGACATGAATTTATACGTAGCCGAAGCCATGCTGGATTCGTTTGGGCTTACGGTAGAATTGTGCGAATGCGGGCAGCAGGTAATCGAAAAAATAAAACAAGGCTTGGTATATGACGTTATTTTTCTTGATTATATGATGCCTGAAATGGATGGAATTGAAGTGGTAAAAATTCTGCGGGAAATGGGATACAAAAAACCCATTGTAGCGCTAACAGCAAACGCCATAAAAGGGCAGGACGAAATGTTTATGAAAAATGGATTCTCCGGATTTATGACAAAGCCGATAGATATAAAAGTGTTAAATACGTATCTTGAACGCTTTGTGAGGGATAAGTAATGTAATAAGTATTGCAAATTTATTTGCAAGCGTGTTATCATTTGACAAATTTTTAATAATATGGAGGCTATTATGCCTAATGTACTTATCACAGGCGCAGACCGCGGACTTGGGCTTTCGCTGTGCAAAGAATATTTACAGCGCGGGTGGACGGTTTTTGCAGGTAAATTTATGGAAGATTTCACATTGTTGGAGGATTTGCAAGCCCAAAATACAAGCCTGCATATTCTATGGCTGGACGTAGGCTGTGAAGACAGTATTAATGAAGCAGTGCAAGCCATTATACGCACTACAGACCATTTGGACATGCTTATCTCTAACGCGGCGCTAATGGGCGATGTAAAATGCAAATTGTATGAGCCGCCCATGGAATTAGAGCAGGTTTGGGATTCGTTTCGCGTAAACGCCCTTGGGCCCTTGCTTTTGGTGGAAAAATTTATGCCGCTTTTAGAGAAAAGTAAAGAAAAAAGGCTGTGCTTTGTATCGAGTGAGGTGGCGTGCATTACACTTATGCAGCACAGGCACGACAGCCCGTACCCATATCCAATGAGTAAGGCTGCCATGAATATGGGTATACGTATTATGCATAATTATTTGCACCCCAAGGGATACACATTTCGGCTGTTCCACCCCGGGTGGATGAAAAAACGCGCGCCGGACGGCTCTCTAAGCGAAACCGCGCTGTACGACCCCGATTTTATTGGAGAAATTGCGGCAAAGTATTTCGATAAAAACCTAGGTGACGAACATCGCTTGGTAATGGTAGATTATAATGGCTATGAATGGCCGTGGTAAGGAGAAGAACGTATGAAAAATATAGTAATAGCAGCAAAGGAAACCGATTTTGAAAAAGCCCTTGCAGCGGTTTTTACGCGGGAAGGGTATCATGTGCATTCTGCAAGCGATTTGCCAAGCGATTTTAACGAACCCATTGAATATTTGCTGGATACAACCGACAAATATAACGAAGAAGATACCTTTACGCTTACGGGGGGTATTAATGCCGATGTTATTGAGCAAACGTTACGTGAAAATGTGCTTGTTTCTATGGCTTTGTTAGAGCGTTTTCTCCCGCAATTGGATGCGGGGCAGGGGAAGCGGTTATTCTATATTTCTTCTGCCGAAGCCAGTATAAACGAAACCCATGCAGAGCGCGGCTACGGCTACCGCATGAGCAAGGCGGCGTTGCATCAATTTCTTCAAATGACGTGGAATAAGCTTACCCCCAAGGGCTACACCTTGCGCTTGTTTGACCCAATGACAGAGGACGTACTGCCCCACGCCGCCGCAGAAGCGGCTTACCACTATGTCACCCGCCGCCGAGGTATGGAAAATGAGGACGGAAGACGCGACGACGAGGATAGGTTGGTACTGCGCGATGCATTCGGGCGGGCGCACGGGTGGTAGTAAATGACCATTGTCACCAACGGAGGTCCGGGGCGGGATTATCTGCAAGCCGAATATGTGATGAATCTATACCGCGGGTGCAGTTTTGGCTGTATTTATTGCTATGCCCGCAGTACATATTATGAGAAAACGGCGGATTTTTCCGCCATACGCCCTAAAGAAAATGCGCTGGAAATTGTAAGAAATGACCTGCGTCGAAAAGTAAAACGAGGCGTAGTGCTAACGGGCGGCGTTTCCGACGCGTATAATCCGCTGGAAAAAGAGTTAAAAATAACCCGTAATGCCTTGGAATTGCTAAATGCATTCGAATTTGGCATAACCATAATCACAAAAAGCAACTTGGTCATACGCGATATGGATATTTTAACCGATATCCAACAAAATGCGCCCGTTTCCGTTAATTTTTCTATTACCTGCGCGGACAATGCATTGGCGCAGAAAGTCGAACCCCATGTACCAAGTACATCGGTGCGGTTTGCCGCTATAAAAGCGTTATCCAACGCAGGTATTCCCGCGGGCTTATTGATTGACCCCGTACTTCCCTTCATCACCGATACGCCGGAAAATATACGCGAATTGGTAAAAATGGCGGCACTTCATGGCGCAAAATATGCCTATATTTCCCCGTCCGTTACTCTTGCGGATATACAGCGGGATTATTTCTACACCGAAGTTGATAAGCACTTCCAATACATTTCGGAAAAATATAAAAAGCGATACGACCAACGCTACCGCTGTCAATCGCCGTATGCAAAGAAAGCATGTGAAATATTTGGCCAAACCTGCGAAGCGGAAGGCTTGTTATACGACATGAAGGCGGTAAATCAACATTTGCGAATGGGATATAAAATGTGATATAATTCCGCTATATCTATTGAAAGGGGATGTTTCCCATGAAGCAGAAATTTATTCCGCTGGAAAAACAATCTAAGCGGAAGCAAAGGGAATGGTACGCTCGGCAACGCGGCACATGGGGCGAAATGAAGCCCGTCACAAACCGAATAGAAAGTGCAAAGCGGTACAGCCGCAAAAAATCCAAACAACGGTGTGAATACGAACCGCCCGCGTTTGGATTTTTTGTATACATAGGTGCAAGCACAATTGTTAATAGTTTATAAAAAAAATTTGCAATTTCCTATTCCTTTGTTAATAATGCTGTGATATACTGCCTTTAAAAGGAAACATCTTAGACATATTGCACAGTGCGTGCATTTGACGGAGGGAAATTATGCAATACGGGCATTTTGACGGCGCGGCGCGCGAGTACGTGATTACTAAACCCAATACACCGGCACCATGGGCAAACTACTTAGGCTCGCCGGAGTACGGAGCAATTGTTACCAATAACGCAGGCGGCTACAGCTTTGTAAAAAGCGGCGCAGCAGGGCGCGTGCTTCGCTACCGCTTTAATGAGCAGGATAAACCGGGGCGCTACATTTACTTGCGGGACGATAATGACGGCGATTTTTGGTCGGCGTCATGGCAGCCTGTGGGTAAGCCCATGGACGTATATAAAAGTGAGTGCCGCCACGGCACGGGCTATACTCGGCTTACGGCAGAATATAAGGGCATTAAGTCTGTAGTGGACTATTATGTTCCGCATGAAGAATCCCACGAAATATGGCATGTACAGGTGACAAATATCTCTGACGAAGCGCGTAAAATTTCTGCCTTCGGCTATGCAGAATTTACGAACGAGCCGCACTATGAGCAAGACCAAGTAAACCTGCAGTATACGCAATTTATTACAAAAACGGAGTATGAAAATAATTTTATCCGCCAAATTATTAACGAAAATTTCCAGGCATTTTATAAATATGCACCCAAGACGCGCTATTTTGGGCTTGCCGGGGCAGATGTAACCAGTTACTGCGGCGACCGTGAAAAATTCCTTGCCGACTACAGCGGCTACGGCAACCCGCAAGGCGTGGTAAACGGGCGCTTTAATAACGATTTGAATTATAACGGAAATTCTTGCGGTGCGCTGCATACGGCATTTGAATTAAACGCGGGCGAAACCAAGACATTCACCTTTATTTTAGGCGAAAAGCAAGACGCAGAATTTAAGAAAATTCAAGCGCGCTATGCAAATCAATCTACGCCGGAAAATGAGATAAATGCCTTAAAAACCTACTGGCATGGCAAGTTTACCAATCTGGTAGTAAAAACCCCCGACGAGCGCTTTAACCACATGATTAACACGTGGAACGCGTACAACTGCTTTATTACATTTTACTGGTCGCGAGCCGCTTCTTTGGCGTATTGCGGGCAACGCAACGGCTACGGCTATCGCGACACGGTGCAGGATATTCAGGGCATTATCCATCTTGACCCCAAAGAAGCACGGGAAAAATTGATTTTTATGATATCTGCACAGGTACACCACGGCGCGGGGCTTCCGCTGGTGCGCTACACGCATACGCCGGGCAAAGAGGATACACCCGACCAAGCCAGCTATCGCGAATCTACGGGGCATCCCTCCTATCGTGCAGATGATATGATGTGGGTATTCCCCACCGTTTGGAAGTATATTGCCGAAACGGGGGACATGGCGTTCTTAGATGAAGTCGTACCCTACGCGGACAAAGGCGAGGACACGGTGTACAACCACCTGCGCAAAGCCATCGAATTTACCGAAAATCATCTTGGTATTCACGGCTTGCCCGCGGGCTTACATGCAGACTGGAACGACTGCTTGCGCATGGGCGCACAGGGCATTTCCGTTTTTGTGGCGTTGCAATTCTATTATTCTTTGGAAATCCTCGCACGCTTTGCGAGAAAGCGCGGCGAAAGCCCCGCAGAATACGAGGAAAAGAAAACAAAGTACGGCAAAATTATCGAAGAAAAATGCTGGGATAATGACCGTTTTGTACGCGGCATCACCGATAAAGATGTAATTATCGGCGCGGCAAAGGACCCTGAGGCAAATATGTGGCTAAACCCCCAATCGTGGGCGGTTATTTCGGGTTATGTGGACGAAGCGCGGGGCAAGTTGATTCTCGATACAGTACACAGCCGCCTAAATACCCCCTATGGCGTGCGTATTATGGACCCATCGTATGTAAAACATGCTTTTGATGGTGCGCTTGCACTGCTCTTTAACCCGTCCACAAAGGAAAACGGCGGTATTTTCTTGCATACGCAGGGCTGGATTATTCTTGCAGAGGCGTTGCTTGGACGCGGAAATCGTGCCTACGAATATTATCTCGAAAGTTGCCCCGCTGCACAAAACGAAATCGCAGAAATTCGCAAGATAGAACCATATGTTTACTCACAATTTACGGAAAGCATAGACAGCCCCAACGAAGGGCGCAGCCACGTACACTGGCTAACGGGTACGGCAAGCACCGTAATGGTGGGCTGTGTAGAAGGCATTCTTGGTTTGCGTCCCGACCCGGACGGACTGCGCCTAGCGCCCGCTATCCCCGGCGAATGGAAGGAATTTACCATGACCAAAATTTTCCGTGACAAAGTATTAGAAATTACGGTTAAAAATCCCGGCGGTAAAGAAGGCGGTACGCCAAAAGTAACGTTAAACGGCGAAGCCCTAAACGACAACTATTTGCCCGCCGCCAATTTAAAAGACAAAAACAGCGTAGAGGTAATTCTATAATGACCGTAACGGAATATGTAAAAACCCTTGGATTTGGTTGGAATTTGGGCGATACCTTAGATGCCCACATTGCAAAAGACAAGCTTGACAATTTAACCCCGCAAGAACAAGAAACGGCGTGGCAAAATCCCGTAACCACGCCGGAAATGGTAAAAATGGTAGCCGACGCGGGCTTCACCGTTTTTCGCTTGCCTGTGTCGTGGGCGGATTTTATCGGTGAAGCACCCGCGTTTAAAATTCGGGAGGATTTCATCCGGCGTGTGCAGGAAATAATGGGCTACGGCTTCGAAAATAACATGACTGTAATTCTTAATTTGCATCACGAAGATTGGCACTTCCCATCACACGAAAACTACCCGGCGGCAAGTGAAAAATTACAAGCCGTATGGACGCAAATCGCCAATTATTTTAAAAATATCTCTAACGAAAAACTCATCTTCGAAGCCATGAACGAACCGCGCAAAGAAGGCACGGAAGTGGAGTGGAACGGCGGCGACGCCGAAGGGCGCGAGGTTGTAGCAAAATTAGGGCACGATTTTATCAAAGCCGTGCGCGCAACGGGCGGCAACAACGCAACGCGCAAGCTAATGGTACCGCTGTATGCCGCAAGCAGTGCGGAGGAGGCTATGCAAGGGTACGTCCCTTCGGGCGATGCCAATATAATTGTAAGTGTACACGCCTACACGCCCTATAATTTCGCGCTTAGTAACGACTACGCCCATCATGAGTGGAAGCCCGAAATGGAAACGGATATCGACCGGCTATTTGCCGATATCGACAAATACTTTTTAAGCAAAAATATTCCTGTAATTTTGGGCGAAATGGGCGCACGTAAACGCGGCGAAAATATCCAAGACCGCGTGTTGTGGGCAAAATATTACGCAAAAACCGCGCGCAAGCACGGTGTCCCCTGCATTTGGTGGGACAACGGACGCGTAGAAGGTCCCGACCGCTGGGAAAAGTTTGGTCTGCTCGACCGTAAAGAAATGAAATGGGCATACCCCGAAATAGTAGAAGCATTTCTAAAATAGTACAACAAAACAGAGGGATGCGTCATGCTTTGGGAACAACTTACCACACAGCAATTTGAACTTGCCGCTAAAAACGGCGTATGCGTTATCCCCATCGGCGTGTTGGAAAAGCACGGTAACCATTTGCCGCTGGGTACGGATATGTACACTTCTACCGCCATTTGTAAAGCGGCGGCGGAAATTGAACCCGCCATTGTTTTCCCGTACTATTTCTTTGGGCAAATTGCGGAAGCGCGGCACTACCCGGGCACGATTGCCGTTTCTCACGAGATGATGATGGAAACGCTGCTTGCCATGTGTGATGAAATTGCCCGCAACGGCATACAAAAAATTATGATACTTAGCGGACACGGCGGTAACAATCACTTCTTGCCCTTTTTCGCGCAGGAGATGCCGCGCCTTAACCGCAATTATGCGGTGTACACGGGGCAAGCCGTTGAGCTTACATCTGTACAGCGCAAAGAAGTGCAGCAAACCGCAGGGGTGCAAGACCTGGGACAGCACGCAGGCTTGGCAGAAACGGCATTAATGATGTATCTGCAGCCCAAATTGATTAAAAATGAAGCACAAGACCCCGCAGAAGGCGTAGACCGCCAGCGTTTAGCCGATATCAAAAAGGAAAATTTATTCACAGGCTATAACTGGTACGCCGGCTTTCCCAATCATTACGCAGGCGACCATACAGCCGCAACGCCCGAGCTGGGTAAAAAAGTGTTCGAAATGGTGGTAGAAAACGCCGTTAAAAAAATAAAAGCCGTAAAGGCAGACGACGAATCGCTTTCTCTTATCAGCGAATTTGCCGAGTTTACCAAAGCACCAAGGACTATGCGTTAGTCCATATCATAGGACGAAAAAGGAGAGATTTACCATGAGAAGTTCCCAAGTAACCCCAATCACCGACCCGAAGGTAGCCCTTCAGGCCCTCAAGGACGGCAACAAGCGCTTCATCGACGGCGCACCCACTGCTAAAGACGACACCAAAGACCGCAAAGAAACTGTGGACACCCAAAAGCCCTTCGCCATCGTTCTTACCTGTGCGGATTCCCGTTGCTCACCCGAAATTTTCTTCGACACAAAAATTGGCGACCTGTTCGTATTACGTAACGCGGGCAACTTTGCTACCGACGTAGAGCTTGGCTCAATGGAATTTGCCACCGCCGTACTTGGCGCACCCTTAGCCGTTGTTATTGGTCACTCTGCTTGCGGTGCGGTAAATGCCGCATTTGATAAAGCCGAAGGTCTGCCCGAAAAACTGCACGGCGTTATCGAAAACCTTAAACCCGGCATTGCCGGCTGTGGCGACAAGCTTGCTGCGTACAAAGCCAATGTAGAAACCGTTGTTAAAAACGTAAAAGACAACCCCATCATTCAAAAACAAAACACGATGGTAGTAGGTGCGTACTACGATTTTGCCAGCGGCGAAGTAAAGTTCTTCGAATAGGGAAAACCAACGACATTAAAAAAGGAACTGTCTAGGACAGTTCCTTTCAGAGCGAAGACAAACCCCCAATCGAGCAATCGACTGGGGGTAAAATTTTTGATTTTGGAAAAAAATGTGAGGAAAAGCGTGAAAGAGGAAAAAAGTG
>WQRX01000001.1 GCA_009786535.1 Defluviitaleaceae bacterium | reverse complement strand
GAACTCGGCAAGGGTTACTAGCTAACCCACTGGTCGTTTGAACTATACAGGAAACGCTGTTTCTTGGCTTCGCTTTCCTTCTCTGTGTTTAGTTTTTAATGTGTGCGCCGTGCCTTAGTTGGGCGCGGCTTACTTGTAGGAAAGTAATGTAATATGCCTTGATAGCTCAACGGCAGAGCAACCGGCTGTTAACCGGTAGGTTCCTGGTTCGAATCCTGGTCGAGGCGGAGTGGTATAAAGTAGTTTTGCTTGATAGCAAAGCTGCTTTTTTTATGCAAAAATCAGCGTTCCATTACTGGATATAGCACAAACGATATACTGCTTCTATGTGTGATAAATGTAAAAAGAATGTAAAAAATACCAGCCCAAATATCGTTTTTGTAGCTATGCAAGAGGCGCGTTTTTTGCTATAATGTGCGCAGGTTTTTCTCTTGAATTGAGGGCTGTCCAATGGGTGGTCACGAACATAGAAATGGTAAACGAATCATTGCGTTTTGGTTGGCGATAATCATGTTTTTATCGTCAATTATGCCCGTGATTCCGGTACAAGCGGCTCATTTTGGGCCTTCTTTGCATGTTGCGGAAAATAATATAGACGATACCGTGGTTAATGATGCCGGCCGAACCACCTCTCCCCCTGCGCTGGGAACGTTCCCAGAGGTGGGTGGAGAAAATGAAGGCGAAGCGGGAACGCTCCCATGCAATTGTTGCAATGAAAAATGCGAAGATGACCGTGAATCAAAACGCAACGAAAATGAAACGCAAAATGATGAAGATAAAGAGGGTGATGAAACAGAAAAGTGCCAATGTGAAGATGCAAGTGGCACATGCATCAATGAGGATGCACAGGGCGAAGGGCCCAGTAATGACGCGGATGGTATCGCTCCCGATGGAGATGCCCCGGTGGTAGCGTTGCCCCCAACCGACGGCACTGCGCCACCTGTGACAACCACCAGCCCACCTGCATTAGCGCCGCCCATGTTACCGCCATTGGTAGCCACGCCTATTCCGTTGCCGTTTCCCATGCCCTTTGCCACAACACCTGCGGCTTTTGTGGTTACCGATGTGCGTTTGCAAAGTGGCTGGAATTGGGCGCAACGCCCGGACAATGACATGGCCAGACCGCCAATTTTTACAGGCACTGTTTTTGAGGCGAGTACCGATAATGCCGAGTTGGATGTAACCTTTGGGACGCCTTATGACTGGGTCCTTGTTGGATTGCCGAATTATTTAGACGTGGACATGCGCATGTATTACGACGACGGTTTTGGCGGTATGGTTGAATCCGATACAGTGTTGACCATTCATATTCCCGCAAATTGGCATTCGACAACTTATCCGACCAATGGCATAATCCCACGGGCAAACCATGCATTTACGCATGGGCTGAATGGCACACCAGAGGACATAGCCGATATGATAACGGCGTTGTTAATCGCAGCGCTAAACCATGGGGGCTACACAGAAATCGCGAACCAAGTTAATCCTTCCATGGTTGACGTATCGCAAGTAACAACAGATATTGGCACCCTTATCCCCACCGTAACCGTCACCATCGACGAACCCGAATTTGCGATTAATAACCTGCATTGGCTCAGCATCAATGCGCCGTGGGAAGTATCTCCCCCACAAGTGGGGAGCGTTCCCTATGGGACGGCAGAAGGTACGGTAATTGACTGGCTGGATAGCGGAAATATGGCGACTGCAGGTCTGCAAGACTGGACGGTGCCCCAGCATGTACGTGCCGATTTTGCGATAACCAACATGTGGCCAACGGTTGAGGGGAATACCTTTTCTGCGGACGTTGATATTAGTTTCGCATGGGGGAATGACAATTACCCGCTCAATGGTCGACCAAGTACCACGAGTGAGCGTATGCAGCATTTTACACCTACACTTGAAGTTGACGGTGTGCGTGCGCATAGTGAAAGTGCGTGGACGGGCTTCCCATCGTGGGGAGAGGCGCTATGGAATGACTTGGAGGCTGCCGTAAATGCGGCAATTACTGCAAACGAGTTAAGCCTGCCCGATGAAGTAGGGGATAGCGATTTTGCGGGCTTGCCTATGCCCGATGTTGTAATTGAAATTGGACTGCCGCGCTTTGTGATTACAGGGTTTGGAACCGTTCCCAACGTGAGTGTGCCTTTTGGTACGCCAACGGTAGATGGGGATAGTAATAGACTGCTATTGCAAACCATCGGAGCATTTGTGAATGTGTATGCAGACGACGGGCTTACCACACGAGTGGCAGAGAACGTACCCATAACGTTAAGCGAAACGGCAAGCCATTTCTTCTGGAATATTGACCAAGTAAACACTTTTAACAATACGGAGCGCTTTACGGTGGGAACGTTCCCATTCGCGGTAATGCTAAACCCCGAGAACCTGGTTGCGATACGCAATACCGAGTCCTTAGTAACAAACAGACCCCTACTACCATACAGCGTAGCCATTGACGTAACAGAAGCAGAAAGAACAATCGCATCAATAACAGTACGCCCGGTTATCATTACAGAGTTTGGCAGCTTCTATACCCGTGATGCAGGCGGAGCCTTTGTACCCGCAAGCGACACAAGACACATGCCCTACCTCACCACCGGCACAGATGTGGAAGAGATATTACCCACCCACATTGCGGTAACAGTACAGCGCTATAGCACCCCGGCCAACGCATTTGTACACTGGGTGGAAATTACGGGGTGGACATCGCCCGCGGCAATGACTGCGGGGACTGCGCTTATACCCGATACCTATTTACTAACGCCCATTGTGAATACTGACATTGTGCTTGAAGCGGACGGCACGCCCCGTCCTGCCGAGCAAGAAAACGGCATTGCCGATGCAGGGAACTTTAGCGTTACTGTGCACTATATCCCCATCAGTGATACCCATGTACGGGCAGAGAATGTTTCCCCCGTCATTGACATGGGAACGCTCCCCTACGGAACAACCTTTGCGGAATTGTTAGCCGCGCAAAACAACGATAATGAATACATCCGCCTTCCAAGGCAAGTGCGTGTACAGATGTGGGTACGTGAAAACAGCCTGCGCGCAACAGATACCATAGTAGACAATCCCCCCGCAGACCCAAGCCTATACAACATCAATCCACCCCGCATACTGGTATACCGCTGGCTGGATGTAACTTGGAATGGAATGACCCTGGACGGCACAACCCCCTTCAACCCACGTTACGTTGGGGCACAAACCTTGCGTGGCGTATTTGCAGATAGTAATTGCGAAGGAACCCCCGACTTCCTGGAAGGGGTAAGTGGCGCGAATACATTCCCAACGATAACCTTCACCATGGAACCTCCGGCCCTTACCATCATGGAGCTGCACCCCCTGTGGATAGGGAACAGCGAAGTCCTTTACTATGGCGTGATGCGGCGCAGCCTTAACTTGCCACGAGAAGTTGAAGGCCGAGCCACTGTATTCGGCGGCTTAAACAGGGATGTCGTTATTTATGAAAACGTTCCCATACCTTTACGATTTGCCGCTGACAATGTAGCCGCCGCAAATGTGTGGGTGAATTATGAAAACGCCAGCAGCCCCGCCGCATGGTTGTGGCAGTTCCCGCCCAACCCACCCGACTATGTGGATGTAAATTCTCCGGCCTTGCAGCCCTTCCTGGCAGTCCACCCGACTGTGGCAGTGAATGAAGCCTATGGTTTTATCCCGGTGGTGAATGCAGCCGATATGCTGGCATACGCACAAAGCAATTTAAGCACAACCACGTTAATTTCAGAGGGAGCGCTCCCGGAGACTGCCTCGCCAAACGTTGCAACCCAAATCCATTGGCATACCGATGTGCAAATTATTGGTGTGGGCGCCCCGGGCGCTTACGAGTCATTTGATGTCGCAACCGGCACAGGCTTGCCCCCCGTTGTGCGGATTATCGACTTCCCGGAGTTTAGATATTTAGACTTCGATTATGACACGGTTGACCCCCTAATCTCCGTTTTATACGGAACCCCCGTTGATGAAGTTCTAAGTCAATTACCGGATAGGCTTCCCTTACATGCATTAGTAAACAATCCCAACGATGTAGGGCCTCCGTTGTTGGCAACCAATGTGCGCATCTTCTTAGAGCTGGGCACAGAGTTTACATGGATATCCCCCAACGACATTTATTGGGCAGTAAATGGGAACGTTCCCGATAATTTCGATTACACACGTCCCGGCGTATATGTTTTTGCGGCGGTGCCCACCGACGATGTGGTGCAGCGCATTACCCGTACAATTTTCATTGAATCTGATGTGTGGGGAACATGGGACATATACGACTGGCGTTTGCAATGGGAATCCCCCCCCAAGAAATACACCGATGTAACCGTCGAACCCATGTGGATACATCGCGTCGCCTTCGGTGAAGATGATGAACCCGATGAGATAATCTACCAAAGCGTTCCCTTCGGAACAGAACGGGACGACCTCATTTGGCCGGTGCCCCCTGCCTTGCGTGTGCAAGTGGAAAGATTTTGGACAAGCGGCGCGGCCCTTTCAGCCCAAGCCCAATTCGGAGCCGATGCCATAGCATGGGCAACCCCCGAAGACGAAGCGCGGGGATATGGCCCCGGGGTAGGCTGGTACTTCCTGCCCCTGGAAATGATTGGCGGGCATACATGGCGCACGGCAGATGGTTCCCTCGTTTACGATGGGAATGCTCCCAACACCTATTCCTTTGCCCCGAATGTCAATTTGCTTCACCCCACGCCGGGAGGAATTGACCCACGGCGTTTTGCCTTTTATTCCGCAGAAGTGGAGCAATCGCTTCCTATTATATATACACACGTAAGGCATATCCCCATTGTGGAAATTCACTTGGGTATGTGCGCCTGCGGCCAAGCACCTTGGAACGAAACCACCTGCCGGGTAAACCTTCCCCATGACACACCTGCCGAAGATCCCATCTGTTTCGCCCGTCAATATTTCAATTATGGCGTGGCCCTGGGGGATGTGGTGCGCCCCGGTCACATTTGGGCAACCATACTATTACGCAACGGATTAGCCCTCGAAAGTGGCGACGTGGAGATAACCGCCCCCGGCGAATTCCCGCCGGGTATGTCGGCGGCCCCTGCGGGCTACCGTTTTGTGCGCCGTCACCTCCCCGTAACCTGGGACAATGGCTTCCGCGCCGCGGCAGATGGGACCGTTCTCACGCCCCCGCAGCCCTTCGCACGGGCAGACCAAACCGCAAACGCCGGCACCTATGTCTTCGAAGCCAACTTTACCAACCCGCGGTATGTAATCTCTATCCCCGCTACAGGCCAGGGAACAGGGGCAAACGCCCGCTGGGAATATGCATACCCCACCACGCGGTATTTGCACTGGGATTGGGAACCTGTAAACGGTGAAGATGAATGCCGCGCCACAGGCGACTATGTAGAAGGTACCGCTCCCACCATTACCGTTACCGTGCGGCGCCCCCACTATGTAATACAACGCTTGTATTTGCCAGAAACAATATTAAACCAAACGGGTGCAGTAACGGGACACCGCGACCACTTTGTAACGGGGCAAAATAATGCACCCGCAACTAGCCTTGGGCGTGCCGTACCTGCAACCATGTCACGGTTTGACCTTGGTTCGTTTGCTAATAATCGTTTAACGGGAATTATGGCGTTGGTGCATTTATATGCAACGGGTGCGGAGCAAGGGGTAGATGCACCCCAACAAGTAACGTGGATAACATTGGGTGCAAACACTACCGCGC
Organism: Defluviitaleaceae bacterium; assembly: GCA_009786535.1. Taxonomy (GTDB): domain Bacteria; phylum Bacillota; class Clostridia; order Lachnospirales; family WQUN01; genus WQRX01. The sequence goes on along the minus strand of WQRX01000001.1, from coordinate 133,989 downwards.
AACGTACCCCAGCTGTCACTAATGCCAGTGGAATATTTAATGACGGTATAACCCGTTCGGGTCATATTGGTGGTACAAGCGTTGCTTGGGGTGCAAGTGTATGGTCGTATTCTCCTAATTGGGAGTACTCATTAAATTGGAACGAAGGTAACCATCCTGTGCATACCACTCCTGCACTTTATAACTGGCCTACTATATGGCCCTCGCCCACCAGTCCGCAATTCCCCGCGTTTAACACAATGCAAACGGGTACGCCCGGTTTGCACCGCTTTACACCCACCGTTACCTTTAACAACCCCGCTTTGCAAAATCACACCTTTGCATGGCACACCGACCCTGCGGAGGTATTGTCGGGTATAATTCCCATGGCAAGCATTCCCGCAACAGTAATAAATACCGACACCAATTCACTTGCCATTGAAATAGAAGTAATGCGCCCCGATTTTGACGGCGATTTAAATGTTACTATTACCGATACCATCCCCTTACACGGTGGTTATACAGGTAATAATGTGGGTACAGGTATGTGGGGTGCAATACGCAATACCGCACCCGCAGGGCAGGGCTTTACCTTCCCGGAAGAGGTAGAGATTGTTACCGTATTGGGGGGTGCGGGTACATTGCAAGAGCAATTCGTACCCGGCGTTTGCCATGAAGATTGTGACGGCGATAATTGTGAGTATTATGGCTGTACCTTTGATCAGTATATTTTTGTACCCGTAGGTACTACCCGCCACGTAATTTTACCCAGCGTTGAATCGGGTACACCCAGTACGACAAACCCTTCGCAACTAAACCGCAGTAACTGGCCTAACCTGCATACATTAGACATGCACCAGTACTTGGGGACGATTGCCGTACATGCCTTTTCTCACAGCAATGTATTTACAACCATTGCGTTGCCCCGTCATGTGGATGGGTTACCTGCCGCGCAAGAGCAGTTCCGTATTCCTGCCAACGCGTTTGAAGGCAGTGCGCGATTGCATACCATGGGGCCGGGGCCCCACGAGCAGCTTATACCTTATTTAATAGATTTAATTGATGCACAGCAAATACATGCGTGGGCGTTTGCTAACTCGCCTATGATTTCTTCCATACGGTTGTCCCGCATGGTGGACGAGTATTATCCGTTTGTATTTGCGCATTTGCCTTCACTGGGGTTAATGGTGCTTTCCGCTAACGAAACACGGATGCATGACAACTCCTTAGTAGGCACACACCAAGTTATGGTTATACGCGATGCCTATAGTTTAGGTGAATTAGCTCCCATTAACCGCTACACCTTGCAAGCCGACGGTGTAATACTGGCGACACAGGCTTCGGGCTTTTCGGAAGAGCGTTATGCTCATGTACCCAACCGCTTTTTTGCGGGTACTATGGCTACGCTGGAGTTGTTCCCCTTGTTTAACCCTGTATTTTTTACGCCCAGGTTGGCTACAGACTCGTACCTTGCGCCTCCTGCTAACCATGATCCAATGGTACCTCGTTTACCGCAGTTGCAATTTCAATGGCAACGTCATACAGGGACAGCTACCCCCACACCTACCTCTGTTTTGTGGGAAAATATTACAATAAACGGAAACCGTGCCACTCTTGATGTGCCACAGCCGTTCTTTACGTATTACCACCGTTTACGTATTGAAATTCCCGAAACTCCTTCACGGCCACGGGTAGTGCATTACACATTACCCATGCGCCTTGCCAGCTTGGATAATGACATACGCATTACCACCCCCCGTTGCCGCGTACCTATTTTCCCTGTGCCACCCGCACTGGGTGGTGTACCCAATCCCTATTGGGGTAATGCAACGCTAGACCCTCCTCATGGTCATACTCCACAACGATATTTTATGTACCCCATACGTAGCCCCTTTACCCCTCCCGGGTTAGGCGAATCTCCCGTTAACATGGCTGCATTGGAAACCCCAACCTTTAACGTAAACCCCACGGGTAATGAGTTGCGCCACCACTTTGGCAATATTAATGCGGGGGCTACAGGTTCTGCACAAGCAGCACAGTTCCGTTTTTACAATTTAGGTGACCCGGAGGGTGGCGGTATCCACATCACGGGGGTACGTTTGGGCAGTAACGCACAAGCGTTTTACCATGGTATACGGTCTGCCTTTAATGTGCATTACACCTTGCGTACTGAAAATGCATTAGGTGTACTGGGTGCTACCTCGTCCATTGCACCTGTGGGACGCGCTGTAACCGTAAGTGACCCCGTTAACCCTGTACGTCCTGCGGGGCAGGCTATGCCGTTTGCGTTTATTACCATACACCCGCGCATGGGCTTATACCCCGGCTGGCACCATGAAAAACTGATAATTACCAGCAACGAAGGGTTAGAGACTTTTATCCACCTTTCCGTTTATGTTGTACCTAACAGGGTAGACGTTTTCACCGTTGCTATGATGCCCACCGCCCACGACCCCCTTGACAATAGGATTGATACAAACTGGTTAGCGGGTAACCACCACTGGCAAATTGGGCGACCCAACCCAGATAACCTCCCCGCATTACGCGACCCCGTAATTAACTGGCGTTTCCCCACCCGTACGGCGGGTTACTTTGTGGACACGCACATTATTGGGCAAAACGTAGGTAGGGTTAATGTCCCCTATGCGACGGGTAGCCCCTTAACCCCTGCGCCCGCATGGCGTAATACGGTGGCATATGTGCAGTTTGACATACAAAACCGCACGGGGTGTGATGCGGCTTGCTCTGCCAATAACCTTGTATGTACAAGTGCCGAATGTCGCGCCCGTGGTTTTACCATTAGCGGTATTGGCTTGGCTAACCCATCGGGTGCGTTGCGCCCCGGCGACCGTAACGACGGTATTACCTTCCGTACTTCCGGCGATGATAATGCGTACATTTGGAGCTTACCCGAAGGGCATGACGGCGAAAGCGCGGAAGAAGCAGGCTACGGCCCTGTACCCTTTGTGGTAATGGAACGTGCCGAAGTAGGGCAACGTATACAATCGGGGCGCGCTACGGGTATTGGCGGTATGTTTACCTCCAGCGTAGCAGCGGGGGAATTTATTAACCTGCGCGTACGCCCTGCGGAAGGTTTGCCCCCCTTATTTGAAGCCGACGGCGTAACCCCGCGCCCCCACGTTGCCTACTTATGGCTACGTAGTGCGCAGGGTGGTTTTGAAACGCGCATTCGCCTTGAATTTTATGTACTGGAACCCGACTTCCATATTCGCGTGCAAACGGCGGATAACGAGTGGTTAGAATTGGAACACGACGATTTATCCCATGACGAAAATAACCCCTTTACCCACCCTGAACTGTCCATCGTATTCCCCCCCCGTGGGCAGGGTGCAATCAATGAAGATACCTCTAACCCCGCCGTGCCTCTAGGCTCGCGCCAAATTAACCTTGTTAACTTATCGCGTTATACCTCTGTGGCGGATATGCAGTGGTACTTTTTGGATGCTGACCGTAACCTTGTACCCAACTCGGTTAACGGTAACGGCAGGTACTTCCATATAAACCGCTCGTTTACGCGGGGGTTAGACATCGGGCCCAGCCGTGGTGCAAATAACGTATTGTTGGGTATGCGCTTAGCCCCTGTAGGACGGCGTTATATCTTGCATCCCCTGCGTGAAGGCCCGTTCAGTGTAGGTGGGGACACTACCGGAGATAACATTGGGCTTAACCACCCCATTTTGGGTAATAACTTGTGGTGGGCAAATTTACGGGTAGCACCTACACAAGCTACAGAATTGGTGCTTGGTGTAACCACGCCTATATTACGCGCACGGCATGATACAATTACGGGTATGCCAATACCTTATGAAGAAATATTGGTAATTTGGGATGAAAACGGTTTTAGGTTAGAAATTCCCCTTTCTATTATTATAGAAACCCCATACTTCCACGTACGGGTAGACGATAGCCTACCCGCGGCAAACGCCAACCGCTGGCCGGGTTTTGAACACAATACATTGGATGTGCCCAGCCCAACCAACCCCATTAACCCCTCACCGCCTACCTTACCCACAAGACCAAGTACGCCGGGTGAGTTCCCATTTACCCCCGCGCCGTTCCGCGTTTTCCCGCAGGATGTGGGGTACTTTGCTTTCTTAGATAACCACATTAGCTTTTTTAACGCCACAAGGCGCGACCGTAGCGTAAGCGCACGGCAAATTAACATATTTAACAGGGGTACATTACCCGTGTTTGATTTGTCATGGCACTGGGAAAGTATAGGCGTAAGGGTAGGGGTAGGCTCGACCAATACCGTAGCCGATGGTAATAACCTTGGCACAAACGATATAACCGAATCCCCCTTTATGGTAACCAGCCGTGGCTTGCGTGTAGGCACACAGCTAACAGATGAAAACACAAACAGGCCCACCGCCGTACGGCTTATGCCTTATGGTACACCCGGTGGGGCTGCCAACGCCTTCCCCAACCATGCAAACGTAGCCCCCGTAAATGACCGCGCCAATATACGCGTTATACCCCGCCACGGCTTGCCCGTGGGTACACATAGGGACTATTTAATTATTACGGGCAATAATGATGCATTAGGTAACCCTTCCTTTATTATGCGTATCCCTGTGGAATTTACGGTAGAGCAACCCATTTTCCGCGTAGAGGTTACCACCATGTCGCCGGGGGTTTCCATTAGCCTTAGTGGCCCGCCCCCGCTTGGGCGCCGTACGGCTATTTCTTCTTGTAGTTGTGCTATGCAACCCATTGCGGATATGCTGGCAAACTGTAATTGCCCTCGCGTAACGCCGTCAGGTTTACCCCCATTCCCCCTTGACCCGAACCGCCCTATTATTACTTCCGCAAACTGTCCATTAACTAACGTGGGCTTAAACGACGGTATTCTCACTTTCCCTAATCGTCCGCTGGGTTATGCAGACTTTATGGGCGGTGGGCCGTTTAATGCACGTTATGGCATTACCCCTTCGGGTAACTCGGTACAATGGTTTAACTTAAACGATGAAAACGCCCACAGGCAAGTAATTGTACGTAACGTAAGCGGTACAGGTACGATTACGGGCATTAACACCATGACATGGCTAAGCGTGGAAAACGCATACAATGCATGGGTACTTGCCAATCCCCTCATAGCCGCAGACCCAACCCACCCGGAATTTATCCCCCGTACTACCGCAGCCAATGTAGCTAACCCTTTGTATGCCAATACCCCCTTTGTAATTACCCGCGAGCTTACCACCGCCCACTATATTGACCGCACAACAGGCACAAGGAATTGGATTGCCACAGCGGGTTACCACTACGACCGTAACCAAATTTGGATACGCCCACGCGGTGGGCGCCCCGTGGGTACACATACAGATACCCTTATCCTGCGTGGTGCGCATGGGTTTGAATTGCACGTACCCGTACAATTTACCGTAACCCCCGCCAACATTGCCGTTGTACCCCAAGAGTGGATATTTAACCCCCGTGACGAGGATTATCTGTTAACCCACGGGCATGACTCGGGTCCTGCGGGCGCAAGCGCGCCTGCGGGTGGGCGTATGCGCACGGGCTTTTTGCAAGTAAATATTACCAACAATGTACCCGATACCGAATTTGACGGTTTGCAAATGGCGGTAATTCCCAATGGCTTGGAGGCACCCCCGGGTATACCCCCTGCCGAATTTACTCCCGAAACACATTTGCAATGGCTCAGTGGCGGACCAACGTCGCAATTTAGTATGATGCGCCAAGCAGGAACACTCGCAGGGGACGTGAGCTTACAACGTCTAACCAACGCCCAAATATTTTTGCTGGGCGGTAATAATTCCCCCTTTATGATTTACCGCGGTTTAACGGCAGGGCATGACTTAATACAAACCGTTGCACCGTTTGAACTGGGTGGGGATGTTATGTCCTATATTGGTAGCTTGGTAGGCGGTAACGGGCGGTATAACGTGCGCGTTATGCCTCGCTTTGGCTTGCCCCCGGGTACGTATGTAGATTATTTACGCATACACATAGTGGGGCAATCCCCCATTGATGTACGCCTGTCCTTTACCGTACATCCCAATCTTGGCTTGCGCCTTAACCCCGCGGGTAACCTGTGGGGGCATTGGAGGCTCGACCCCAGCATTACCACCCCAGATATAGACAACCCCGAAGCAAATACCCGTATATGGGGTGGTACAAACGCCACATTTGGCTCGTGGGGGCCTGCGGGCAACTCACAAGTAATGAATGCGTGGGGCGTACACAACTTGTCCCGTGGCAGAGTGCCCAGTGATATACATGGCAGTATACATGGTTCGGATACCATCAACACTTTCCCCATGCCCGACCGACAAATTCCCGTATGGTCGTTTGCGCCGTCTTTTGAAGGGTATGGTGCAATGCAGGAAGGTTTTGTAGATACCGGCACAGCAAGCAATAGTGGTTTGCCTGCACTGGATACCACCCATACATGGCAGGGCGCGGGTGGTATACCCAATCGTACATGGTCTATGATGGAAATGGGCGGCGGTATTAACGTGCAAACGGGTGGTACGCCCCCTGCGCAGGGTTTACTTTCTTCATTATTATTAGAAATGATTAACCCCGGTCGCGACCCCATCTACAATGTAGTGGGTACGTTTGATAGGGGTGCAAACTCCCCCTTTATGATGCAGCACGGGTTGTATAACCCTATTACAGGGGGTATCACAGACACCAACCGAAGGGCGCAACATCACAGCTTTGTACCTGCGGGCTTGGGACGCCATGGTAACTTTACCAACACCCCCGTTGCCGACAACTTTGTTTGGTGGCGTGACGTAAGCCGTGTACCCCAGTCGCAATTTATACGTATACCCGCGGGGGAAGCGGTACACATACCCACACTGGACGTATGCTGTAGCAATTGTACAAGGTACTTGGCTCTTGTCACACCCTGTTGGACATGTGGCATTTGTATAGAAGCAGGCACGGGCGAAGTACCCCTGTGTGAAACACCCCGTCTTACCGTAGAATGTCCAAACCTTAACTGCGCCATGTGCCGTGGTTTAGAGGATGAATTATTGTGCCGTGACCGTACACCCCCCCCCACTTGCGACCCCGCAAACCCCTGTTGCGTACCTGCGCCCAATGTAGCAGACCGTTGCTCCCCCCAATGCGCACCCCATGTGGTATGTAGCAGATGTAACGGTTGTAGCTGTGCAACCGCACAAATTATACCGCCACCCGTTATCGGCTATACAGAAAACGTCATTGTAAGCCGTAGTATTTACCGTATTGTACCGCGCCCCGGTTTGCCTGCCGGTATCCATACCGACATTTTCCGCGTTATTAGCGCGGAGGGTATAGAACTGGAGGTTTATTTGCGCTTTGAAGTTTTACCACGGCAGTTAATCATCACAACCTCGGCAGAGTTGGAAGATACACACGCTTCCTTTGTTGCGCCTACCGCCGTGTTAATGGGCGCAGACAATATGCCCGCGCATACCCATAGCTTTACTATGCCTTCTGCCAATCATTTAGGGCAGTGGAATACCCCCCGTACCCGCCAAGCAACCCGTACAGGTTTATGGGATATGACACATAACTTACCTAATGCACCTGCGGGTACGTACTGGAATACCACCCAAGGCGGTGTAAATATTGGGCATCGTTATTACGATGTACCGCAATTTATAGGACGGAACTTTGGCATGGGATGGGACTTTGGCACACGTCAGTTGGGCTTCTACGCCGTCCCCAATGTTAACGACCTAGACCTAGGGCCTATTCAATTTGACTTCTGGAATATGGCATTCCCCCATTACAGGCATATGGCAAACGAAATGCACCACACCCTTCAACTGGATAGGTTGGAAATGGAGTTCCGTTCCGTATTGCGTGTATTAAACGACCCCGCGCTAATGCCCCCCATAGATATGAATGACTTTGTAATACCCCCAGATGATGACCCCGTTTTCGACGGTTTAACAGACGATGAACGCGCCGCAATGATAAATACCCTGCGCAACCAATTTATACAAGATTGGCATAACGACCGTGCAGAAGAAATTGCCCACTTACAAGACCACACCCCCTTTGAAATTATACGCGAGCTACGCCCCGGCCGTGCGTTAACCCACTTCCACCCCGAGTTGCATCCCAATGTACCCACAACGGGGCAAAACATTGTGGAACATCGCCGTGGTAGGGTTAGGTATGACTTTGGTACGCACGGGGTATGGGACGGGGTAGAGGACGCGTTCCGCCTTACCCCCGGTATATACACCACCCATCGTACTAACCCCGTAGCAGACCAAAACGTGTCCAACATCCGTATAGAGCCGCGTAACCAACTGGGTTTCTCTATTATTAACGAGTATGTACACGATGCGCACAAACACGCTTTCCCCCATGCGGCAACGGGTATGCATGTACACTATTTCTGGGACGAATTAGTAATATGGGACCCCCTATCTACCAGCGACGACCCGCTGATGGTTATCCCCCTACGTGTGCGGATAGAACCCTTCGACATTGTTGTTACCTCGGTATTACAACAACCCAGCAACACAGGCGTAGCCAGCGACCCTCACCAAGGCACCGCGGGTGAATTGCGTAACCACCATTTTGAACTGGAGTTTGACCCCATTGAAGGCAACGTAATACACAACACCCCCACACAACCATGGAGCTGGGGCAGTAGGGATATATACGGTAACCTTGAAAGTTCGCTTTGGAGCTTCGGCGTATACCAGCCCGGTAGCGAAGCCAGCGAAAACCCCCTGCAAGTAACAGATACTAACCACCGACAACCCGGCCATATCGGCGACCAAGCGCGATTTATCATCCATAACAGGGGTGGTTTTGCCATTACCGACCTTACCACCTTCCAGTGGGCATCCCAAATGACATACCCACCGGGGCAGCTTGCCTTCCAAGTACTCCCCAGCTTGTTTGAAGGGGCAGATGGCTACGGCGAGGATGATATGACCGACTTCCTTGGGGAATACGGTAGCCTTGATTTATATGGCAACAGGCTTGACACAGTAAATATACGCGTAATACCTGTAGACTCTATGTTCCTACCCCCCGGCCACCATGTGGATAGGTTGTACATCCGCAACCCCGGTGGATTTGAAATTTTTATCGACTTTGAAATTTACATGGAAGACTATGTAATAGATTTACATGCCGAGGACTTTAACCCCCGCGAACACGGCTTTAGAACCGACTTTAGGGAAGACGTACGTACAATACGTGTAACCAACTACGGTACGTTTACCATTATGGGGGTAACCCACGCATTTACCCGCGTACCCCGCGCCCGCCCCATTGTGCAATATAACGGTGTGTGGGGTGAGTGGGTATTCCTGCGGGAAGTACCCGTGCTAGATGAATACGGCAACTACACCTATAGCGATTATTACCCCTACGGCCGTGTAATGGTACTGTTACCCGAATTCCCAAGCGACCCGGATAACCTAGAGCCGGGTGTGGAACGGCGCTTCTTTTCCGCAGAGGCAGAAGAAGGCAAGGGCGAAGTATTGCCCTACATTACCCAGCGTGGACCATTTACCGCGCAAACGCCTGCCGCAATGGAAAATAACCGTTTATTACGTATGTTGCACCAATTAGATGAAAGTGACTACTACATGGTTGATGGTGGCCCGTTTTCAGACAGCTTTAACACGGGTGGCATTTTTGTGCGTACCGTGCGGGAGGAAAACCAACCCGACCGTTTCTATACCGAGCCTTCTACGGCATTTTTAAACGAACTGCGTACAAGTGGGCTAGGGGGTAACACATATGATTATGCTCTGTATAACTTGCTTGCACCCAGCGGTGTACCCTTGCGTATACCCGTAGACGAATACCTAAACCCCGATTTCCCACAAGAAATATTAGATGCAGCCAATGATGCAATGCGCACCCTTGTTAACCTTAACATGCGCCAAACAACGGTTACCACCAGCATAGCCCCCGGGGATTCGGTATACATTAACGTAACCCTGCGCGAAGAAATGAACGAAATAATTGGTGACTTCTTTGAATACTTACGCATATTTAACGACTGGCACTTTGCTGCGTATATTCGCTTACGCCAAGGTGTTGTACCCCCGCGTTTTGAACTGGGATGGCGCATAAGTATAGCCCACGACCCGTTTAACGAACGGCGCATAGACTTTGGGGAAATTTTCCACGGGCAACCCCTTGCCGATATACCCCCCGCTTCTATTTGGTTTAGGAACTTGGGTAATGCAGACATTCGCGGACTGCGCCCCGAGTTTGCCTTGCCGTTTACTGATGTGGCGCCGTATTTGCCGGGTGCAATGCCACCGGGTTATTCCACCATTCAACGTGCCTTTAACCTTGGCCCAAGCAATATATTCCTACAAAACTTCTTTAGGGTACAAACGGGTATAGACCGCGAGCGCGACGATGAATTAAATATGTACACCTACACCTTTTTACGCTCACCCCTTATTTTTGACGACGATGGCGAGCCTGTAATGGTAGGTTGTTGTGTAGCATCGGGCTTGCATACGTATTGCGTACGCCAAATGAGGCAAGAAATACCCACCCCCTTGCAAATTGGTTTGCGTAACTTTTATACCGATGGCTGGCAGTACTGGGCACCGGGTACGTATACCGCTACATTGCGCCTTAATACACGTAACCGACGTATTGGTAACATTGTTTTCCCCAGAGAAGTAATAGGTGTTGAAGACGGGCGTAACGTATACCTTCGTGATGGTTTTATAGATATCCCCATACGGGTAACCATACGCCCGCCCGCTGCTAATGTAGTGCAAAACCGTATCGACTTTACCCCCGCTGGGGTAGGGTATAACCAAGACCATGTAGATGATTATAACCACAGGCAAATTGCGGTACAAAACCTTGTACCCCGCGGTGGTTTAAGTAATGTGCGCATGTGGTTTGAAGGTGCCACCCCCGCCATAACCAATGCAAATAGAGACACAAACAGCACCTTAAATATACCCAACTGGCACGACCCCAATGACGATGTAGTGCTAAGCAACGGTATTTTTGAAATATACCGCGTACCTTTTGGTGCTGCGCCTGTACAAGTGCTTAACCCCGTTACCCAATTGTACGAATGGCAATACGAATACCGCCTGCATTTTATTGGCGCATGTAATTGCGACCCCGACTACCCCTGCGTAGGGTTAACGGGTGGCTGTAACCGTTACGGTTTCTTTGGCGTGCGCCCTGTGCTGGGCTTGCCCCCGGGTACGCACCATTCCCGCCTGTTGGTAGATTTTGCTTTCGCAGGGAGTGACTTCCCCCGTCATATTGACCTGTATTTTACCGTAGACCCGCACGAAGGCACACTAACCCCGAATTTACGAGAATGGGAAACGCGTCCCCGTGGTTATGGCCCCATACACGTACCCCCTCAACGGGTGTATATTACTAATACAGGCGACCACCCCTTCTGGTTACGGCAAATACATGTACCCCATAGTTTTGCCGTTGTGGGTATGGGTATTGTTGAAATTCAAGACGTAGGGGGTGTGCCTACACCTACACCCGTTCCGCATCCCGATCCAATTTTAAGAAACTTAACCATTGCAGACATGGTGGATTATGCTTACATCTTTGATTGGGATTATGAAAGCTACCCCCAAGTAATGGTACCTGCGGGGCAGTCGGTATTCCTGTTAGTACGCCCCGTAATCGGGTTAACGTATGATGATGACGATGAAGCCGCTTCCTTCGATGAAAACATACGTGTATATGTAGGTAATGCCCATTATGATGTAACGGGCGTAAATGCAAACCCGCCTACAGAAAGCGACCCTACTGCTGTCCCACCTGTATTAGGCGATTATGACTACCGCGACATACCGCTGGTAGATACATTACTTTCGTTTGGTGTAGAGGCACCGGGTGTGGTTATTACTTTATCTTGCCCGTTAATGCCACCTACGCTTACGCCTTTGGCGTTCTCCCCTGCGGGGTATGGTTATATTTACCGCCCGTGGCAGTACATTACCCTTACCAATGAAAGTGAAATGGGCTTGCAAAATGTTCGTATCGATTTCCCCGCGGGTTTATTTATTGTAGAACTTGTGCCACCCGTAGGCACGGGGGATTTACCCACGGCGCATATTGATACAGACGGCAGGCTGGTTATAAACCGCTTGGCACCTGTGGAATACCCCAACTACTTCCGTACCCAAGCAGAATTTGGTGTGTTACCGCCTGAATTTTTAACCGCGACTACCATGTCCGCCATTACGTTGCGGGTGCGCCCCGTGCAGGATTTAATCCCCGCCGTTTATACAGACACGATGCGTGTAGTCGCCCGCAGAAGTATCACCGCTCCCGAAATAATACGTGCTACCGCTCCCGCCACTTTTACTGTACTTGCCCCCGAGGGGCGACTTGTTCCCTTGTTCCGCACATGGGGGGAAACGGATGCAAACTACGCAGAGCGTTCGCAACAAGTATTCCGTTTGTATAACGACGGACCGGGGCGTATTACGGGCTTATACTATGTAATAGATGCAAATGAATTTATTGTGGTGCAAGCCCCGCCCTTCGACTTTATAGAAGAAGGCGCATATGCGGAATGGCGCGTACGCCCCGTAACGGGGTTAGACCCCAACGTAGATGCCTATGAGGCTATGTTCTCGGTACGGGCGCGGTTTAACTTCCGCGAGGATAGCGGTCGTTATTCCACGGTAGCGGACAACTTTTGGACGGGGGCAACACCCCCAACCGCAGAGTACTACAACGCAAACCTTCGCCGTTGGTTACGGGGTATGTACTTTAGGGTTAACCCCGCCCGCGCTGTGGTTAACCCCCCCAACTATATGTGGAACCCACCCTTTGTAGTGGGCTACGGGCATGATGTGGCTTACCCCGTTACCTTCTTTGTTTCCAACCCCGGGCAATATGTAATGAACGACGTAAGCGCACGTTTGGAAGGGTTGTCTAACGATTGGTTTGAAATTGTAGGCCCTGATTTATTACCCATTATTAACCCCCGTGGGCGCGGTTCTTTTGTAGTGCGCCCGCGCCTTGGTTTGCCTGTAGGTGTATATTCGGGTTACCTAATAATAGAAGGGCGCAACATGATATTCCACCCCGAGTGTACCCACTGTAATGGTACGGGTAATATCTGTACGGATAATGATTGTGGTGGTACAGACATTAACTGCATTATATGCGTGGACTGTACCCACTGCGAAGGGCGCGGTTACCTAACCAGCGAAACCGCAGGCGCAAACATACGCATTCCCATAACTTTTGAAGTTGTACCTCCCGAAGCATTTGCCATACCCGGCTATGCAGAATTTAGATACACCGTAGGTTATGTGCCCAGTGCGTTGTATTTAGCTAACTACGATATTGTAGACGATAACGTACGTTATATACGCTTGCGCCGCAGCGGTAACGCTTATGATATTAGAAATATTCAATTTGAATGGATAGGCGCAGGCGATAATTTTAACGTAATAGGCACAATACCTTTTATTCTTGTTCCGCAAGCACCCAATACACCGTTAGATGCATTGCCTTATATCCGTATAGAACCCCGCGTAGGCTTGGGCTTAGGCTTCTATTATGACACCCTTCGCTTGTTTAATGAAGACGGGTTTGAACTGTTAATTGATGTAGAATTTACCGTGGAACCCATTCATACACGGGTAACTTCGGCTTCCTTCCCCGGGCGCATTGTGGGTTATCCCATAGCACCTCTTGCCCAGCGTATAACCTTTACCAACTTGGACGATACAGTAATTATTACCAACATGGTGGTTGCATTAGAACTGGGGCAGGGGGGTGCGTTTCAATTTACGAACAGCTTCGGTGTTCCGTTACCGTTGGCAACCCGCTTTACCCAAACTATTCCCGTAATACCGCCGGGGGGGTCGGTTCATTTCTATGTACGCCCGATTGTGGGCTTGCCCGTAGGTGTGTACAACGAGCGTATAACCATAAACGCCCCGGCCTATGACTTAGTATCCGCCACAAGAGCGGAATTTACCGTATACAACCCCAGCTTGGCAGGGCGGTTGTACCGCAACTTTACAGACATTAACAACCGAGGCGAGTTAATTAACTTTAGACCCGATGCAAGACCGTACCCCGAAAATATTGGCAATATCGGTTGGATAGCCAGCATACCCTACGACCATGACTTGGTAGAACCTGCGTTGCTTACGCTGGTTAATTCGGGTACGGGTGCGCTTACGGGCTTAACCGCTAACTTTGAACACCCCCCACGCGGTATTTTTGAATTTGCTTCCCCCGCAGACCCAACGGGTAGCCGTATTTCCTTTAACCCCGCTACAGGGTTAGAACTGGGTACATTGATAACCAACTATCATTTTGTAGACCTGCGTACCCCCCCGCTTATTGAATATGAAAGCAACGAATTGCTGTGGGATACATTGCGGTTGGTTGTACGCCCGCAATTGGGTTTACCCTACGGCGATTATTACGATTATTTAACCATACGTAATGCTGCAGGTAATGTAATGCTTAGGGTGCGGTTGGAATTTAACATTAGTGCACTGAGAGTAGACTTATCTCCCATAGACAATATTGACTTTGGCACAGTAGAAGAAGGATATGTAGTAGATTGGCCTATGGGTATCATTACGTCCCCCGGGGCAATTACCGCAGACATAATAGAAGCGGTACTGCGCACCCTAACTAATAACGAACCATTTCCCATTACCACCATGACGGTACAGTGGGCATCGGGTAACAACAATGTGGACGGCCCCTTTGTGCATACCCTAACCGCAACGGGTATTGGCGAAAGCGGTACAACAACAGTAGGGCATAATATCCGCAACTTCCATATACGCCCTGTGGAAGGGTTACCTGCAGGGTTGTATGAAGATCGTCTGATTATTAGTGGGCGTACAGCTAACCCACTGTTGGGTAGCTTTAACTTTGCCATACGTGTAAGTTTACGCGTGGTATACCCGCCTATAGATGCCCGCGTGCAGGTTGTACACCATGATTACCGAGGTATAATTGCGCCTCCCTTTACGCCACAAAATACCACTGCGTGGTACAACCCCCCCGCACCCCATGCCCCACCGCCGTGGATAACTATCCCCGCTATGGTGATTCCTCCATGGGTAGAGTGGAACTTTAATGCGTTCCCCGTACCCAATCGGGTAGAATTCCAAACTTTTAACGGCAATATCGCCGACACAACACACCCCATGTTTAACTGGGGTATGCGCCCACCCGATAATAATGACTACGCCGTACGGGTGGTAATTACCAACCATTCTACCCAGCCGTTTAGGATAACCAATGTAATGTTGGAGGCAGGTCCTAACTCCCCCTTTGTACAAGTGGGCGGGCTTAGCCATAACCTTAATTTGTCCCATAATTTAAACATTACCGCCAATACATTATATGTACAGCCCACCACGGTAGAGGGTGGGCGTGGTTACCGCCATTATGTAGAAGTTAGTTTACGCCCGCGCCCCGGTTTGGCACAGGGTGTGCATACCGACCGTTTAATTATTACGGGCGACCAAGGTTTTATGCCCTATATCATCCCTCTGCGCTTTGAAGTATTAGGTCCGGACCCCATCCATAGGATAGAAATTACGGGTTCGCATTATAATATGCAGTTGCATGACCCCCTTAACCCTTATGACGGCGTACGTGTCCACCCCCCAATAAGTGTAGAAATGTATGTAGGGGAAGACCCTGCCAACTTCCGCCGTACTTTTGTAATAGAAAATACAGGCACAGCCGATGCACTTGCTAATGCCATACGCGCCATGGTACCCCCCGCATTTGAAATTGTGAATATAGAAGCGCTTACCTTCCGTCGCCCAACGGGTACATTCTTCCCCGCGGAAACCATTGAATGGATAGGGGCAAACCATTATCGTATACCCAACTCGCACGGTTTGTGGCAAATTACGGTACAACCCCGTGCCAGCCATGTTTCCCTGTTCCGTTTTGCCACACCACCTGCAACGGGTGCGCTTAACCTTGCGGGGCAGTCGTACTACGGCTTCTTTACCATGGAATTTGACCGTCCTGCGGTGGGTGCAGCCCCCGCTGCTTTGCATGTGGAAAATATTGCACTAGACCTGCATGTACGCCCACGCCCCATATCCTTGCAACTCATCAATGCCGATGGTACACCCAGCACAAACAACCGCTTTGAGCTTTATGCAGGCGAAGATACAGACATACCCACCGAATACACCCGCCGTAGGGTGCGTTTAACCAATGATTCATCTCGTCCACTGCATACGAATGAGATAAATATATTCTTTGCCTTGCCACCCATGATTGAATTTTCCAACTGGGAACCGTCTTTACCTACAGGCGGGCTATACATCCCCGCATATGGTGGGTATATCGACTTTTATGTACGACCAACAGTAGAAAGCACCATGCAAATGCGCCCGTTGCTTGCACGTCGTATGACAGTAGAGGTAAGCGCATTTGTGCAACCCGCAAATATAGCCCGTGCATTGGGGGACCGTCAGCATATCGACTTCGAATTAATTGTACGCGCCCCCGGCTTTACCGTGGAGTTTGAACATGCACCCCCTGTGGGAACATCAACAATTACCCGCGACCGCCTGGTAAATACCGCCTTTACGGGTGATATTACCGCAGGTTACCGCACCGTAGCTTACTTGGGCGAAGAAGCCGCCCGCCATCGCCACCGCGTTACCGTAACCAACACCAGCCGTGTGCCGTTGCCATGGGGTGATGGGCTATACGCGGGCTTTGGTGTGCATTCCCTGCATCAAACGCCAAACACCTTCTTTGAATTAGTAAATGCCGCAGGTATTCAGACATGGCCAACGGGCATCATTCAACCTGCGGGTATGACTGGAGATTATTTCGTATTCTATGTACAGCCCACCCGTCTTGCCATGACGGACGCCCACAGGGCCCTGCCTGTTGTACCCTGTTTGGTTTGCGACCCCGATGAACCCTGTGACGACCCCGCTTGCCCCGGAGACCCCACTTGCCCGGGCTTCCAATGTGCAGATTTCCCGGATTGCGATACCTTCCCGGGTATTTATGACGTGATATTAGATATCCGCCATCGCCAAGGTACGTCCAGCGCGCGTACTAACCCCCATACAATTCGCCCCCCGCCAAGTTATGTCGCTACCGATAATCGTTTAGACCATAGGCTGGTACTGTGGGTAGACCCTGTAGTATTTGACCTTGACCAGTGTGTATATTGCAATGCGGATTGTCCGTATACCTTTACCGTAGACTGGCGGCAGCTGCCGTTTAACCAGTTTATTACCATTGCTAACGAATCTACCCGCGAGCGTATACCGCTGCGGGACTTGGTGATTAATGATTCCGTTTCTCCACTCATGCCCTTTGGTACGGCACACGAAACTAACGCAACGGGCAACCGTACCTTCATTATAAGTGATACGGACGGCGCATTATTTGCCATAGAATTCTTGCTTGACGAACGCGGAACGGGCATAGATGGTGCAGACAGCGCCTTTACGCACCGTAATTTCCTGTACCCGGGCGAATTTATCCGCATTGCTATGCGTCCCGTACCCGATGCCGTTTCCCGCCAGGTTAATACCGTGCATACGGCAACGCTGGACATCACCTATAACTTTGCCGAGCCAAGTCGCCCCTTGTTGGTGAGCCACACCACCCGCGCAGCGCTTACGCTATACATTAACCCGCCGCGCGTACATGTAGTAACGGGCGAGGGGACACCCGACTGTAATTTAGACTTTAACCTATATGCAGGGCAAATGCCCGCCGACCGCTACCGCGAGGCAATAGCGCAAACGGGCGCAATTAACCAACCCGCCGTGGATAACGATGTAACTCACTATACGAAATATATTGCAATATTTAATACGGCTTTGGGCGCAATACCGCGCAATGACGTAAATTTAGCGTTTACGGACGAATATCCGACCAACGAAACATTTTTTACGGTTTTATGGCCGACTTTCCCCGATGATTACATTGTTGAAGCGTTGCGGGGTACGCCCATGCCCATACCCGCCGCAACGGCAAATGCGGATGGGACAATTTCCCCTGCAAACTACGGGCGCTTACGTGTACCCGTTATCGTTGCCCGCCGCCCCGTACCCGCCGACGTAACCACCCCCGACGACGACGATACTTCAGTTACCTTTACCCATGAGGTACCCCATACGGCGTACCTTAATGTAAGCATAAGAACGATAGCAAGCGGTACGACTGTTTCAACATCGCCCCAAGCGCTGTCCCTTACCGTGCGTCCCATGCATATTGGCGTGCAAACAGGCGGGCATGTAAGCGAGGCCGCCAGCGTTTATGAACCCACTAATGAATATAACATTACTCCCGTAGGCATCGAATGGGGGCAGGTGCCCGTAGCGGAGCACCGGCGTGATGTTACCCTGTTTAACTCGTCCAATTGGCACGCGATGCAGTTGGCTAATTTGCGTTATGCGTTCTCGGCTACGGTGATAACCCCGGGAGATGATACTACCGACCCGATTGTACCCCCTGTCATGCTCCCCCACGCTTTATTTATCATCACCCCCGACACCCGCGATGCTGATACCTATCCCAACCGTTGGCCATTGCCGCACTCCACGCCAAGCCTTGTCGGTTCCCAAGACCGCGGCGCGGGTATTCTTGCCCATGATGCGACACTGCCCTTTGCCATCATGCCCCACCCGAATGCGGTATACCTGCCCCCGGGCACGTACACCACCCGGCTTACGGTGCGCTATTTTATTGAAGGAAGCACAACGGGCGATGATAACCTGTTTAGGGACACGCGTGAATTCCACTACGTGGTATTTAACCTTTCCCTTACGGTTAGCCCTGCGGCGGTTTCCGTAAATGTGGATAATTTGGACAACTATAATATGTATGTGGGTGAAGACCCCGCCGCCCCCTTACCCTTGGGTATCACCAGCGATGTATTCCGCCGTCAAATTATTACGGTAGAAAATGAGGGTGCGGGTGTGCTTCGCCCTGCCGACCATTTAGAAGTGGTTTTGCCAACAACGATTAATCCGTCTGTTAGCTGGTTTAATTACCAATGGGGGCGCACGGTATACGATAACGGCGAATACATTTGGATACCCGACGGCTACGGCGATACGCCGCAAGAACGTGAAGCCAACCGCGTAATCATTCCCCCGCGCGCCAATGGCATTAACGGCTCGGCAGAATTAGCGATTTACGTTATTCACACAGCTGATATCGAAGATTATTTGCGTGAATATGGCATACGTGAAGAATTAATAATTATCCGCCAGCACTCGGATTATAATATGGGTATAGCGGATATGGGCGTAGACGTGGTATTGGATATCCTTCCTGTGAGCTATTCGATGGAAGTTGAATATATAGACATACCCATACCTGAACCAACCCATATGGAAATGTATAGAAACGAGCCGCCCGTTGACCACCGCGTACGTGTTGTTATTACTAATAACTCCACGCGGGTGGGTGTTGTTGTGGGTACGCAAGCATTTGAACAGGGTGTAATATCGGGGGATATGAATATCAGCTTCTCTCCCGACAGTCCCTTTGAACTTGTATTCCGTGAATATGATATAGCCGGCAACTTTGTAGCAGAGCATACCGGCAACGCAGGTATGATGAACCTGCCCCCGGCCCAGCGCAGCATGAACCATTCCGCGCGCCCGGGCTTAGATAACCCCAACGCATTTACCTTCTATGTGCAGCCTACGTTAGAAGCCAGCCGCAACATGACGGTTATTGTAGGTGTTACCGATGACCTGCGTATTGTTTACTCCCGCACCAGCGCTGCTTCATTGTCCGTGGATACGGGCGTGGTAACGTTGTATCCT
The DNA here is from genome assembly GCA_009786535.1 of Defluviitaleaceae bacterium. Lineage (GTDB taxonomy): Bacteria > Bacillota > Clostridia > Lachnospirales > WQUN01 > WQRX01. Next base: position 114,220 of record WQRX01000001.1, on the reverse strand, counting down.
CACGACACAGAGTTTAGGCTAATTGTACACCCGCCCGAATTTGAAATAGTTCCCGACGAGCTATATTTCACCATTTACGCGGGGGAAGCACCCGACACCATAGCGCCCACATGGCCGGGGCGTATGTTGCCTATCCGCATCACCAATATCGGCGACGGTCCAATGAATTTAAGTGAGTTAGAGTATTTCTTTGAACCCGAAGATGAAACGCCCGGCGTACCGTTCCCGTTTAATTTCCAACAACACAGCGGAAATTTTGGTTGGTTTATATACGTAGATGATAGCGGCACCTACGTGCGCCAATACCTAGCGCCCTGCGACTGCACAGATGCCTGCGGAGATATATGGATAGCTCCGGGTGCAGAAGTGTGGACGCTGTTACGGCTTACTGTGCCTACAACACACCTTACCACCCCTAGTTCCGCCACCACCCCCGGTGCCTTTGTTGGCGTGTTTACCGTTAGCCACCCCGGATTTGCGCCCGATCAAGCTACGGATTCCGCCGGCGGTTTCCCCGATGGTGCGTATCAAGAAATTAGAATTTACTTGGAAGTGCGCCCAATGCGGTTTACTGTTTCGCGCCCGCCGCTTCCTACCGACCACAATGATATTGTGGCAATTGATACCATAGACTTCGGCACAATCGGCTGGAGTACCGTGAGCACCACCCATAACCAAACGGCGTATATTACCAACGATTCGCAATGGCATTTTATGAACCTGCCTAACTTGCGCTACACCTTTTTGGATAACCAAAACACATTTACGCCCCATGGCACAACTACGCCAAGTGCATTTACGTTGCCTGTGGGGCAGGGTGCGTTGTTTAGCGTTGTGCATGATGATACAGCTGCGGCAAATCGCTGGCCGCACACAACAAACGGTGCAGGCAGCGGAACCCTTGCCCATGATGGCGCTCTTCCCTTTACTATTCAGCCGCACCCGCTTACACCGCGCTTATTGCCGGGCACGTATACCGCCGTGCTTCGCATTGAGTATTTTGTGTACGGCTACGGCTACGTGTATAACGAGGTTACCAATGAATACGAATTTATACGCACGCGCACCCGCAGCCATTACAAGGATATTACCGTTTCCATCACTATCGAACCCGCCAGCTTTACCTTCTATGCCACGGGCAACCTTAACGATTTAACCCTTGCCAGCTTGGAACGCTTTAATATGTATATTGGTGAAGACCCCTTGCGCGCCGTGGGCTTGCTTACGCTGGAAGCGCGCCGTAATTTGCTGCGCGATAATATTTTATTAACGCCGAATGATGCGCTTCCCGTCGGTACAGACATTACCTTCCGCCGTCAGTATGTGTGGGTGGGCAATACGGGAACGGGGCGCATTCGTTATGGCGATATTACTTTGCGTTCCTGCGCTTGCTCATGGTTTGAATACCGCTGGATACACAACGGCGTAGAAATAGACCCGGATGACTTTCACGAAATAGCCAATTTGTACATCTTACCCGGCGAACGTGCGCAAGTTGCCGTGTATGTAGACCTTACCGCCGTATCGGCAGCACCCCTTCCCAATGACCGTCCCAACCGTATAACGTCGGAGGACTTCTTCCGTTATGCGCCGGGTGATGGTTGGAATACGGACCCGTCTCACCCCGACTTTGATGTATCACAACCCGGTAACCCCTTTGGCATACGCCCGGGGTTTGTTTGGATTTACGCACCAACGGCGGGGATAACGAATAACCAAGATGCCCGCACCAACTTCCAGTTGGAAATTCGCCCCGTTAATTACACCGTGAGTGTAGACCGCATAACCAACACGCCGCCAGAAACCGACCATCACATCGTAATGGATAGGGACGAACGCCTCATCGACCATATGCGTCGCGTTACCATTTACAACCGCTCTACCCGCGAGTGGATTCATATCGGCAATGCCGTTGAACAAATGCGCATTTATTTTGAAGGGGATATGGGTGCCGCAAGCAGCCCCTTCGAGCTGGTGTACCGCGTGTACAATAACGGCACTTTTGTACGGGAATATGTAGGCGTGGAAAACTGGCCGGCCAACCGTCGATGGATACCCCCAAGCCCTGATTTTGTGCCGTGCAGAACAGATACCTGTCCCCTCGACTGTGTGGATGTGCCCGATGCATTGAATTACATTACCTTCTACGTGCGCCCAACCTTGGCAGCAAGCCAAATAGTTACCGCGCTCACCGAAGATGATTTAATTATCCGTTACCACCGCGGCGATACCCGTGACAGCCTATGCCCCAACCGCGTTGTACCCGCAAACGACCCCGTAAATACCCACAGCACATTAATACCGCAGCCCCATTACTTCACCTGCACGGGCGGAAGTGACTGCCACCTGTACCTGTACCCCGGCGAATGCCGCCCCGTGTACGAGCGCTTCTACCTTACGGTACACCGCCCAAGGTTTTCTATTACTACGCCGCCCACCGTCGCCGACCCTGTTGAAATTATTATTTACGTAGGCGAAAACCCCGCGCAATACGGCTCGGGCAGTGCAACGCCGGGTGCAAACGACACAGATTACCGCATGGCGCGTTTGGTTATCCGTAACGACAGCGCAGGCCCGATTAACATGCGCGATTTTGCACTGCCGATTGCACCGCCCCCCGCTTCAACTACGCCAAGCGGCTTTAGTTTTGTAGCCAATCCGGGCTTTGAGATGTTTGACTTTATCCAGCACGGCGGAAATGCTGCTTGGGTATACCCCAACATGGCAACTACCGATTGGCTGCCCGCAGGCGGTACGGCGTATACCTTTATCCGCCTGCATGAAAATAACATCGCCACCCCCGCTGCATTAACCATGCATGGCGGCGTACTTGTTGACGGCGAAGTAGTGGGTATGCTGTACCTCACCCATGCAGACGGTGCAAGCCACAGCCGCCCTGTTCACCTTACCGTGCGCCCAATGCTTATTGGTGTAGATGCGAACGCCCCCGCAAATAATGATATTACCTCGGCGCTGGATGCTTCCGACGACATTATCCCCGACGAATTTAACGTAGTGCGCGTAATTATGGAATACGGGACACACCCCGTTTTACCCGGTGAGCGCCCTGTGCCGCCCGCAACACACCCGACACCTACAGATGCAGGTAGCCACCACCGCAATATTACGCTGCATAATCCATCTCAGTGGAACAATATGCGCTTGGATAATTTGCATTTCTACTTCGGCGATGTATACGATTATTACGGCAACCTCGTAGATAACGACGGCAACCTTGCAAGTAACGACCCCGTGACGGGCTTTGCGCACTCCCTCTTCGAAGTAGTATGGACAGGCGCGCCCACGGCAGCCAACCGCTGGCCGTTGCGTTCCGCGCCTTCTATCATGGACGCAAACCGTGTATTAGACGTGCCTACCCCCCCCACGCTGTTTAACCGCGGGGCGGGGACCCTTGCGCCGTTTGCGCCAAATGATACGGTGATTTCCTTCACGCTGCTGCCCCACCCGCGTGCGGTGTTATTACCGCCCGGTGTGTATACTACAACGCTCACTATACGCTATTACATTGCCAACCCTGCGGGGGGCTTGTTTAGCGCAGCGGGTACATTCCATTATGTGACCTTTAACCTAACGCTGGAAATTGAACATGCGAATATTGTGGTTTTCCCCAACCACGATTTGGAATTTAACACCTACATCGGCGAAACCCCCGTTACCGACGGTATTTTAAATACGGCGGAAGGGGAGTACTTCCACTGGCAAACCTTTACCGTGCGTAACGAAGGCAGCGGTACTATTGTGCCGCGCCTCGACTTTGAAGTGGTATTTGAACGGGACGACGACGGTACGCCCCCCGCGGACGAATCGTGGTTTAGCTATGCGTGGTATTTCTGGGACGAAGATGAAGAAGAATGGGTAGCCGATACGGCAACGGCGCACGGCGCGCTAAGCCCCTTCGACGAGGACGCCCACGTAACCCAAAACGCCCACACGGCAATGCTTGTCATTTTTGTAAACCATATCCCCAATATGGTAGACCTGAACAATGTAATTGTTGAAAATGACGATGATGAACCCATTCGTCTAGAGCGTTTCTTCCTGCGTTCGCGCAGCGTAGATATGGGACTGGGCAGGGCAGGGTATTGCCACACTGACTGCCCGCACGACTGTGATGTAAATCATAACTACTACCGATTCGACCTAACCCTGGAATTAAAAACAGTAGACCCCACTGTAGCCATTACGCGGATAGACGTAACCCCCGAGCAACCCACCGCCGACCGCTATATTGAAATGCATCGTGACGAAGTAACCCACTACCACCGCCGCCGCGTAACCATTACCAATACCTCTACCCGCGAGGATATTGTAATTGGTACGGGCGCAAACCAATTAAATATTAATATGCTGCGCGGTTTAGCAGGCAGCCCCCATGCAGGCGAGGCAAGCCCCTTCGAAATTGTAGATGCCGCCGGGGTAGCCCTTACGATGCCTATTCCCATTCCCGCAAACACTTCTGCAAATGCAAATAATACTTTTGTATTCTACATTCGCCCAACGGCAACGGCCGCTGCAACGGTAACCGCCAACCCAATGCCTGATAATACCTTCAACCATGACTGGCTGCGTGTTACCTATTGGCGTAGCGGTGAAGCGTATGACTTAACGGATTGGACAGCAACCCCGCCGCAAACCCCCGCTACCTCTGCGGCACAAACCGCCATAGACGCAGCCCGCCGCGTAAACCTTAACGTAATTGCACCTGCCTTTAGTATTAGACATACCGACCTTACACGCTTTGAATATTACGAAGGCGAGTTGATGCGCTCCGCAACAGAAACCCCCGCTACCGTACCTAACCCCACAGGTTGGAATGGAGCCGGCTTCCCCCTGCGCTTGACTATACGCAACGATAGCCATGGTCCCATTAACCCCGCACACCTTAGCGTTACTGAATTGGTAAGCGATGGTATCACCTTCCAGCACCTTGGAAATTGGCATGTGGTTACGCCCCCGCCTGCGGGTACACCTGCCGGGTGGATTGCCCCCAACGGATATGCGCATATTTGGGTGCAGCTTTCTGCGGCAACAACGCCGGGTGCGATAAACATCCCCGCTGCGTTTAACGAGCCAAATACGCCGCCCATCCCACGCGGGTATTTGGAAGTGCGTCATATCGACGGGCATGTAAACGGCCGTGTAGACGATACCACCCCTAACCCTGTTGAATTACGCGTACGCCAACGGGAGATGAGGCTTTCTACTGCTGCGCAAACCTTTGTTGCGCCGCCTTCGGGTTCGGCTACGCCTACCATTCCTGCCTATGCAAGCCAGCAGACAATTCGCCTGCGCGTAGAAATGGACTGGAATGCAGACCAGACCCTTGCCCCACATAGCCGAAGCGTATCATTGCATAACCTTTCTACCCGTATGCTTATGGAGCGGGATAATTTGCGTGCCACTTCCAATGTGTCCGATTTAACCTCCAGCGCTACGGTACCGGGTGTGGCGGTTGCTTTCGGTAGCGGGCTATTCGAGTTTGTGCCCATTACCCCATGGTTACCCGCTAATATAGCTACAGAAAACCTGCAGAACTTCGTCCTGCGCCCCCGTGACGCGGCTACCCGCCTTGCCCCGGGTTTGCATACGGAAACCCTAACCATCACCCACTTTGTACCCGCATACCCCAACTACACCAGCCACCATGTGACCATTAACCTTGAGCTGTACATTCGTGCGCCTCATGTAACCCTTCGCTCGGTAGCGGATACTACCCCTGCGGGCTTAGGGCGTTTTGTGCATTTCAACACTTATGTAGACGAACCCTTCCTTAACCCCGCAACGGTTACCGCACCCCTTGCGATTAACCACCATGTGCAGCGTATTCGTGTGCAAAACCATAGCTTGGGCAGTATTCCCATTAGCCATATTACGCCAACCATGGTGCGCGACAGTACCCACAACTGGTTTAACTTTGATAACGCCGCCCCCCGTTGGGAAACGCCCGAAGGTGTAGCAATACCCGCTACGGGAAGTATCCCCGCAGGCAGCGGAACACGCAATGCAGACGGCACACTTTCCAACCCCGGTCATGCCTACATTGTGGTGAGAATAGAGCATACCCCAATGCCTAACATTAACGCGGTAACGCCGCCGCCAACCACAAACCCGCCCACGCCTTTTACAAATGTAAACGGCTTGCACACCGCAACCCTTACCCTAACTAATAATAATGTCGCCAGTGGTGTAACCAATTTAATTCCCGCGTTGGTACCTACTGCACCCGCTTTCCCCACGGGCTATAACGTGTTTAACCTTGGTATGGAAGTACGCCCAATTAACTTTACCGTGCAGGAACTTTTATTAACAAATCCTGTCCAATCATTGCTTGCGGGCGCAAATGCAAACACCTTTGTAATGGATAGGGACGCCCCCATCTACCGCGACCAAGTACGCCAAGTAGTTATCACCAATCTTTCCACCCGCAGACCTATTACCGTGGGCACGGATGCGAATAATCATTTAAGAATCGGCTGGGTAAACCAAGACCCCGCTACACCCGTACCCTTCGAATTTGCCGAGGCGGCTAATACGCTAATAACGACTGCGCCTTCAACTTATGTGCCTGCGGGTATAATTCAACCGGTAGGCCATGCAAGCGGAAATACCTTTGACTTCTTTGTGCGTCCAACGCTGGAACGCAGCGGCGCAATAACCACACCCGATGCCACCGCAACCCTGCGCATAGAATACGCCCGCAGCGAAGGCAGAGATACAACATATACCTACGACCCCGTTGCCCCGCCGCGCCCAGAGCCTCCGCCCCCTGCCCGCGAGCTGCCCTATGAACAGCGCCACGTAAACACACCCTTTACCCTGCGTGTACTTGCGCCAAGGTTTAGCATCGTGAACACCGATTTAACGCGCTTTGATTACTATGAAGGCGAAGCCATTCAACCACCGAGCGCTGCCGTATCTGCGCCCTTAGGTTGGAATGCTGTAGGCTTCCCGCTGCGCCTGACTATCCGCAACGACAGCGCAGGACCTATGAACCCTGCGGAGCTTAGCGTTATTCCGCTGGTTAGCTATGGTATCACCTTCCAGCACCTTGGAAATTGGCATGTGGTTACGCCCCCGCCTGCGGGTACACCTGCCGGGTGGATTGCCCCCAACGGATATGCGCATATTTGGGTGCAGCCCACCGCCGTTACTACCCCGGGTGCCATTAACATGCGCGGAACCGACGTTTTGCCAACGCCCCCCATTCCACGCGGACATTTGGAAGTACACCATGCAGACGGACATACAGACGGACATGCAGACAACCGTTCGTCTAATATGAACCCCAACCCTAACCCCGTTTCCCTGCGGGTGCGGGAACGGCAGCTGCGCCTAACCACCACGCAAACCCAGCCCGAAATTGTTTCCCCGCCTGCGTCGGCCTCATCTGCGCGCCCTGCGATACCCCCTGCAAGCCAGCCTGCCAACGGTGCAGAAATGACCCTGCGCGTGGTTATGGACTGGAATGCACCCGTGGCTGCACACCACCGTACGGTGAGCCTGCACAACCTTTCTACCCGTATGGCTACCCAGGTTGCTAACCTTACCACCATGTCGAATGTCACGGCGTTAAATGCCGCAAATACAGGGGTGGTAGCGGGTACTGCGCAATTTGGTAACGGGTTATTCGAGTTTGTACCTACCGAGTTTGCTGCTGTACCGCCATACAATGCGGTTAATTGGCTGCGTATGGCCGGCGGTGCAACGGCGGCGGCGGAAATTCCCGTTGAAAACAGCCGTGAATTCACCCTGCGCCCCCGTGATTTGGCTACCCGTCTTGCCCCGGGCTTGCATACAGAAATTCTTACCATTCGCCACTATGTACCCGTAGGCGCAAATAGCTATGAAAGCCATTATGTGACCCTGCGGCTTGAGCTTTATATTATCGCGCCTGTGTTAGTGCTGCCCGCAACGGGTACGACCTATAACTTCAACACCTATGTAGGGGAAATATTTAGAACCAACGCGGCATTACATGTGACGGGAACGCCTGTTACGTTTATGCCCGCAACCCCTGCTGCCGCCCATCACCGTACCTTTTTCCGCATACACAACCCCGGTGCGGGTGCGATACCCCTTGCACACATTACGCCTACGCTAACGCGCACGCCCGCTTCCCCCGACCCTGCCGCCCATACGTGGTTTAACTACGCATGGTTTGCCAGCACGGTAAACGGCGCTGCGCCTACAGGTGATGCGCTAACGGTAACAGATGCAACGGCGGTTATCCCGGCAGGCGGGTATGTATGGGTGCGCTTAGATGCACGCGCCCCTGCAACGGCTGTAATGCCCGTCGATATTGGACGTCATTTTGCTACGCTGCGCTTGCAATGGAACTTGCCTGCTTTCGCAACTATGCCCGCGGGCAGGGATTTAGATGTGACTTACAACTTGGTGCATTTGGTTAACCCCGTAAATTACACACTGACTGCACCCGCATTTGACAGCGTAGTACCGCCGTATCCGCCGTATCCGCATCTCACACCCGTACCTACCACTTCCCACATTGTGATGGGACGTGATGAAATTCATACCTCGGCGCCCCATCGCCGCCGCGTTACCATTACTAATAATTCCACCCGCGAATATATGGTGGTGGGTACAGGTGCAGGACAGGTGAATATTTCCTTCCCGGATGGCAGTGAGCTGGAATGGATTCGCGCCACTGCAAACTGGGCAAGCGTGCTTGACCCCGCCAATCCCGCACATGCTGCCGCAATTAACGATTGGAATACGATACCCCCATTGGGTGTGCGTCACTTCTACGTGCAGGCAACCTTAGCCGCCAGCCGCACAGTTGCGCCTGACCCTGTTACCTTTACCCGGGATTTAAGCGTTTCCTATGTGCGATACAGCAATACAACCCCCGTTGCACCCGCTACCGCACCGCCTGTGGTTGAGCCGTCTAACGTACACCTGCCCCCCGTGCTTCCGTTGCCTGCCGCACCCACCAATGTGCCGCATACACGTATTACCCAATTCCAACTCACCATTAACCCGCCTGTGTTTAACCTTGCAAACCAAATACACGACACCACTACGCCGTTTAATGTGCTTAACAACATTACCACCCACATACACTACGTAATTTACGAGGGCGAAAACCCCGCAAACCGTCCCTTGCGCCTAACCATTAACAATACGGGTACAGCGCCTATTAACCTTGATGCGTTGGATATTACGCACCCGGGTTTTGTTACCATGCTGCCGCCTGCGTCTTCGGGTGCGGTTGCGCCTTCGCATCTTTTTGGGCATTGGGTGGTTTCTCCGGCGCCTGCCCCCGCGCTGCAAACACAGCATCCGCATACCCCTGCGGGTGCGTGGGTATGGGGCGGTGGCTCTGCGTATATTTACCTGCGCCTTGAGCATGTGCCCGTTATTCCTGCAACGGCAACGCCTAGTGCGTTGGGGGTATATCCCATGCCCGCTTCCCAGCTTACGATTACCTACCGTGCAAGCCACCCGCCTTATGATGCGGCTATTCCCCCCGCAAGCGAAATTGTTATTACGCGCCCAATTACCGTGGATGTACACCGCCGTATTGTCCAAGTTTCTGCCCCGGTACAGCATGGTGCGCCCGAGCCCTTCCCCGAACTGGGGATTCCGCGCCCTGCCGGTATACCCCCGCAGCCCGCAAACAGCGAAGGGGTAAGACTACGTGTGGCAATGCCTTGGAACGCAAACCGCATGTTGGCGCCCTATCAACGCACAACTACGTTGTACAACCGTTCAACGCGTATGGCGTTGCCGTTGCACACCACCAATCCCACACCTAACCCAATGGGTACAGGTGTATCTGAATTGCGCTTCGAACACAGGATTGGATATGCCGCCGGTTATGACTTGGGCGAACCCATTGTATGGGGAGCATGGCAAACCATACCCGGCATTGCGGGTGCGGCAACCAATGCCTTTAACAATACCGGCTGGTTTGAAATTATTAACTGGCCTGCAGTAAGCGCAGCGATAGCCGCCGGTGAAAGCGTAACCGTGCAAATGCGCCCCCGGGCAGAAGCCGCCATCACCGACCAGGTAGAACAGGAATTGGCGGAAACCCTGCGCATTTGGCACTATGTAGAAGGGCAGCCCAGCCATTATGTAGATATCGAATTTGAGTTGTTTGTGCGCGCACCGACCATTAGCCTTGTATTCGACTCGCCGGAAGACAGCTTTGCGCAATTTAACACCTATGTAAACGAGCCGTTTAACAATGTTGACCACGCACAGCAGCGCATTCGCATTAATAACGAAACCACAGGCGCAATTCCCATTACGCCGCCCCATTACGCAAGTCATATGAGCTATTCATATATTACGGTGGAATTATTGGGCTTGGGGGATTGCGATTGTACTCCGCCTTGTGATTGCCACACCCGCAGCCCCCATGAATGGTTCTCCTTCCGCTGGTATGATGCGAATATGAACCCCGTACCCGCAACGGGTGCAAATGCCGTGATTCCCCCCAACGGGCATGTGTACCTGGTGGTAGATGCACGCCGTCCCATTGGGCCTACGCGCACCTATGCAGATGGCGTACCCGTGGGCAATGTAGCCACCGTAGCTGAAATTGGCACCCACCGCGCTAGATTGCAGATTACCAACCGCCTGGCACCCGACGCAGTAGGGCAGGGGAAAGATGTGCAGCTGCAAAATGTAGTACGCCCTGCAGACTTTAACGTAAGCTTTGTTACACCGCCTACGCCGCTTCCCCCAACGCCGTCTGACCCGGACGACCCCTATGCAACGCTGCCTTCTATTCCCACAGCGTGGAATTGGGATTTAACCATAGACTGGGGCGAGGATATTAGCGTGCATAACCGCCGTAGGGTGTATATTACCAATACCTCTACCCGCAGGAATTTGTATATGTCGGAGATTATTCCGCTGCCCGGCAGCCTTATTTACACCTGTGACTTTGGCTACCGCTTCTACCCCGTGTGGACGGCGGCTAATGAAGTAATTCCCCCCGGGGAATATAGGTTCTTCTATATCGAGCCGTTTAGCGGTCCTGTGCATACGGGTGTTGCGCGTGACGCAACCCGCCCGGACGGTGTATCACAAGACCAAGCCTTTAATATTCGATACTATACTACGTTGCGGTTAAACCGCCCCCATTCAAACCGCAATGGGCGCGACTACGATAATATTGACCTTGCGCTTACCGTGCGCCCGCCGCGTATGCAAGTCGCCCTTGGTGATGAACGTATAGACACCATGTACTGGCGCGAAGCGTGTGACGGCACGCACTACATGGATATAACCATCGGTAACGTAGGCGCGGGCTTTGTGCAAATGAACTCTCTAAGTCTGGAGCTGGCAGGGCGCTTGCTGCCCGACGGTACGGATATTATGAACTTTATGTATATCCACCATGTGGAATTCTATGGTCGGGGAATGCCCGAAGCCCCATCAACACCTGCAGACCATGGTGTACGGGAAGGTAGGTATATAGATGGTACCGCCCTTACTTTTGGTAACGGCGGGCTAACGCTGCGGTCTACGCCCAACCGTCATATTGTGGATATTGATGCGCCGAATGACCCCATCTTTTGGCATAACCCCATACCTGCCCCCTGTATATGTACGCCTACGGTAGCGGGCTGCCCAATTTGTGTGGACAGACCGCGCGAACATTGGAATTATATGACCGTGCGCATTCGTGCTACTTCTTCGTCTGCGTTGCATATCGGTGTGCATCAGGTGGCTATTTTGCTGATTGTGCCCGGTATGGAGTATGTTGATTGGGATGACCCGGATACATGGCACGGCTTAGACCCTAACCACCCTGATGTATTTGAAGCGATACACGGCGCACCGTTTGAAATTACTGTGCTGCCCCCTGCGTTAAATGTTTCTGCCGTGCCCACGGCTACGGCTACATTTACACCGCCTTCTGCCGCGCCGCCTAATGAGTTGTACCTTGCGCCAACGGCTACCCATACCGTACCCGTGATTGAGTTTACCGCAGGGGAGGACCCCGTATATCCATTTATCCCCATGTTTGCGGGTGCGCAAAGCGTTGTGCGCGAGTTTGTGTTGCAAAACGTGGGCGCAGGACCGTTGCGCCTTGGTGCGTTTGACCCGGACACGCTAACATTTGAAGACTTGCAATTTACCTTTACCGACTTGCTTGGTAATGCTACCAGCCCAAGTGCCTTTAAAATTATTGGCATACGCGGTATGGACGGCGGCGCACCACCCATGTACCTGCAAGAAGCTACACCCGCGCGGGGCACGGCATACCAAGTGGGGGTGGGTTATATCCGCAACCCGGGCGAACACATCATTATTACCATTGCACCCACCACGTACCTTAACCGCGTAGATGGTTTGCATCAGGAAATTTTGCAAATCCACCATGGGCCAATCGACGAAGGCTTTACGGGTATGGCGGAAGTACTGCTGCAGCGTTATATTCACCGCCCGCAGTTTGAACTTATCCCCATGATAGAGCAGGATTTTATTATGTACTACCGCGAAAGCGTAGACCTTACCCATACACACCTGTATGCGATACGCAATATTGGCGGTCCATTGTTGCTTACCGAAGGGTCAATTGACCTGCTGGCAGACAGCCTAAGTGCTACGTTTGTAAACGGCAGTGCGGTAGCGCAAAGCAGCTTTGAAGTGCTTTCCATTGGCGTACCCACCGCGCAGGGTGCTATCCCGTTAGACCCAACGGGCATGTTCTTAATGCCCGGGCACATTATCCCCGTGGTAATTGCGCTTACACCGCAAGCCACCGAGCTGGTGGGTACGCACACAGCCGTACTTACCTTTACCCACGGCGAAGGGCTTACGGGCTTTGGTTACAGCGCCTCTACTCCCATTGCGGAGTTAGAAGTCCTTCCCCCCGGCTTTGCGTTTACGAATGTGAACCACGCGGGTTATCCTGTGCTTCCCCCGCCTGCACAGCCGTTGGATTTAGGAACAATTACCATGACCGTGGGTGATAACCCCGCTAACCACACAAGACGCTTTGCGCTGGTAAATACGGGTAACGGACCAATGTATATTGGTTATAGTTGGCTTTCGTACCTGTTTGCGGACATTAACCCCGACTTCTTTACCGTGAGTTGGAACGTGGAATACCCCTATGTACTAATGCCGGGCGAATACTTGATTATCACCCTTACCCCAACGGCGGCTGCCGTGGCACAGGCAGGGCAGCACAATGGGCAGCTTATCTTTACCCATGGCTTGGGCAGCATGGGCTACGTTGTATTTGCACTGGTGGTAAACCCGCGCCCGCTTGCAGAGGAAGAGGACGAAGAAGAAGAAAACGGCTTGCCGGGGGGCGGCGGTTGGATTTGGCACCCGCTCCCGCCGCGCCCAGCGCCGCCATGGTATTCGTATGATGCATGGCGAGACAACCCCAATGTTACGTGGAACTTCCCTGAGTGGTGGGGAACCGACGAACCGCCATGGTGGGGCGTAGGCGATGTACCGCCTCCTCCGCCTTGGTGGTGGGGAACGGACTATCCTCCGCCTTGGTGGGGCGGTGAAGATGCGCCATGGTGGGAAAATGACGCCATGCCGCCATGGGGTGATGATGATACACCATGGTGGGGTGACAGTGAATCATCATGGTGGAGTGATAACCGTGAAGGTGCATGGTGGGGTGTAGGCGATGTGCCACCATGGATATACGCATGGTATCGCGAAACGGGCGAGCTTCCTTGGTGGATACGTGAGCCATGGCGAGTTACCGCAGATGACCCCTTATGGATGCGCGAGCCTTGGCGCCCCATGCCGTTGCACCCCTTCGACCGCCGTTATCAGGATATTGAGTTCATCATTATTCCCGACCATAGCGACCGCATACACCGCGTAGAGCGTTATATTGCGCAGACAGGCGTGATATACCAAAATGTGGTACAGGTAATACAGGATGTATATTCCTGGCGGCGGAATGATACGACTTGGGTTTCCATGCGCTTCATAAGTGAAGCCCTGCGTATAGATGTGGAGTGGGATGCCGAGCTTCAGCTTGCCTATATTGACCGCGGCGGGCGTAATATCATTATTCGCCCCGGGGCAACCTATATTTGGGCGGGCGGGCATATCCTGCCCGTGCGGGATAACCACGGCATTCTTACCTCCGTGCCCATGTTTGACGGGCGTATATTCCTGCCATTGGAAACTATTGGCATGATAATGGGGCTGCCCGTGCGCCGCAATGACTATACGCAAACATCGTACCTGTATATGATTGACTGGCTGGATTTCTTCCACTTCCGGTATGCTGAGTTCGATATAGATATTGTTCGCGTGCCTGTGGGTGGATTGGACGTATATAACCTTACGCGCCGTGTAGAAAACGGATACGTTTCGTATGATGAAAACTTCCACGTAGACGGCGACGCAACCGCGTGGTTTGTGGATGAATCTAACACAGCAATGGTACCCCTGCGCTGGGTGGCAGACGCTCTGGGTTACGAATTAAATTGGTGCGACGAAACGCAAACCGCTACCATGGACACCCGCAACCGCACCATTCACTTCATTCATAACCAAAACTATATGTATGTAAACGGTGAGCGCGTGGCGGTGCTGGACGAACTGGCGCAATATGTTTCCATTACCATCATTGAAGGGCGCATGTTTGTACCCATGCGCGCCCTGGGCGATGCTTTGGAAATGCCCGTAGCGTGGAACCCGTATACACAAATGGCGTACCTGTATTTGGTGCGATGACGTACAACATCGCAATATGTGACGACGAAACGGCGCAAGTCGATTACCTTACCGCGTTGGTGCGGGGGTGGGCGGCTTCGCGTCGTTTTTGTGTGGAAATTACGGCGTATGCCGGCGCGGAGCAGTTTTTATTGGAAAGCGAAGTTGTGCCCGATATTTTGTTGCTGGACATTCAAATGGGAAAAATGGACGGCATGGACTTGGCGCGGGAAATACGGCGGAGTGGGGGAAGTGCGCAGATAATTTTCATCACAGGTTATGCCCGGTATATGGCAGACGGCTACGAGGTGGACGCCCTTCACTATCTAATGAAGCCCGTGAGCGAAGAGAAATTGCACGCGCTATTGGACAAGGCGGTGGCGCGTATCGGCGAAAGCGGAGCCACGATGCTGCTGCAAACCAACGAAGGCGCGGTGCGGGTAAAAATTGAGGATATAATATACGTAGAAGCTTTCTCACATTATATGAAAATTTTATGTGCCCGCGGCGGGGCAGGGGACGTTAAACGTACCCCCGCTTTATTGGAAACCCGCGCCAAGATTAGCGAACTGGAAGCGCAATTGGGGGAAGGCTTTGTGCGTTGCCACCGCTCGTACCTTGTGGGGCTGCGGCATGTGTTTCGCATTACGAAAACGGACGTGGTACTGGAGGGCGGGGCGCTATTGCCCCTTTCGCGGCGGATGTATGCGGATGTAAACCGCGCGTTCATTGAATTTTATAAACAAGAAGGTGTGTAGTGTGGGGTTAATTTCGTGGTTGCTTGCAACCATTATTGACAAGCGTATTGCGCAATTTCAAAACGGGCTAATGACCACGCATATTACCGAGGTAGAGCATATCTACGGGCAAATGCGGGCGTGGCGGCACGATTATCACAATCATATGCAAGCGCTCAAGGCACATTTGCACCTGCACCAATATGCAGAAATTGACGCCTACCTGGACAAGCTAACCATGGATTTAACGCAGGTGGATGTAATCATAAAATCGGGCAATGTGATGGCGGATGCGATACTCAATTCGAAAATCTCCATCGCCCGCACGCGGGAGATAAAGGTGAATGCCAAAGCTATTGTTCCCGAAAAGTTGGCGATTTCCGAAATTGACCTGTGCGTAATCATCGGCAATTTGCTGGATAACGCCGTAGAAGCCAACGCGCAAATCGCCGACCCCGCCGCACGCTGGCTGCGCGTGTACATAGATGTGCTGAAGGGGCAGTTATACATCTCCGTTTCCAATGCGCGGGCAGGGGAGGTGCGGCATGGTGCAGGGCATTTTGGCAAAACATTCCTCACCACAAAAAAAGAAGCCGGACATGGCTTCGGGCTGGTGCGCATTGATGGGATTGTGGAGAGGTATGGTGGGTTTGTGAATAGGCAAGCAGAGGAGGGCGCGTTTGCTACAGAGGTGATGTTGCCGTTGTAATTACCACTCATGCCACCACAGCTACCACTCGCGCCAAAGCGCCCGCAAACTACCTTGCGGGTTTTATTATGTTCGTGTAAAAATAAATTTCGCAAGGAGTTGACTGTTTATGACCTACCCGCAAAAGAATTATTCTATCCCTGCCAACATGCTTCACTTGATGGGCATGGCGTGGCGGTATTACAAAATCGTATTTTTCCTTATCCTGTTGCAAATGGTGGCGGGTGGGTTAATGCCGTTATTTGGGCTGTACCTTCCCGTGCTGGCGGTGGATTTGCTGCTTGCCGAACGCGGAATGCGGGAGGTACTGCTTATCCTTGGCGGGTTTGCGGGGGCGTTTGCCCTGTTGCAAATCATTGACGCGGTGGCGAAGCAGGGGAAATATCCCTTCCAAAATATGATGCGCACCGTTTGGCAGAAGCTGCTTTTCTTCAAGGCGCTGGACTGCGATTATCGGCTGATGGAAACCGCCGAAGGGCAAACTTGGTACGAAAAAGCGCGTAAAAACTTTACCTATAGAGATAACGGCGCGACCCAGCAAATGTTCAATGCCATGGCGGGACTGGTGAGCGGCGGTATCTCTTTCGTGTTTCTGGTAGGGATACTTGCCATGCTGCACCCGCTGGTGCTGGTGGGGCTTGCGGTGCTGGCGGCGGCGGGGNATTTCACGGATAAAATTCCCTTGGAATATGAAGAAAGCCAGCGCGATTATACCGCCGCGCTAAGCAAGAAGCACAGGTATTTAACGCAAGCCATGGGGGACGTAAGCGCAGGCAAAGACATGCGCATTTACAATTTATCGTCACTGTTTACGCGGCTGGGCAAAGAATTAATGGCGGCAAAATTTATTGTGTATACCAAAATCGCCAACCGTTATTTTACGGCAAGTGCGTTGCAAGGGGTGCTGGGACTGGCGCGTGACGGCGCGGCGTATGCTTATTGCATTTGGCAGGTAACACAGGGTTACATTAGCGTGCCCGAATTTATCTTATTCATGGGGGCGATTGGCAGTTTTTCGGGCTGGCTGAATGAGCTGATAACCCATGTGCTAACTCTTCGGCGCGAGAATACCCATGTAAATGATGTACGCGGCTTCTTAGAATCCACCAACCAAGACGACCCGTCGCAATCGCTAAATATCGACATTTTATCGGGAAAAGCCGTAGAAATCGAATTTTGTGACGTGCAATTTTCCTACAGCCGAGAAACATCGCCCGTTTTGGACGGCGTAAACTTCAAAATCCACGCAGGGGAGAAGGCGGCACTGGTGGGTACTAACGGCGCGGGCAAGACGACCATCGTAAAATTGCTGTGCGGTTTTTATAAGGCAGATGCGGGGGAAATTTTGTTAAACGGACACAATATAAACCGCTTTCGACGTGCGGACTTGTATACGCTGTTTTCGGCGGTGTTCCAAGATATGTGTATGCTTCCGCTGTCGGTGGCGGAAAATGTGGGCTTTACCCCTCCCGACCGACATGATGAAAAACGGCTCATACAGGCGTTAAAAACCGCGGGCATCTATGAGGAAATTGCCGCCCACCCCGAGGGGTTGCAGGCGTACATGAACAGAAATATTAAAGCAAGCGGGCTGGTGCTTTCGGGCGGGCAACAACAAAAGTTAATGCTTGCGCGGGCGCTGTACAAAGACGCGCCCATCCTCATCCTGGACGAACCCACCGCCGCACTAGACCCCATTGCAGAATCGGAGGTGTATGAGGGCTTCCACGCGGTTACACAAGGCAAGACGGCGCTTTTCATCTCTCACCGATTGGCAAGCACACGCTTCTGCGACCGTATTCTCATGCTAAGCGGCGGCAAAATTACCGAAAACGGCGACCACGAAACCCTCATTACCCAAAACGGTGAATACGCCCACATGTACGAAGTGCAAAGCCATTATTACAAAGAAAATCCCAACGAAAACGAGGTGCATTATGTTTGATAAACAAGTATTCCCACGCGGGTTAAAGGGTGCCGTCAGCGCGTATCGGTTCATGTACGAAACGGATAAATGGGCGGTGATTTTGCAATTCCCCATGGCGTTATTGCGGGCAATGCAACCGTATCTTACGTTATTTGTCACCGGGTATATCCTCAACGGATTTGTAACAGGCGCGGAATTTGCCCAATTATTGCGCGTAGCGTTGGGTTTTATCGCCCTGCGGTTTGTATTGGAGCGGACGGAGCGATTTATCCATAAAATCTTCCGTGTACGCGAGGGTGACGCCGTAGAGCGCATGTACCTTGAAAAAGCCAAAAAATACATGCACGTAGACTATGAACTGCTGGACGGACCCGCCATCAAAGAAATTAACGACCGTATACAACGCGATAATAATTGGGGCGGCGGCTTCTATGCTATGAGTTATTATTTGTACTACGCGCTGGACGGTGTTTTTGGCTTTATTGTAGGACTGGTAATGCTTGTGCCGTTTTTTATACACAGCGGAGCAGGGGGCGTAACCCTGTTAATGGTAGGGTTAATGGGTTTCGCCTTGCTTTCTGTGTGGATTAATATGCGCTTTTTTATGGCGAAACAACATAAATTACTGGACGGCGGTTTTATGGATAGAAAACACATCACGCATTTGTGGCAAATCATAGGCTATCCCATGTCCCAACTGTTAAAAACTGCGCGAATCTACAGTGCAGCACCCGTGTTTAAGCACCACATGGATGCCGACATTCCCCACGACAATGCCTTCGGGCGCAAATTTACCCAATATGCGGTAGGTTCGGCGTTTATGAATAGTTTTTCGGGCGGAGTATTGCTTATCGGCGCGTATCTGTTTGTAGTAGCGCGGGCGGTGGCGGGGGTTATCCCTATTGGCGGTGTGGTGCTGTACGCGGGGACCATTCACCAGCTTGCAAACCGCTTCTTTGATATGACGAATTACTACGCCCGTTTGGTTGACCAAACCAATAAGGTGCAAAGTATGCTCGCCTTCATGGAAATGCCCACCAAACAAGCATTGGGAACGCTCCCGATAGAAAAAAGACGGGACGGCGAATATGAAATTGAGTTCCGCAACGTTAGCTTCCAATATCCGGGCAGTACACGATACGCCCTAAAGAATTTCAACTTAAAACTACACATTGGGCAAAAACTCGCCATCGTAGGCATGAATGGCAGCGGCAAAACCACCATGATAAAACTCCTCACCCGCCTGTACGACCCAACGGAAGGCGAAATTACCCTCAATGGCTTAGATGTCCGCAAATACGACCTGCGGGAATATCTCTCCATTTTCTCCGTCGTGTTCCAAGACTTTAAGATTTTCTCCTTTACGCTGGCGGATAATATCGCTTGTGACGAAGGCGGCAATGCCTCTATTTCACAGAATGGGAGCGCTCCCGCAATATTAAACGCCCTAAGCCGTGTAGGCTTATCCGACCGCGTTGCCGTCATGCCCAACGGCTTGCAAACCTATATGTACAACGACTACGACGAAGGCACGCAAATTTCCGGCGGCGAAGCGCAGAAAATTGCCCTAGCCCGCGCCTTGTATAAAAACGCCCCCTTCATCGTGCTGGACGAACCCACCGCCGCCCTGGACCCTATCGCAGAATACGAAATTTACAGTATGTTTAACCAATCCGTCGCTGAAAAAACCGCCATTTTCATCTCGCACCGCCTGTCATCCTGCCGCTTCTGCGATGATATTGCCGTTTTTCACGAGGGCGAGCTTATTCAACGGGGTAACCACGATACGCTGGTAGGCGAGGTCCACGGTAAGTACCATGAGTTATGGAATGCGCAGGCGCAGTATTATAATGCGTGTTAAGTCCAGTCGAAACCTATAAAATTTTCATCAAAGTGAACGGTGTAGGGCGTACAGAAATTTACCTCGGCAATACCAAATCGGGTTCGCCATGTCTGATAAAAATAATTTCCATAAATGTTCCTTCTTCCAAAAAATAATTTGATATAATGATACCATAAAAACACAGGAGGAAAATTTATGCATTACGACCGAATCACATTCGACGCGATTATATTTATATTGAAGAAGAGGACATTAAACAATCGTTGTATTATGCAAGGGCAGGGGCGTAAACAACCATGAAAAAATTGCTTGCCTTATCGCTTTTGTTGTTATTAACCGCCTGTAGCTGTGCGTCTATTTATAATGAAGAATCCCTCTACAAAGAACCATTCTACCAAGCATCTATTCTAACCCCAACCCCAACCCCAGAACCCACCCCTGACCCATGGCACAATTACCAAACCTTCACCACCCCCGTACAAATCCACCCCACCATGCCCGTGTTTACCGTAACCCACATTTTAGGCGATTATGTGGAACAGGGTTATTATTCCTTTCCGCAACCACGGGCAGTTACCCTTATTATCTGCGATGAAAACGGTGAACCCTTCCAAATTATCGAAAATCTCGCCCAAAGTGCGTTGCTTATCGGCTTCGAGGGTACATTATCCTTCGACGATTATAATTTCGATGGGTATTTAGACATGCGCCTTCACCGTTGGCAGGATGGTGTAGGCGGTTTGCTGGCTTTTGAATACTTCTGGCTGTGGGACGCTTCCCTTGGGCAATTTGTTTTGCATCATCAGCTCACTGCATTGGGCGTTGCGTCGGAGCTACATGCCGATGCACAAAGCCAATCCGTTCGGGTGTGGCAACGCAATTTCTACGGCGGAACAAGCGTAGATTATACTTACTACGAAGGTGAATTTTTCCCCATGCGCCGTCACATCGGCCTTGGTTTCCGCCCAAACGAGACGCACGTATGGCAAGCGGTAAATATGGACGCGCAACTGCTTTCCGCGCCCAACGCCACTCGCAGAAATTACGAAGTGCATATAAGCATAGAAATCGAGGGCATAGACAGTGATGAAACACAGGAAATAACGGGGTTAAGTGTGAGTTACAACAATCCGCCCCTTTTTGGCTGGGAACCCCACCGCAACGATGGGAATCCCCTTAATTTTAACGTCGTAAATCTCCTCGACGGGAATATCATCATGCAATTACACCAAAACACGGGCGGTTCTTTGATGAACGCCCCACACTATTTTTGGCTGTGGGACGAAGAAGCGCGGTTATTCGTTCCCCACGAAGGACTGCGGGAACTAAGCAACTTCGCCACAGTAACACTCGGGTCTGACCCATGGGCGGGGGGTGGGCGTATTCTTACCACCACCCGCATTTCACAAGGGTTGTTTGATTGGCGTAGTTATGACCTAATCAATGGCGAATTGGTCTTGCGGCAAACGCGGGAACGCACCATAGTTATCGTTGACGGTGTTTATCGCATAAAAGATATCATAACCAACCACACCGACGGTACGCAAACCGTTGAATTTGTTGAATAAGGAGAACCCATGCCCAACGTAAAACTACAAGGCGACCAAATCTACCTCGCTGCCTTAGAGCGCGGTGACTGCGCCAAAATTTATGAGGACAACGAGTACGACTTCGCCAACCCCGTAGAACCCTTTCTGTTCGGCGGCTCGTTGGAAAACGCTAACGCATGGTATGAGGAAATTCAGCAGCTTCTGCGCGATAATGTGAATATTCGGCTGGGTATTTTCCTAAACGATGGCACGGTAATTGGTGATGTTGCATTGCAGGGCATCAACGACAAGCACCGTTCTTGCTCTGTTGGCATTGGTATTTCACAAGAAAAATACCGCAGCAAGGGCTACGGCACAGAGGCGTTGCGGCTTATTTTGAACTATGGTTTCAATCACATTGGCTTAGAGCGCATCACTGCCGAAACGCTGGAAATTAATCTTCCCGCGCAAAAGGCACTGGAAAAGGCGGGTTTTACGCCGGAAGGCAGAATGCGCAAGGCGGTGTATTTCCGCGGGAAAAGGTATGATGAGTTGTGCTATGGGTTGCTGGCGGGGGAGTGGGAGCTACAATAACCCCCGTGCTACTGCAAGCAACGTCCCATTCACCGCGTTTTGGCGGTCATCCTCCGCCCATGTGGGGAAGGGGTCGCGTTCTACAAATGCGGTGTATAGTGCAAACAACGGCGCGGCAAGTTCATTTATGCGGGTTTCTTCTTGTTCAATTTTACTGCGGTCATGACCGTGTTTTTTGGTGAAAAGGCACGAATATTCTTGTGTAAACGCAATATTTGCTTCTTTTGACAGAGCGCTTGTCACATTCCGTATGTCGGAAGCGCGCCAGCCCTTGCCTAACAGATTATAGTCGAACATCATTGCTGCTTGTTTGTCCTTGCGCACGGTTAGGTTTGTCCAGTAAAAATCGTTGTAGGTGAGGGTGCAGGTTGGGTGCGCTACCATTTCCGCAAACGCATCGTATTTAGCCAGTACATAATCCAGCAACTCTGCCCCTTCGGGGAATTTTTGCCGAAGGATGTTTAAGTTATCGCGGGTGAGTTGGTTGTATTCGAAGTACAGCCCATTACGCTGCGCCGCGTTTGTGCCGTTTTCGTGCAATGTGAAATACCAGTGCGCCAGGCTTTTTGCTACAGCGGCGTCGGCTAAGTCATCCGCTGTGCCCAACCGCCACGTGGGGGAGGCGTTTATATCCTCCAGCGTGATAAAATCCTCGCCGTGGTGCAGCACCTTTATGGTGGGAATGCCCAGCCGTTGCAGCATTAGGTAGTTGCAAATTTCGCGGCGGTCGCTGGTTTTGTCGAAATATTTTGTTACGGCTGGCGCATTTTCATGCGTGTCGCGGTATACGCGTATGCCGTCTTTTTCGCGGATTAGCTTCTTATTTTCCATTCGGTTTCTCTCCTTTTTTCCAAAGCGGGAGCGCTCCCGCAAAAAGTATAATTCCTGCAAACAACGCCATGCTTGCGCCAAAAATGAACGTTGCGGCGGGGTCAATCCGCTCCCATAATACGCCTGCGATAATGCTGGCGGGCAGTAACGCTACGCCCGCAATCGTGGCTTGCAAGCCCAACATTGTGCCTTTTAATTCGGGCGGAGCAATGTCTACTACATATGCCTTTTCCGCGCCCGAAATAAATGCCGTGTACATGCCGTACAGTACAAAAACGGCTACGACCATCCACCGTTGCGTTACAAACGCAAACCCAATATAACACAACGCAAACAGAAAATACCCGCACACGAGCAAACCCCGCCGCCCAATGCGGTCGGATAATTTGCCCATGGGCAGTGCAAGCAATGACGTGGTAATACTATACAGGAAATACAGCAAAATTACACCGCTTGCGGTAAATCCGATGTTTTGCGCCCGCAGCAGTAAAAATACATTTGAAGAATTGCCCAGCGTAAACAGGAAAACCACTACAAGATACAGCTTTAACCGCCCGTCAATTTGGCGGATATTTTGCCAAAATGGTTCGCGGGTCTTTATTTCGCGGGGCTCTTTCTTCTCGCGAATGAAGGCGAACATGGCAAGCCCCAGCACCGATGGAATTATCGCAATGGCAAAAATACGGCGGAAGCCGTCAAAATCTTCCCCAACACTGCGCATGATAAAGAAGGCAAGCAAAATACCCGCGCCCACGCCCAGCATATCCAGCATTTTATGTAAGCCAAACGCACCACCCAGCTTCTTTTTGCCGCCGCTTTCGGCAATCAGCACATCACGCGGGGTGGTGCGAATACCCTTGCCGATGCGGTCAATCATCTTCGCGGCGAAAACGCCCACCCAGGTTGTGGCAACCAGCAACACAATCTTGTACACCAGCGCGGGTACGTACCCCGCGAAGGCGAGCCATTTCTTGCGTTGAATGCGGTCGGTTATATGCCCGCTGAAAACCTTTAACAAGCTTGCCGCACTTTCTGCCACGCCTTCGATTGTGCCGATAAGAATGGGTGTTGCGCCCAAAGAAACGAGAAACAACGGCACAAGAGGGTAAATCATGTGGGTGCTTAGGTCTATGAAAAAACTGACCAAGCCGAGGAATAGGACGTTAAGCATTAACAACGCTCCTTTGTTGTTGCCGTAGGTGTGATGAATAAAATCACTTGCAGTATAATATAACCGAAAATCGGGGGAACGAAAAACAAGGCGATAAGCAACATTTCCAAGGAACATACAAAGCCCCAAGTAAAACTAATGGAATCTAGGTTAAACAAACGTCCACCTCAGTTATTTTCTACCGCATAAATAGGAATAAATTCCTCGCTAATCTGCGACCACGTATCGCCTGTCCATTCATATTCCCATGGTGCGATAAAGTCAACATGGATTGAATCCCAATGAAATGTATGCCATTCGGCATATTCTTTCTCAAAATGCGCATTTAATAGATGATGGAATGATTCTTCACAAGCGGGCTGGTTGTTAATGAAGTAAAGCCCTTTCATTTCCCATGCACCATCATAAATTGGAGCGGTTTCGGAATGCGCTAATGCGATGATTTGACTTTCTCCGCTTGCAAACGCCAGTTGCGAGAGGGTCGTCCAGCCTGCGCCGCCACCGATTGTAAACGTGCCACCTTTTCTTAACCCTTGCATACCGCGGGTGGTAAACCAATGGGAATAAATTTCCCCATTATAATAATGAAGCACCGTGCGCGCGTGCGGAAACCCGTGACCGATAATGAAATGTTCCAAAATAATTTCCGGTACACCGTCCCCATTCATATCAACAATGGCAAAACGGCTAATGTCCGAAACCGCTTCGCCGTAATATATGTCGTAGATGGGGGTGTGGTGCGATAGTATAAATGAGGCGAATGTATCTAAGATTGGGCAGTTTGATGTGGGAAGTGTTTTGTCATTTGGTATTGTATCAAGCGGTTTTACGGTTTCGTGCTCGGTATCATTTGCGAGGTAAATGAAAGAACCCCCTGTTGCTTCATAATCGCTGGCTTGCCTACCGCAAGCCGTTAACAAGAACATAAAGGCAATAAGCGCTGCAAGTAAAAATTTTCCCATACTGCTCATATTTTCCTCCCCCTAAATTACAAAACCCCTTGCCAGTATAACATAATAGGCAAAGGGTTTTGCGAAAGGTGGGGTAGCAAGGAAGAATTACTTGTTATTACCGAATACTTTCAATGACATTCATCATACATGCAATCATTTGCCGTGCCGAGCCGAAGCCGCCTACCACGGTGTACCATTCTTGGGGGTACAGGGCAAAGATGCGGTTGTTCAAATAGGCATTGGTACGGCGAATGATGGGGTCGTTGTTTAGGGCTTCGTAGCCTGCAGATTGGGGGATGTTGTCATTCATTTCGTTGCGGTCAAGGAGCAGGATAATGTCGGGGTTAAGGGCAAGGATAAATTCCGCACGGGATTCGAAGCCGTGTTGGTCGCTAAACAAGCCAATATCCTCTGCCGTGGTCGCGGGGGAGAAGCCAAATTCATCATACACCATGCCCATACGGCTACCGTCCAGGAACAGGCTCAAGTTGGTGGGGGTCGTCATCATTAGGAACGCCACGGTGTAGTCGGAAGCCGACGCCACCGCGTTTACATACGCCATGCCCGCTTCAATTTCGTAGAACTCGCCTAAAATTGCATCCGTCATGTGGGGCCAAATTTGCGTAAGGGCGTACGCATTGTCGCGCATGTCGTTAATCAGGTCGGAAACTTGTGCGTTAATGGTTAGGCGAATAAAGGAAGTATCGGCGTAGCGTTCTTCCGTATCGGCGCGGAATGCGGCGTTATCTTCGGCACTAAGACGGTCGCCCTGGGCATTCATGCCAAAGGAACGGGCGCCAAGGATAATCAGCTCGGGTTGTACAATGTCCAGTACGTCCCAGTTTACGTAGAAGAGGGTGCCGCCGTTAACAATTTGAATGCCGTCGATGTTGCGCACCCCTGCCAGTACTGCGGGAATGCCGCTGGGGTCCGGCAAAATTAGGGTTTCGATGCCGAAATTTTCAAGCCCTACGTTATACATAATGTCTAACACGCCCCAGTCGTAAACGGCTACGATGGAAGGATTTTGGCGCACCTGTACTATATTGCCGTTGAAGTCGGTAATGGTCACGAGTTCGCGGGGGCGTTCTGCGGGAAGCTCCGCTGCGGGGGCTTCGATTACGGGTGGGGCAGGGGGCTGCGCCAGCGGGGGGGCGGATGCTTCACTACCGCTTCCGCAGGCGGTGAGGGTAAATACTGCGGCAGCAACCACAGCGAGGGTTAAAAATGCTTTTTTCATGGTTCTTCTCCTTTTTCAACCGGTAACAGATTGTTACCGGTTGGTTTATATTATGTTAGTGTCCCATGGGGTTAGCCGTGGCTAACTCGCGGGCGGTAAAAAAGTTAGCCATCGCTAACTGGTCTTATGTTAGCACAGACTAACTTTCCCTGTCAACACTTTTTTGAAAATTTTTTAATAAAGATTGAAAAGCGATTAAATTCCGTTTTGTCGTTTGGCGCAAACTATTCTCCCGCCGCATTATCATCATAATACAAGCACACCTTTTTCCCGTCGTGGTCAGCGATATGGAAGTTATGGTCAAATACGGGGTTAAGCACCTCGGGGGTAATTACTTCGGCAGGTGTTCCTTCCTTATATATGCGCCCGTCCTTCATGGCGACAATATGCCCCGCATAGGCGGCAGCAAAGTTGATGTCGTGTAGTACAACTACGATGGTCTTGCCCAACTGCTCCACCAGCTTTTGCACGATTTTCATCATTTCTACGGAATATTTGATGTCCAAGTTATTAAGTGGCTCGTCCAGGAAAATGTACGGCGTGTCCTGCGCCAATATCATGGCAATGAAGGCACGCTGGCGCTGCCCGCCGGAAATTTCGTCCAGGTATTTTTCCGCCAAATCGCCTAAATCCATATATTTTATGCATTCGGCTACTTTTTCGTGGTCGGCGTCTTTTAAACGCCCGCCGCAATGGGGGAAGCGCCCGTATTCCACCAAATCCTGCACCGTAATTTTGATGGAAAGCTGGTGCGTCTGCTTTAAAAACGCAATTTGCCGCGCTACTTGCGCGGTTTTAATTTTGCGTACGTCTGTACCATTAATGGACACCGAGCCTTTTTTGGCGGGCAGTAGATTGGTCATTACGGAAAGGAGCGTAGACTTACCCGCGCCGTTTGCGCCCACCAATGCGGTGATGGTTTTCTCCCGCACGGTAAGGCTAATATTGGTGAGTGTTTCCCCTGCGTTTTTGCCGTAGGATTGGCTTATGTTTTTTACTTCTATCATGTTTTGTTCTCCTTTAACACAAGGTAGAAAATGTAGGTACAGCCTACAAGGTTAATAATTACCGTAACGGGTACTGCGCCTTGCAATAATTCCATCACCGCTTGCCCCGCCACCAGCGTAAGAATTGCCATTAGCGACGAGCCAAAGAATAACGGTAAATGCTTATGGGTTTTTAATACTTCCCGCGCGGCATTTACGGCGAGTAGCCCGAGGAACGTCAACGAGCCGATAAGTGCCGTTGCAACGCTCATACCCACGGCGATAAGGATTAAATGAATACGCAATTCCCGCTCGTAGGGGATACCCAGCCCCTTTGCTTGGTCCGGGCCAAGTGCCATAACATCTAAGCGCCTGTGTCGCCACAAAATTGCACCCACCACGATTGCCATAATAGGGAAGGCGATATTTGCAATATTTGTATTAATATTATTCACGTTTACCATGGTGGCGGCCTGTACATGAAAAAATTCGCTCTGGTTCATAATCACTTGCAAATAGCGCGTACCGCTACCCACAATGCCCGAAAGCACCAAGCCAAACATAAGCAGAAATATCACGTTATTCTTGCTGCTGCGCAAAATAAAACTAAACATCAAAAACGAGGTAAGTATCATTACCCCCGCCGTAATTGCGTAGTTTACATACGGGTTTTGAAACCATACGGAATACGCGCCAAACACAAACACCAGTACCGTTTGTGTGCCCACAAAAATAGAGTCGAAACCAATCATAGAAGGCGTAAGCACCCGACTGCGTACAATGGTTTGAAACGATAAACTCACCACCGCAAGCACGGCAGATGCAGCTATCATAGACATCATAGCAGGGCGAATGCGCGCCATTATGCTTTCAAAAGCGGCGGGGTGCATGGTTAAGCCCAAGCGGTTTGCATTCGCATACGTGCGGGAATAGATATACAAAACAGTTGCCCCCGCAATAAGCGCAAGCAATAACGTAAGCACCGCCATTATACGGATGTTACGCGGTTTGACGAGCCTTGCCACCATACATCCCCCTTATCAAGTACACCATAAATACCGCACCGCCCACCAAGCTTATAGTTACACTCACGTTCATTTCAAACGGGTGAATGATTAGGCGGCTGGCGATATCACATGCAAGCACAAATACCGCACCGAATAACATAAGGTCGATAATTGACTTTTTGAGATTATCCCCATAAAAGGACGTAGCCATATTTGGGATAATCAACCCCACAAACGGCAATGGTCCCACGGCAACAAAGGTAGAAGCACTTATCAGCGCCACCATCACCAGCCCCAGCATTACCACGCGGTTGTAATTTAAGCCAAGGTTTTTTGCAAAATCCTCGCCCAGTCCTATAATGCTGAACTTGGTTGCGTATATCACCGACACAATTAACGGCACAATTACGATGTACACAAGGTCGTAATTGCCAAGCCGCGCAAACGTACCCATATTAAATTGGTTAAGTATCTGCTGCGATTCGGTTTGGAAGGCGAGGGTAGTCGCCACCGCACCCAGTACGCCCCCGTACATCATGCCGAGTAGGGGAATGTATACGACTTCGCGGATTTTTAGCCGATTTATTACCGCCGTAAAAAGGAGCGTGCCCAACAACGCAAACACAAACGCAAAACCTGCTTGCGCCAAGTTGGGCAGCCTTCCGAAGAAAATAAACGAAATAAGCAAGCCCAGTGCCGCCGCGTCGGTTGTGCCCGCCGTAGTAGGGGACATGAACTTATTACGGCTAATCGCTTGCATGATTAATCCCGCAACGCTTAACCCCGCCGCAGAAATAATGACCGCCAATGTGCGCGGCAGTCGGCTATGTAAAAAGATAAAACGCGAAAGTTCATCGTCATTAAAAAACGAAAGCACAAACGACCGAAGGGAAACCTCAGCCATTGCCCCCACCTCCAACGAAAGAAGCGTAAGCACAATAAACGCCGCAACAATAACAATCCGCTTCCAATGTTTTTTGCAATATGCCACAGCGGGTGTGCCCCTTTGCACGAAAATTTGCGTGAAAAAAGTTAGCTGTCACTAACCCAAAGGTTATGTTAGCACAGGCTAACTTTCTTTGTCAACTTTTTTTTGTATGGAAAATTTTTACACGTCAAACTCCGCCGTTATCCGGTGCCACATGCCGTGGTACGGTCCGGGCATTTGAAAGCGCAGGCTTTCATCGGTGTAGTCGGCATCTACGGTAACGTTAATTTCTAAGCGGAAGGTGCGTTCCGCTTCGGGGCGTTGTATGCGCGTGTCGCTCCAATCGAGTACTGCGGTAAATGATTCGCCCATGCCCAGCCATTCCCCGTTGGGGAAGGCGCGGTATACCGTATCGCTGTCTGTGCCGTTTTGCGTTTCCCTAAACCACGTAACAAAAATGCTGTCAATAAAATATGCATACGTCGCGTTGTTGTTGGTTAATGTAAAGTGCATGTTAAATGTATTGTAGCTGTGAATTTCCACGTCCAGCCCCGCAAAACGGGCTTCGATAATGTTGGCGCGTTCGATGAGTATTTGCTGCCATTCCTCTTCGAAGTTTGCCCATTCGTCCCCAATGGTGAAGACGATGTAATATTCCTGCCACGGCTCGAGGCGCAGTGCGTTGCCGCAGGAAAATTCCCGCACAAAGCGGTATGTACCTACGGGGAGAATGCCGTGCATGTGCGTCCAATTTACTTGCTGGCTTTGTGTGGTGCGCGGCGGAATGTGAATCAACGGTCTGTTCCACCCAACCATGCCAAGGAAGGGGACTTGTTTCCATAAGCCGTTTATACACTGCTGTATGGTAAATGTCGTGCCGCGGAAAAAATATTCATCGCTATTGTTTATCATTTGCAAATATAAGCCCGTGGGGGTAATGCTGTCGGCGGGAATGTATAGGTGAAAGCCCTCAGGTGGGGTAGGGAATTCGGGCTCGCCGGGTGCTTCGGCATGTATTATCGTGTATACAGTGGGCGGGTTGTATGGTTCGTACACATCTTCTTCCGTTTCACTGCCGCCGCACGCCGTAATCGCAGAAAGGATAAAAAGTAATGCCGCGGATAGTAAAATTTTCATAAAATCACCTCGTTGTAAATAACGATAAAACGCGGGATAGGTTTTACACTAATACCCGATTTTGCCCAGGCTGTCGTCGTTGGTTATCCAGTCGGTTACCTGAATGATACGGTATTCAATAGGCGTGATGCGGTAAACTACGGTATCTATCCCCGCGTTTATAATGAGCTTTTTACACATTTGGCATGAGTCGATATCTACGGCAAGCCCGCCCGTTTCTACATCTATACAGGCTTGGTACATAACGGCGTTTAGCATTTGCTCGCGCGGGGCTGCAATAATGGCGTTCGCCTCGGAATGCACGCTGCGGCACATTTCATACCGTTCCCCGCGGGGAATGTCCATTTTTATGCGCAGGCAGTAACCGAGGTCGCAGCAATTTTGCCTTCCGCGCGGTGCGCCGCAATACCCTGTAGAAACGATAATATCATTCTTTACAATGCACGCACCATACATACGCCGTAAGCATGTGCTGCGCGACGCCACCGTCTGTGCAATATCAAGATAATAATTTTCCTTGCTAATGCGTTCCATGTTAGTCCTCCCCCAACTTTAACACTTGCGCTACGCGCATACGCGTTACCAGTGTAAACAATATAATTAGGCACAAAATTATCATTACACCCATTACGCTGTACAGATTAATATAGTCGCGCAGTTCTACAACCACCAGCAAAGGGATTGGGCGCTGTGCTACAGAGTAGGAGAGCTGAATGAGCGGTACAAAGTTGCGGGCGGCAAGTTCCCCTACCAGCGCACCAATGCCCAGCGATGTAAGCGTTATGAAGATTTGCTCGTTAATCAGCAAGCGTATGACTCCGCCCATGCTCATGCCCATGGCGCGGAAAATGCCAAACTGCAAAACGCGGGAACGAATGGAAAGTATCCAGTATATTAAAAATCCCGAGAAGCAAATCAGCAGTGTAATTAAAAAATTAACCGTAAGCACACCGTTTGTACCTTGTACAATGGGGCTGGTGCGTACAGTAACAAGGGCGGAAGGCGCACTGCGCACGGTGGACATGGGCAGGCGATGCTCTTCCACAAATTCGGCAAAAAAGGCACTGCTTTCTTCGTAGGTGCGCATCCATACTTGGTAGGGGGTCGTACCCCATTCATTTTGTAAAAATCCAAGGTTTGCAACGGCAAGAAACTGCTCTTCTTCAAAATAAACACCTGTGTGCAATTCCCGCAGCTGTATGTTTTGGAATGACGGCCAGTGCTCTACAAAGCCAATCACCTCAAATTGCGCGATGGTGGCAGGGCGGAAGGGGTGCTCCTGCGGTATATTAAAGCGGTCGCCGATTTCTAAGCCCATAGCACGGAAATTAGCGGAGAGGAGTACGCCGCTTGGGTTAACTGCGAGCGCATTAAGATAGTGATTTATATGCGTGCGCAGCAAATCGTCCCTAAACCATATTACTTTGCCGAAGCTGTCGGCTTCAATGCCCATAAGTACTGTATTTACAGTACCCGCTTGGGATTGTGATGTTTGCCGATTGTGCCCAACCAGCACCCGCGTAATGGCGGCGACTTCTTCAAATTGGGTAAAGCG
Source organism: Defluviitaleaceae bacterium (assembly GCA_009786535.1). Lineage (GTDB taxonomy): Bacteria > Bacillota > Clostridia > Lachnospirales > WQUN01 > WQRX01. The sequence goes on along the minus strand of WQRX01000001.1, from coordinate 82,376 downwards.
CTCGAAGCTGGGCTCGCGGTAGGCGTGGGTGGTATTTGGGGGCAACTCGAGTATACCACCCGCGGTTACAATAGTATTGTCCGCCCAGCGTTCTTCGAATACGATATCCGCGCCCATTATGTAGCGTACTTCGTGCTCGTAATTTAAGTTTAGTGTGCGTGCCGCCTGTGCGCTAAAAATGCCCACCGCCAGTGTAAATATGAGGAAAATCATAATAAACTGCTCTTCCCCCGCCGAGCGTATCACCTTAATAAACGACGCATATACGCTTGGCGACCAAAAGCGCTTGCCCAGCCAGTACACACTGCGCACAATGTACGGGAAAATGCGTAAGCACAGCAAACCCGCGCCAATAATAAATAACGATGACGCAAGCAGCAAAAACGGGTCAAAACCACGCTCGGTAGATATAGTTTCCGCCATTTGGTCATGGTACAAATTAAAGTTGTACACCACGTAAATGGAAATGCCTAAGCACAGCACATCTAAAAAATACCGTTGCCACAACGCCTTGCGCGGTTTGCCCGATTTGGTGCGTTTATGGTCAACAATCGTTACTTTCGAAAAGCGGATTACGGGCAAAATCATGGTAAGGAATGAGAACGCCAATGCCGCGCCCGCGTAAATTAATACTTCCCCCGTAATTTCTATGTGAAGCGGTGCGCGCTGCACCAACTCCATAAACCCGTTGGAAGCACCAAGCAGACGGCATATTCCCACGCCAAGCAGTAACCCCGCAGGTAACGAAACTGCGGCGATAAACAACCCCTGCATAATATACAATCCTAATATTTGCCCGCGGCTTGCGCCGCGGCTTTTAATTACAGAAATATCGTTTTGCTCCAGCTGCAAAATCTGACGGCTTACCATGTAAATATAAAGTGCAAGCATAATAAATATGGGTAATTGTAAAACCAACAGTGTGGTAGCAAGCTGCTGAGTTTGTTGAGCGTGATGCTCCAGCCGAGCGCCAATGGTTTCGATAAAAAAACCGCCAAAGCGTGTGCGTTGGGTGTCGATTGCGTTCATATAGCGGGCAGTGCGTGCGCTGGACATTGCATTGGCGTTAAGCACGTATACCCATTGCGCGGTTAGGCGAAATTCGGAATGATAATTGGGGATAATGTAATGATGCACAAGGTCTTCATGAATGAGGAGCGTATCCGCATGATTGATATGCAGCGTATTCCATATTAGTTCCGCGCCCTCGGCGGGCTTGTATATGCCCACTACACGCAGGAAGTAATGCCGTTCGGGGTAATTGTGGTGAATGTCTACGACCTGCAATAATTCATCGGTGAGAATATTCATGTTAAACAGGGCAATGTCGCTTGCCAGCACTTCAATAACATTGCCCTCCTGCACGGCAGGGTGGGGAAGCCGCCCGTAGGTAAGGGTAACTAATTCGGCAAAATTGGTTATGCCTGCAAGGTGCGTATTTCGTGTACGCGGGTGTGCCTCGCGCTGGACAACGGGTTGGAAAACCCAGCGCCCCATGCGGTAGGTCCGCAATTCACGATAAACGGGTATGCCAACTTCGTACAGCATAAGGGGCAGCCAGTAGTCGCGGTTGGCTTGGTATGCCGTGATGCGGTGTTCCTCGTCTATTTGGTTAAATACATAGGTTAAACGTAGCTGCGCGGGGAATGCATTAAGGTGCGCTTGCATAAGTTGCATGTCGCGGCGTAACATGCGCGTCATGGTTGCCGTGTTAAACATAGGTGTAGCGGAAACTGTACCCACAAGCAGAATATTGCCCATCAGCAAGCATAGGATAAGCCAACGGCGTTTCCACATTTTGCGCAGAAGGAAGCCCGTCATTGGGGTATCACCACCTGTTGCCCTGTGTGTAAGCCGTCAAGGATTTCGCGCCGGGGTTCGCCCGTTTCGGTACAGTTGGCGCGAATACCGATGATTACGTCTTGCCTCCTGCGGTAGCCCCGTTCATATATATACACAAAATGACGGTCGTTTAATGTAAAAATTGCCGCGTCAGGCACGGAAAGTACTGTTACGGAAAGGCGGGTTTCTGCAATAAAAGACGGCGGTGCGGGCATGGCGATGTCGGCTTCGTGTTCATACAATGCGGTGTGTAAAATATCCCAATCCAAAGGCGCAAGCAGGTATGTCATATTGTTACGGTTGCCCGTACTCCACGCGTCGTTGACTACTTGTGCGTAAAAGGGGATGCGTATATCGGGGGGGATAAACATAATTGCGGGCAAAACATCGCCGTAGCGGAATACTGTAGCGCGTTCGTTAGGTACAAGGAAAAGTGATTTTTCGCCTGCCAGCGTAACCATGCGCGGCCAGCCGCGTACCATTTCGCCTGTCGCAAGGGGATTATGAAACATCACCACGCCGTCAAAGGGCGCAAGAATTTGGTCACCCGCAATTTGTTCATTTATATCTTGCAAATTGCGGGTAAGCCCTTCGCGGGTTTGCGTGTGGTTAATCAGAAATTGCTCGTGCTGAATTTCGCGCCGCGTAAAGTCGAGGGCTAAGGCGTACCACTCATCATCGCTTGCTGCGTTTACAGTTAGGCGCGTTTCTTCCAATTCGCCCAATTGACGGTCGCGTTCGGCGGTAAATTCCCGTTCAAAGCGCTCTAGTTCAATGCGCGCGTTTTGTTGGCGAATAAACAAACGCTCTGCTTCCTCGGGGTCTAGGGGTTCCAGTTCGGCGAGTACATCGCCCGCTTGTACGCGCGTGCCGCGTTCTACGTGCATTGCGGCTAGGGGGCGGTCGGTAGCGGTAAAAAATAAATCCCGTTGCGTAATATACGTGGGCGTCAGAATATGGATTGTTGACTGCGATAAGGTGCGGTAGCGGGCTTGCGCTACATCTGTAGTAGGTTGTACCATTTCATGGTCAAACCGAACGATATACCCCGCTTGAATGGCATCTTCGAGCGTGGCTTCGTGGGCAAGTGAAGTTTGCCTGCCGCATGCGGATAAGACAAGCAGCATTACAGCGATAAAGCACAGTTTAGTTAACAAGAACTTCATCCCCTTCCGCTAAACCGTAAAGCACTTCAACAAACGCCGTTGTGCGTGCGCCAAATGTAGGGTGTACGGGCTGCCACGTGCCGTTCTCGTTGCGGTATACATAAGCATTAATGCCCAAGCCTACCAAGGCGTTTGCGGGAATGCGCAGTACATTTTGCCGGTATGTGGTGTACACAAAAATGCGCACGCTTGCGCCAAGGGGCACGCTTGTGTTCTGCGGCAGTTTAAACAACGTGCGGCGAGGAAGCCCATGAAGCGTATTGTATGCCGCTTCTTCCATGGTGATTGGAATGTATTCCAAGGGAATGCTTGCGCCGTTTATTTCGCTGTAAATGCGTTGTATACGCGCCCGCGCGGGCAGTGTGCCATGGATAAGCTCCACATTTTTTTCCGCGTCATTGGGCGCGATAAATAAAATGCGCGTTGCCGTATCTATAAACGTGCCGTGGGGAATGGCTGTGACATAGGTAATTACCCCATCGAAGGGGGCGAGCAATTCCGTACCTTGCAAGCCGCCGCGGATTTCCTGCAAGCGGGCGTTGGCGTCGGCACGTTCGAGTTGCTGCCATGTTTCTTCTTGTCCGCGAAGAAGGCGCATACGGTCAATTTCAAGGTACAGGCGTTGGGCGGCGTCCATGGCAGATGTATCTAACGTGTCGGCGGCTATACGCAATTGCTCGTTATAGCGCAGGCGCAGAAGTTCATATTCTATGTACCAAAGTTCGGCGGCAAGCGCATGGGTGCGGTATAGACGGTCTACGTGTATTTGCTGGTTTTCCAATTGCTCGCGCTGCCGAGGGGTATACAGTGTAGCAAGAAGCTGCCCCGCATACACACTTTCCCCCGAGTATACATGAAATTGGTCAAACCGATAGCCGTTTACGCCAAAGAAAAGCGATTGCGTACCTACGCGTACCATGCCATCCAGCAGTTGTACTTCTATTACGTTGCCAAATTCCGCATATGCGGAGGCTACGCGCCCCAAAACGGGGGAAACCAAGGGTGGCCCTTCCGAATGCCCAACGGGCGGCTGTGTCCCGCACGCGGTAAGAAGAAAAAGCAATAACACAGCGGCAAGGATTTTCATATCACAACCTCCTCGCCGAGAGTTAGACCGCTAATAACTTCAGTATAAACCGTGCCTTCCAAGCCAATCACTACGGTGCGCACGCGCCGAAGCCCATTTTCCAGTACATACACAAAGTGCTGCCCATTTACGTAGTAAACCGCCGTGCGCGGTATGTGCATTACGTCATATGCCGTGCCAAATACAGCATGAATACGCCCAATGGCGTTGGGGGCAAAAATCGCGCCTGTGTCGTCTGCTACCAGCACGGCTTCTATCCATGGTGTTTCGGGGCGTTCAATGCCCCATTCCTCGGGGTCTACCACTTCTACCCACACATCTGTACCTGCGATATCCATTTCAAACCGTTCACCGACGTACATAATTTGCGCTTCCCGCGTTGCTACCACAAAAACAGAAAGCGTTTGGTCGGAAATGGTGGCAACATGATGCCCAAATGAACTGGTCATACGTTCCGCAAATGTAATCACGCGCGAAACAACACCGTCCATCGTTGCGCGTATTAGACGGCTTTCATACTGCCGTTGTAAATAATCCAGTTCCATTTGCAGCATTTGCAAATCCACCAGCAAATCCGCACGTTGGTTTATGTAAAAAGAATCGTCTACGGGAATATCCGTAAGCTCCGCCATCCATAAGGTATGCGTGTGCCGTTCATTCAACTGCGTGATGCGAAGCTGTAAGCGCGAAACCTCGCGCGTTATACGCTCCAAGTCGTCTGCAACGCCGGACCTGTCCAGCGATGCCACAATATCACCCTCCGCTACCGCGTCCCCCACATGCACATAAATGCCCGTAACCAGTGCGCCCGATACGGGAAAGCGCAGTACTTCCTCCCGCGCGGGCTGGTGCGATGCCGAAACCGTGGAAAACAGCACCACGTCCCCGCGCGAAACTAACGCCGTGCGCCACGGGGGCGGCTCGGGCATTGCGAAAAAAGCGGGGAGCAAGATGTCCTCTTCCACAGGCAAGGCAAAGCAGCCCGATAATATTATGATTGGGGCGAAGATGAGGCATATGAAGATGCTTTTGAAGATTTTCATAAGAACACCAACGGGAGTATAGCATAAACCGTGGCAAAAAACTTTATTTTTGCGCTTTGCCTGTTACTTGCCTTATAAACAACGAAGCCCGCGTGTGCGGGCTTCAGGTTTTGGAGCATATCGAATGCGCAGCATTCGATTCGGGCAGCGCCCACGGCCTTAATTTTTCAAATCTTTCGCCTTTTCCTCTTTTGACTTTGCGCCTATCGCCTCAATAATGTTTTCTACCGTAGCATTTCCGGCAGATTTCCCGCCGGTCGCGCCCTTTAGTACGTCTATGAGGTTTACGCCCGTTAGCGCCTCTACGGTATCGGGTAACTGCGCCATGATGTCGGTCACATAGCCCGCCACCTTTGATGCGCCGGATTTACCCCCGTTTGCGCCGCCGCCATTGTCGATAACCACCATTTTTTCCGTACGGGAAATGGGTTCGGCAACGTTTTTGGCGATTTCGGGTAAGCGTTCAATCATCATTTGAATAACCGCCGCGTCGTTATATTGCTTAAACGCCTCGGCTTTTTTCATCATGGCTTCCGCCTCGGCTTGCCCGTGGTGCTGGATAACTTCCGCCTCTGCCATACCCTTTACGCGAATGGCTTCCGCTTGGGCTTGCCCTTCCATGCGCACTACTTCTGCGCGGGCTACACCCTCCAGTTTTACTTTTTCCGCTTCGGCTTGGGCGCGGGTTACTTCTTCAAATTTACGGGCTTCGGCTAAACGCTCTTGGCGGTAACGGTCGGCATCGGCCTGCTTGTTTACCGTGGCAACCAGCTCCTGCTCCTTGCGCTTGGCTTCCTGCTCGGCAAGCTCGGTTTCCTTTGTGCGGCGCAGCAACTCTACTTGAAGCTCCGTCTCCGTAACTTCTTTTTTCACCTTATTTTCCTCAATGAGGTAGGCGTTGTCGGCTACGGCTTTTGCCGCTTCCTGCTCGCGGCGATAAGACTGGACTTTAAGCTCCATTTCCTTGGTGGCTTCCGCAATTTGCGTGTCGGCAAGAAGCTTCGCCTCCTTACCGCGTCGCTCGGCCTCGGCGGTTACGATAATGGTCTCGCGCTTTGCCTCCGCTTGGGCTATGTCCGCGTCTCGCCGTACTTCGGCGATGCGCTTTTTACCCAGCGCTTCCAAGTAGCCGTTAGGGTCGTCTATCGCCATAACGGTGAAGGCTTTAATCTCCAAGCCCATTTCTGCTAACGAAATACCCGCATTTTCCTGCACCTCGCTGGAGAACTTATCCTTGTCTTGATAAATCTCTTCCACCGTCATTTTTGCGATAATCTCGCGCAGCTTACCCACCAGCACATAGCTGGATTGGGTAGCAATTTCTTGCGCGGTTTTGTCCGTTGGACCGCGATAAAATTGCTCCATTGCCGAATAAATGGATTCTTTGTCGCTTTTTACTTTCACAACCGCAACACTCTTTACCGTTACGGGCACACCCTGGCTGGAAATGGCGTTGTCAATATCCAGTGGGATTTTTATGTTCTCCAGCGAGATTACGTCAATCCGCTCTACGATGGGCAGTACAATTTTACCGCCCCCCGAGATGACGCTCTTCTTACGGAAGCCCGTGACCACCGCCGCCTTGTTTTGCGGTATCTTCTTCCACAGCGCAAGCACCGTGAGAATGACGAAGAAAATCGCCGCAATAATGATAACGATAATTACCATTGAACCTAAATCTGGCATGTTTGTTACCTCCTTTTATTTGCGCGAACGCTAAATGTTATTACCTAAAAAACAACATATTCCGTGATGGAACATATGTCATGTATCCGCTCTGTTTCCTTGTTTTTCTTTTTGCGCTTCTGCATCCTTTTATCCAAAAACCACGCAGATGCAACCACAATAATAACCGATATTATCACGGGCATGTACATTCCTCCTTATATTTTGGGTTAGAAACCTCAAATTCGTTGCTAAATAATTTGGACACGGCAATAAATGACAATACGCAAATCATCACCGCGTATATACCCAGCACCGCACCATACCACGCCCCTTGGTAAAAGGGTAGGGGAATTAATAACACCATCAATATCGCGAGGGGTAGGTGAATCATTTTACCTGCGTAGCGGTTCATGGCGATAACGTCAAACTTTGCCTTGTATTTAAGGCGTTCTTCCTTGGGCATGGTCAAATAGCCCGAAAGCATAAACCAATTGCAACCTTTTTTCCGCAAGCACATGTAGGTGATAAACCATGTCAACCCATTGGCTATAACCAGTGCCAGTATATTCACAATTGTCAACGGCTTTCCCTCCTTAATTTGGGCGTGGCGCGTTTGCGTCCGTTACACGCTTCACATAATACGTGTTTTTTTCGACATACACAATGTCAACTTTTTCCCCCGCCTTTACGGGGGTGCCGTCCTCGCTTTTAGCAGGGCTTGTAACAATCGAGCCGGAAACGTTATACCGTATCTTCCCATACCCGCCTTGGGGAATAGGGGAAATGACGGTGGCTTCCACGCCAATAGTATCTTGAATGTTAAAAGCGCTGGTATTCGCCGCCTTGTACAGCGGCACAATAATGAAGCGGTTTACCAGACCTGCAATAACCACCGCCGTACCAAAGCTTATCGCCATCACCACCGCAGAGCCAATAGCGCCGTAGGAAGCCTGTGGCGCTAAGCGCGGTATCAACAGGCCAATCCCCCCCATAATGACCAAGAAAAGGGCAATAACCGTAGGGCGCAGGAAGCCAAACGCTTCCCCAAAGTCGCCGTCAAAATCACCCACCTCGCCAATCACAAAGGACAGGATTAAAAAGCCCACGCCCACGCCAAACATGATTAGATACATGCTTTCACCGCCTTTTCATGAATGTTATAAATGCATTCTATATTGTAATTGTGTCAAAAGTGTGTCATTTTGGCAGCGAAACGCCCTTTGCTTTTTTTCGTTATGTAAGATATACAATACGATAAAGAGGTGGCTTTACATGAAAAAAGTTCTGTTAATTGCAACGCCTTTCCTGCTGTCGATTATGCTGGTTGCTTGTGCCAATGCCGCAACCCCATTTCAAAGCACGCACAACGACTGGCAAGGATTATATATGTATGTTGCCCAAGGAAGCGTAACGCCAACGGGGCTACGACTGTCAATGACCAATAATAACGCGGATATGAATTTTGGTCACGGCGTAATGTTTGCCATAGAGGAATATGTAAGCGGTACTTGGCGGCAAGTCCCCTTTATTAATGAGGTTGCCTGGATTTTACCCCTGCTAAGCGTTCCGCCCAACACCATCGTTGACGAGAACATATCTTGGGAGCATATGCATGGTCAATTGCCCCCGGGGAAGTACCGCATCGTGCGTAATTTCATGGAAAATAATTGGGACGCCACCCCCATGTGGCAACGGGATATATCCGACGCGTATCTCTACGCAACCTTTACTATTCAACGGGATTGGCAAACAGCACACGACCAATGGCAACGCGAGCAAGAAATAGTCGCGGCGGCGGCATACGCCCGCTTTGACGGGTTGGATGTAACCATTCTAACCTACAGCACCCGCGGGTTATCCTTCACCATTACCAACAATCACCCAAATTACAGCTACCTTATCAGCAGTATTTTCGTGGGCTGGGAAGATTCAGCACCGGGGTGGGGGAGCGCAAGCGCGTTGGAATACAGTATATTTAGGGACAGGGAATCTCCCGAGGTTAAGCGGTTGGCACCAGGGGAATATCTGTCCATGGACGTGGACTGGTATAACCAAATTGGGGACTTAACCCCAAGCATGGCAAGACCATACCCCTTTAACGCACACATCTTTGATTTAGTCGTAGACGTTACCTTAGATGTAGACGAAGAATACATCGCACGTTATTTATATCACCGTATTCCCGGGCTACCAAATGTTTGGCATCGTTTGCGCACGCCGTTTGATATTTCTGCCATGGTAATTAGTAATACCCGTCAATAACTTCGCCTACGGTTTTCACCCAATTAATTAAATTTTGCGGCTTGTAGGTTACGGTGCTGATGTCCTTTAGCACAAATTCATAGGCGCAGTTATTTGCCCTGCAGGTTTCGATGACGCGCTTCGCCTCGGCGCGTACGGCGTCTTCCGCAAAATCGCCCGAAACATGGGCGGGGTTGGGCTTAAATGCGTATACATAATCGCCGCCAATTTGCTCGGCGCAGCTTTCGGGGTTTGTCCATGGACTAACGCCGATTTTGCGCATGTTGGGGATTTTCTTTAGCATGGGAATTTTGTTGGCAAGCCCTTCGCAGCAGCCGTAGTAAACCAGACCGCATTGCGCCATCAGCGGTTGCGCATAGTCCAGCTCAAATTCCTTCCACATTTTAGGGGAAATGTCGGAAAACATTTGCGCCATGCCGCGGTACCAAATGCCGCTTAGCTTAACGGGTTCGGTATTTGGCAGGTCGGATGTATAAGCGGGAGTGCAGTGTATGTGTTCCACAGCGGGGTCGTATAGGCCCAGCGCCTCCATTTGCTTAAACTCGGCTTGCGCGTTTTCTGTGAAGCGTTTTATTGTAGCGTGCAGCAGCTCGGGTTCGTCGATTAGCCCTTCCATTACGGGCGTAACGCCGCGGAAACGGGGGATTCTATCCCATGGGGCGTGGTAAATGCCGTGCCCGCGAAGGCGCACGGGTAAAATATCGCCCAATATTTCCTGCGCCCATGCCATTTTTTCGGCGTCTTGCTCGGGGTGGGCGGTAATTACCGGGGTTTTAAGGGCTTCTACTTTTTCCATTGTGTCCAATTGGTCTAAGTAATAGTGGGAGATGATGTTGTTTTTATCGTCGGTGGCTTTTACGTGTTCATTGATGGTTAAACCGTTGCCCGTGTTGGTGAACGCTTTATAAATAGAATATTCATTCTCTAAAATTGTGTCGGCTTGTATGTGCTTCCAACGGTAAAAATTGTGGCGGAAATGCCATTCCATTTCCCGTTCGGCTTTGCCTTCGCATTGTAACGTTAATTCATCGTCCATATTCATTTCGTGCCAAGGTATTTCGTGCAGCCATACAATGGGGCGGCGGGGTTTAAGGTCATTAATATCGCGTGCGCGGTCACGTCTTTCCTTTTGTACGGGGAGTGTGGCGAGCAGGGCGTATTGTTTCGCCAATTCCTGTAGAATTAACTTGTCTTTTTGCGAAGTTTGCATAAGTGCCTCCTGTGTGTATATAATAATTAAAAAACCTTCAAGGAGAGTGTACCACATGTTAACAAGACAGGAAATAAAGCGTGTTGCCCGTCATCAAATGGCTATGCAGCGGGGTACGGCAATTTTGCTGGGTATTTTAGTATGGGTAATTGGCTTTATTTCGGGTGTTATTGATACGATAATCGGCTTCATTTTCCCGCCTGTTGTTTTGGCAGGGGTGCAAATAGGGTCGCCAATGTTCCTGTTGGTATATTGGGTGGGGTATGCCGTTATTGTAGTTGCCAGCGTAAATATGACGGGGGAATTTATTAAAATTTACCGCGGCGAAGAGGCAAGCGCCGCAAATATTTTTAATAATATGTCCGTCAACTTTTTGCGGAAATTAGGCGGTATGCTATGGATGACACTATGGATTTTTCTATGGACAATGCTTTGCATTATCCCCGGCTTAATTAAAGCACTGTCTTACTATTTTACACCCAACATATTGGCAGACTGCCCCAATGTAACCGCCCGTCAAGCGTTAAAAATTTCCATGAAGATTACACGCGGGTACAAGCTTGATATTTTCGTGTTTATCCTTAGCTTCCTTGGCTGGGCATTGTTGGGCTTGCTTACTTGCGGAATACTTACCATTGTATTTGTAGCGCCCTACCAATCAACCGCCGACGGCGGGCTGTACCTTCAATTGCGCGACCGCGCGTTAGAAGACGGCGTAATCACCCACGAGGAACTGGGTTGGGATGCGCCGAGCGACACACCCCCGCAAGACAGCGGTTTCCAATTCCCCCCACAAGACGATAATAATAACCAAAACTGGTAAGATTAAAAAATAACTTCCACCAGCGTACCCTCATTGGGTGCGCTTTTTATTTGTAATGTAGCGCCGTGGCGGTTTGCAATTTCCTTGGCGATGGGCAAGCCCAAGCCCGTGCCTGTTGGGTTTTCCGCAGAAGTATTGCGGTAGAAGCGTTCAAAAATATGAGGCAAGTCGGTTTCTGTTATGCCATTTCCTTCATCAATAATTGAAACGTTTATGCGGTTTTCAATTTCATTAAGGTATATCTTAACGTTTTTGCCCGCCGGGGTAAATTTTACGGCATTATCCAACAATGCAACAAACAACTGCTTTAACCGCCCATAATCGCCCATGATGGGGGGAATATTTATTTTTTCATTATGGGTAGGGCAGGGGAGTTGTACCCCTTTTGCCTCCGCAAAGGGGGAAATGAGGCGCACCGCGTCTGTTATCACTTCATGCAGGTTTACATCTTCCATGGTGATGGCAAATTCCGTGCTTTGTAAGCGCGCCAGGTCGAATAAATCGGTGATTAGACGTTCGAGATACAGACTTTCCGCGTGCATTTTTTTGTGATAATCCGCCACCAGTGCAGGGTCGGTGACTACGCCGTCGCACAATGCTTCCAACGAACCGCGCATCACCGTAATGGGCGTGCGCAGCTCGTGGGAAATATCCGCCATAAAGTCGCGCCTGTTACCTAGCTGGCGCGCCATATCGTCCAGTATTTCTGCAAGCTCGCCAATTTCGTCGGCTTGCTTTACCCCCGTTTGTGCCGTGTAATCGCCGTCTTTTATGCCCCGCGCGGCAGTTTTCATTTTATCCAGCGGTTTTGTAACCCGAAGCGAAAGCGCCGCCGCCTTGATGATAAACAAGAGCATTCCCGCGCCAATGCTCAGAAAAAGCAATACATTGCCCGTTTCAATTTCATACTGCGCCAGCAAACGAGATACGTATAACGCAGCAAAAATAGTAAGCAACACAAACGCTGCAGAAGAGGGGAGTACAAGGTATAATAGGGTTTTGTTTTTCATTGCGCGCCCCTCGTTTCAAATTTATAACCCGCGCCCCATACCGTTACTATATCCCATGTGGGGTGGGGGAAGGGTGCTAACTTTGCCCGCAGGCGTTTTATATGCGTATCAACTGTGCGGGCGTCGCCCATATAATCGAAGCCCCATAGCATATCCAGCAATTTTTCGCGCGAAAAAACCTTGTCACGATTTGTAGCAAGCGTATATAACAGTTCTACTTCCTTTTTGGTTAGCATCACAGGTTTCCCGTCAATGGAAGTTATAAAATTTTCTAAAGAAACGGTAAGCCCGTTATACGACAGCGCTTTGCCGCCGCCCAACCGTCGTAAAACCGCACGCACACGCGCCATCACCTCCGCAGGCGAAAAGGGCTTTACAACATAATCGTCTGCACCGTTATCCAGCCCCATGATGCGCTCAAAATCCTCGCCCCGCGCGGTTATCATTATAATGGGAACGGTAGATGTTTTGCGAATACTTCGGCACACGGCAAAGCCGTCTAACTTGGGCATCATTACGTCCAAGAGAATCATGTCAAACGCCGTAGCTTGTGCCGCGTCTAATGCCGCTTCGCCGTCGTAAGCGCAGGTTACGGCAAAGTTTTCTTTCTTCGCATACTCGCTAAGCACGGAAACGATTTGCCGAGTATCATCAGCGATGAGGATTTTTTGCATGGGTTCATTCCTTTTTCATGTTAAAGACCTAATTCCTTAATTTTTAACACGGCTTCCATATTATTTGAAACGCTTAGTTTATTATATATTAACGTTGTATGTGACTTAACGCCATTAGGCTTTAGCCCCATTATTTGCGCAATTGTTGCACGGCTATGTCCTTCACACATTAAACGCATTACGGTTTTTTGTTTGTCAGTGAAGTTCATTTTTTTCGGCATTGTGTTGCCGGTTAGCCCTTGGTTTTGCTTTGCGCCGTAAGTAGCGGCGATATATAGAGTTTTTACAAACTCGGCAGGCATATGCGCCGGGCTTTGGTAAGCACGCTTTTGCAGGCGGTGCAGCATAGCTGTAAGCTCTGCGCCGTCATTTGTGAAAAGCTGTCTATACTTATATTTGTATGCAACGTGAATTGCTTCATTTAAGCAATCCAAGGCAATGTTAATACCGCCGCGCCCTTTTTTCCAATTTGCGATGGCTAATAAAATCCGTGCTTCAATAATATCAAGGGGTCGGTTATAGCTTTCCGCCAAGGCAAGTAATTTCTTTAACATCATCACCGCATTATTGTATTCGCCCTTTGTAATGTATGCCCGCGCCGTTGTAAAATGGCGGTACGATTTGTAAAATGAAAGATGACTGTTTGGTCCATCAATCTGTTCGCTAAGCCATTCATTAGCCGCATCCTTGTTACCGTTAGCTAACAACAAGCGAATTTTAAACGCGCGAAAATTAGCAGTCAAATAAAATGCATTATCTTTTTTAATCATGGCGTCTATGTTTGAAATCGCTTCCGTAACGGGTTGTCCGCTCGCGTTAAGGGATGCCGCTAACAGCATCATTGCGCAAAATTTCATTTCGGATGAAGCGCCGACACTTATACTTGCACAAGCTATAAGAGCGTATTCGTGCGCTTCATGTATATTGCCGCACTCGTAATGAAAGCCCGCATATGCACATGCTTTGATAATGGAAAAATCCGCGCCCAGAAAACTTCCTAATGATTTCTCAATTATTGTAAATTTATTATCTATATCCAAAAAAATTTCCGAAAAATCACGCCCCGCGCGGTGAAAGTAGGGCAGGCTTTGGGTAAGACTTGGGGTATATGCTCGTACATCTGCTTTAAAGGGTGCCATGCGCAAGGATGTTACCATTTTAATAAAGTCATTTCGATAGTCCATACAGCGCACAAAAATGGAAGTAATTGCCGAACGCGGGCTTTTTAAAATAATTTTTGGTAACAGCTTGTAATATTTGTCCAAATATTGTTCACATTCGGCGGGGCGTCCGTCTACATAGGCGCACCATGCTTCGGCTTCCAATAAAAAGGGGTGCTTTTTTATCACTCGTTCGCTTAATGAAAGGCGTACAATGTGTAATGTATCTTCAACAGAAGCGTAGGAGGAATTGTAGTTGTACATATTGTAAATAGAATCTGCTACACCATCGTCGTTTTCCCCCTTTAAAAAATATTGCACAGAGCGGTAATAATCCCGTTGTTTATAATAATACCTTGCAGCGCCATTGTAATGCGCGCCGCGTTCGCTTTGCGGCAATAAATCTAATAAAAAAGCCCGAAATAAATCGTGGAATTTATATGTATCCTTTCCCACTACACGCAAGAAGGCATTTTCCTGCATAAGCGCATCCAGCATTGTCTCGGAATGCTTGTTGCTCGTTAAATAATCACAGAGGGATGGCGTCATTTCTTCCACTACGGAAACAGCTTTCATAAATTCCTTATACTCCGTAGTCCACCGTTCCCATACATGCGTTTGTAAAAAGCTTTTCAAATAACGGTCGTTAAGGCGTGTCGTGTACGCCTCACCACGAGCCAATAAAAAAGCGCGAATACCAATGACCCAACCCCCTGTAGAGATTAGTATATCCTTTGCTTGTTTATTTGTTATGTGTTTTCCGTTTAGCTCGAAGAGCGTTTTAATTTCATTTTCGTTAAATTTTAAATGCTCTGATGAAACAATCGGTAAATCGCCCTTTGCCACAATATCGTAAAAACTACGGGGTGGCTCGGCACGGCTCAGTAATAGTATCGAATAATTTTCCGGCAATCGTTTTAACATAATAGGGATAAATGTAAGGATATCCTCATTTCCAATAACATGTAAGTCGTCCAGCACAATTATGTAGGGGTCGTTTGTTTTACCTAACAGGCTAATTACGTGTAACGTGAATTCCATTGGGGCAGTTTTACGTAGGGGGTTTGCCACTATGCGGGTAAAGTCTTTATTGTCCGGATGCAGATTTACCAGCGCTGTTATAAATCTGCGACAAAATTCGGTGGCGTTGTCGTCGTACACGTCTAAGCTAATTAATTCCCATTTTATAGGGGATATGGTTTGCCTGTGTTCTAACCATAGGAGTGTACTTACCGTTTTGCCAAAGCCTGCGGGGGCGTGCATGTATATAATCCGCCGTTGGGATAAGTTGTCCAATAAATGGGTTAGTGCAAACCGCGGCGACTGCCGTTCAAACATCGTATGCAAACTACTCACCTCTTTTCGCCAGTATAACAATTAATTTACAAGTATACCACCATGGTTACTTTGCGTAGGCGTAAAACATTGATAGCATTCACGCAGGCTTCAAAAAGGAGGAAGACACGTGGACAATAAACGGAAGAAAATTTTCATCGTAGACGATGATATGGTAAACCTGCGGATAGGTAAGTTTACGCTATCTAATGCATACGACGTATATACCTTACATTCCGGGGCTGCGTTGCTTACATTGTTGCAAGACGTACAGCCCGATTTAATTTTACTTGACATAATGATGCCCGAAATGGACGGGATAGAAACCCTGAGCCGCTTAAAGACGAATGCGTTATATGCCCACTTGCCCGTTATTCTCTTAACTGCCAAGAGTGATGCTAAAACGGTGCTTGAGGGTATAACGGGGGGTGCTAAGGATTACATTATTAAGCCCTTCGCACCTAAGAAGCTTCTTGAGCGCGTAAAAGCCCAGTTTAGTAAATTGAACTGACTGTAAATACGGGAGGGGTATCCATGGAGAACAAACGAAAAACCATTTTTCTGGTAGATGACGATATGACAAACCTTACCATAGGCAAAAAAGCATTGGCGGGCATATACAATGTATTTACTTTAAATTCGGGACAAGTAATGTTCGATATGCTCGAAAACATAACACCTGATATGATTTTATTGGACGTTAACATGCCGGAAATGAATGGCTACCAAGCCATTGAAAAATTAAAGACAAACAAAAACACGGCGGACATCCCTGTTATTTTTTTAACCGCGCTTTCCGCCGAAGAAACCGAGCTTAAGGGACTTTCCATGGGGGCCATCGACTATATAACAAAGCCCTTTTCTGCGCCGTTGTTATTGAAACGGTTGGAAGTTCACTTGCTTGTGGAGGCGCAAAAACATGAACTAATTACCCAAAAGCGGGAGCTTTTATTATTAAACAATAATTTAGAGCAAATTGTAGATGAAAAAACCGCCACCGTAGTGGATTTAAAAAATGCCATCCTTTCTACTATGGCGGAGCTTGTGGAATATAGGGATGCAATAACCGGCGGTCATATTATTCGCACACAGCGTTACATCAAGGCGTTGATGGATGGAATGAAGCAATACGGCGTTTACTATAACGAGGTATTAGCATTTGACGAAGAGCTTGTGTTGCAATCTTGCCAGTTGCATGATGTCGGCAAAATTTCCGTAAGCGATGCGATTCTCAAAAAACCGGGCAAGCTTGAACCCGATGAATTTGAAATCATTAAAACGCATACCACCTTTGGCGGAAAGGTAATTCAACGCTTAATCGACAAAACAATGGATTCGGATTTTTTGGAATATGCGAAAATTTTTGCATTAACACACCACGAAAAATGGAACGGCAGCGGATACCCAAAGGGCTTGCAGGGCGAAGAAATTCCCTTGCTTGGGCGAATGATGGCAATTGGTGATGTATATGACGCCCTTGTAGAAATGCGCCCATACAAATCCGCCTTCCCCCACGAAAGAGCCACCGCCATTATATTAGAAGGGCGGGATACCCATTTTGACCCTAAGTTAGCAGACCTGTTTGCAATAATCCACATGCAATTTGACCACATTTCTGAAGAAGTAAAGGGGTAATTCAATATGATGAGGAAAATAGTGAATAATTTAACGGTTAAATCTCGAATTGCCATTGTCATTGTGGTGATAACATTCATTGCTACTGCTGTAGTGGCTTTTATTCGTGCAGAACAAATTCGCACGCAAATGGATTTACTTTTGCAAGAGCGCTTGCAGGGTAATGCTAATATGACTTTCGGTATTTTTGAAACCGTGGGGCAATATACACGGTGGCTTTTGGATATAACCGCAGGCTATGCGCGGCAGGGGTTTACTAATCAAAATTTCGATGTTGGCTGGCAGTTAGTAAATATGTTTGATAGTTTAAACAGAGATGCAACAGGGGCATTGTTTTATGAAAATATTGCCGTTTTTGATGCAGATTTTCAATTAGTTGCTTCGTCTGTTCCACACGGGGATATACCCAATTTTTTAGCCTTTCCGGAATATTTGGATATGCAGATGGCGGGAGTTTTTGTTTCCCCTGTATTTGAAAGCTCCATGAGCGGACAACTACAGATGATGTTTACGCAGCCTGTTTTTTATGGTGAAGATTTTTTAGGCATGGTTGCCATAACAGGTAATACACAACGGCTGGAATTTTTTCTCCGTGATTTTATCCAAGCCTATGATAGCTTTATAAATATTGCCGACCGTTCAAATATGATATTTTTTTCTAACCGTCCCGAGGCATATACGGGGCGTCATATAAATGAGTTAGGTGTAATTGAAGCCTTTGGTAAAATTCCAATGAACACGATTTTTTATCACAATTCTGCACTTACGGGTATTGATAAAATCGCCTATGTCACATACGACCCATGGCTTGGTTGGTCGATTGTAAGCTTCTTTGATGCACACGCTGTTGAAGATACCACCCGTATGATACTTGCTTCATTACAATTTACGGTAACGGGAATTCTCTTGGCGGCTGCATTAATTGTATTTATTATTCACCGTGCGTTACAGCCGTTGCAAACACTGGCAAATGGCGCAAATGAGGTTTCTAAAGGCAATGTCGAGGTTGCCTTTAATGTGGACAAAAATGATGAAATAGGTCGTGTCTCTACATCGTTTATGGCTATTGTGCGTGCATTAAGTATTTTACGCAGTAACTTTAAAAAAGCGGAAGATGCTATGGCACGTGGGGAAGGGGACTTCCTTCCGGAGGATTCACGCATGGGTGGTATTTATGATGAAATGTTGGCAAGCACAAGCAATATTGTGCGCCATATTCAAGAATCGCAACGCAAAGCCGAGAATGCTTCCAAGGCAAAAAGTGATTTTTTATCGAAAATGAGCCACGAAATACGCACGCCTATGAACGCCATCATCGGCATGACAGAACTTATTTTACGCGAAAGCTTGACAACCTCTGCCCGCGAACAGGCTATCACCATCCGCCAATCCGGTGACCATTTGCTCTCTATTATTAATGATATATTAGACCTTTCAAAGGTGGAAAGTGGCAAGCTGGAACTTGTGAAGGCACAATATCTCTTCCATTCCACAATACAAGACGTTATTAGCATCATTAAAATGCGCATGTCTAACCCTGATGTTCGTTTTGCAGTGTATATGCAGCATGATTTGCCCACAACGCTGTATGGCGATGAGGTGCGGGTGCGACAGGTATTGTTAAATATACTTACCAATGCTTTAAAATACACAAAGGTCGGGTATTTTTCCTTAAATGTTACGGGTGAGCAGAACGCAGACACCGTTACATTAAGCATAAAAATCAAAGACACAGGCATTGGGATAAAAGCAGAGGATATTGGTGCGCTTTATGGCGAATTTAACCAGTTTGATTTAGAAAAAAATCGCAATATAGAAGGTACAGGGCTGGGACTTGCGATAACAAAAAGCCTTGTTGAGCTAATGGGTGGGTGTATTGATGTATCCAGCAAATATGGTGAAGGTACGGAATTTTCGATTGCATTACCACAAACCGTTGTGAACACAGGCGACGAAGTTCCGCGTTTTGCAAATTTGAAGGTTTTATTATACTGTCGCACGGCATTAAATTTGGAGTATATCGGCAAATCCCTGTCCGATTTATCTGTGCAATATGAAATGCCTGCCAATGAAAGCGAATTGGGTACAGCACTTGCAAGCGGGGAATGGGACTTCGTTTTTGCAGAAGCAGATATGACCGCCGTCACGCAGAAAATTATTGACACAAGAGGACTTAACACAAAAATAGTTATGCTTTCCGACTCCTATGATGCAACCTACGAAGCGCGTAACGGGCAAGATTTTACACTGCTTATAATGCCTGCCTATTTCATTTCTATTGGAAATGTGCTTACGGGGCGCAATGCAGATTATTCTGTATGCAACCAAAATATTGAACGATTTATTGCGCCGGATGCAAAAATCCTTTTAGTCGACGATATTGCCACAAATCTAAAGGTAGGGGAGGGGTTGTTAAAATTATACGGTATACAGGTTGATACCTGTCTAAGTGGGCGTGAGGCAATCTCGGCTGTAATGACCGAAGAATATGATATGGTGTTAATGGACCACATGATGCCCGAATTGGATGGCGTAGAAACAGTGGCAATAATCCGTCATTTAGATGAGAAATTAAAAAAAATTCCCATCGTTGCGCTAACCGCAAATGCTATTGTTGGCGCACGGGAAATGTTTTTAGCAAATGGTTTTGACGATTTTTTATCAAAGCCTATAGAAGTAGGTAAGTTGAATAGTATTTTGTCTAAGTGGATACCCAAAGAAAAACAACAGCAGGGAGAAGATGTGCCGCAGACGCAAAACGAAGCATCTGCAGAATTACGTATAGATGGCGTAGATGTTGAAAGGGGCATTGCGTTTTGCGGCAGAAGCATGTCTAACTACCTTGAGATTTTGGCTGTATTTTTGAAAAGCGGAAGCGAAATTATAAACGAAATTGAAAGATGTGCAAGCGAGGGTAATATTGCACTGTATACGATTCACGTACACGCGATGAAGTCTGCCAGTGCAAATATTGGTGCAAATTTACTCTCGGCAGAAGCGAATGCATTGGAAAATGCGGGCATTAACAAAGACGCAGATTTTATCGCACAAAACAATTCTGCGTTTATAGCAAATTTGAAAAAATTATTAACAGAAATTAACGGTGTGCTTACTAATGATGCCAAAAAAGAAAACAAGGATTTTAACGAGATACAGCTTGAAGAGCTTCTTATAAATTTAAACGCCGCACTTGCATCTTTTGACGTAAGCGCGATTGATGAAATAACGGAGGCGCTTCAACCCTTTACGGCGCACCCCAAGGTCGGCAAGGCACTGGATGATATTTTGCAAAAGGTTTTCATTGGGCAATATAAAGACGCACAAGAAGCGATTAATCTATTCGCAAAAGACAACTTTTGCGAATAGATGGCGCTTGGTTAATTGCGTCCCATCAATGAACCCCATCGCGCCCCTACCGCTTCCCTTTGCCTTTTCGCGGCCGAAGCAACGCCTTTGGGTCATGTCCGATTAAATCTTTTCTTCCTGCGCGGATAAGCGCATTTTTTACAATATCATAATTGGCGGGCAAACGGTATTGCATAAGCGCGCGCTGGGTGGTTTTTTCGCGCTGGCTTTTAGGTACGAATATGCGCTTGCCCGTGCGTGGGTCTAGTCCCGTGTAATACATGCAGGTAGACAGCGTTCCGGGTGTCGGGTAAAAATCCTGCACCGCTTCGGGCTGGGCGTTAATGCTTTGCAAGTATTCCGCAAGTGCAATGGCATCGTCTAGGTTGCAGCCCGGATGGCTGGACATAAGGTACGGCACGATAAATTGCTCCTTTTTATTCGCGGCGGAAAACCGTTCCGTAAAGCGTTTATACGTGTCAAACGCGGGTTTGCCCATGCAGGAAAGCACCTTATCCGACACATGCTCGGGCGCAACCTTTAACCGCCCGCTTATGTGATGTTCGCATAATTCGCGCAGAAAAATATCGCCATTAGGGTCATGCAACACGTAATCAAACCGAATGCCCGAGCGGATAAACACTTTTTTTACTTTGGGAATAGCGCGCAACGCCTTTAACAGCGCGAGATATTCTGCGTGGTCACATTGCAAATTGGGACAGGGCTTGGGCGTAAGACATTGGCGTTTGCATGCAGCAGTACGGTTGCAAGGCGGCTTGCGGAAGTTTGCCGTTGGTCCGCCTACATCGTGGATATACCCCTTGAAGGCAGGGTCGTGGGTAAATTTTGTGGCCTCTGTAATGATGGATTTATGGCTGCGTGCTTGCACCATTCGCCCTTGATGGAAGTTAAGCGCACAAAAATTACAGCCCCCAAAGCATCCCCTACTCGCGGTTATGCTAAAGCGCACTTCTTCGATGGCGGGTACGCCGCCGTCTTTTTCGTACATGGGGTGGTAGTCGCGCATGTAGGGTAATGCGTATACTCTGTCTAGTTCGGATACGGTAAGCGGTGCGGCGGGTGGGTTCTGAATAACCCATGTATTGCCGTAGTTTTCCGCTAATGGGCGCGCCGATAAATGGTCTGCATTCGCATATTGCAGCATAAAGCTGCGGGCATATTCCTTTTTTGCCCTCGCACTTGCATCTTTTACGGCTGAAAACGCAGGAAGGCAAATTGGCTGGTGCGATACAGTTATGTCTTTTGTTTTAAACACCGTCCCTGTAATAAAAACAAGGTCGCTTACCGCAAGTCCGCTTTCCAGCGCTTCCGCAATTTCTATGATTTGCCGTTCTGCCATGCCGTACACGAGCAAATCTGCGGCGCTGTCCAGCAAAATAGAGCGGCGCACGGTATTTTCCCAATAGTCATAATGTGCCATACGACGAAGGCTTGCCTCTAGCCCGCCGATGATGATGGGTACTTCTTTATATGCCTCGCGGATTTTGTTGCAATATACAATGGTGGCGCGGTTGGGGCGCAAGCCGACCTTCCCAGCGGGGGAATATGCGTCCGTTTTACGCTTATGCAGCGCTACCGTGTAGTGGTTTACCATAGAGTCAATATTTCCGCCTGTTACCAGAAACGCAAGGCGCGGTACGCCAAAGCGGGTAAACTCGGCGGTGGTTTTCCAATCGGGCTGCGCGATAATGGCAACCGAGTAACCTCGGCTTTCCAGCACACGCGCCATAACTGCAGCACCAAAGGACGGGTGGTCCACATATGCATCGCCTGTGACAAGAACAAAGTCTATTTTATTTTTTACTTCGTGCGGATGCACAGGCAAAAATGGCATGATGGTGTTCCCCTTTTGTGATAGATGCGATATTTGCATTATAATTGCGCGCTACGCACTATTGATTATCATACCATAATCCGCTATGATACTTATAGGTGATTTAATTGGACGAACGTGAAAACCTATACGAAGATGATGATTTTCCCTTAACATCAATGGGTGATGATGACGAATTTTCCCTAACCTCTAGCGGAGAAGATGATGAATTTGCCCTAACAACCAACAGGGACGATGACAGAGATTTTTTTCTAACTTCCGATGATGAAGCAGAAGGAGAACCCTTCCCCTCTCCCCCATCAGAACGGCGGCCTATGTTTGAACGCATACAGCCGCCTCCTTCGCGTGCTACGGAGGGTGCCCGCCGCCCGCCTATTCCGCGCCCCAATCGGTTAGACCCAAGTTTGCTTAACCGCCGCCGTCCGCGCGGGGGGGAAGTACGTGAAGAAAGACGCTCCGACGGCGTTTCCCCCGACCGCCGCGCCCCGCGCCCAAAAAAAATCGCATCGCGCAAGAAGAAATTTGCCGCAGTATATATTTTTGCGCTTGTGGTGGGCATTGCCCTCTGTTTAACGTTTTTTGCGCTGCATTTCCAAAATATACAGGAAATAGGGGCGCAGACCGTGCCTGCGTCCCCTGCCCCAACGCCGCCGCCTACCATCGTCGTACCGCCTGATGTGCGCAATCTTATGGCGCAAATTATCCGCGTTGATACACGCCCTAATGTTCTTGAATTAGAGGTGGTAAACTTAACAAGCGGGATTCGCCATACCTTTAACTATACCGAAGGCACAGAAATGACAAACATTCACGGTCGCCCCATGCATTTCGAAGAATTGCAGATAGGGCAATTGTTAGACATCGGATACGATGCACGCACCGATAATCTGCTAACTGCTAACCAAAGCCGCCGCGCATGGGAGCGCCGCGCCCAAACCAATTTGCGCATCGACCTTGAAAACGATACCATTACCGCGGGCAACGATGTGTTCTCCTTCAGCCACCACCAAACCATGGTGCTGTACCGCGGGCAACCCTTCCCCATCGCGCATATCCAGTCCATGAATTCCGTAACGCTGGTGGGCTACGGCAACCATGTTTGGCTTGTGCAGCTGGACGCGGGGCATGGGTTCTTGCAAGTAGCAAACGCCTACCGCGTAATTAACGGGCATATCGAAATCGGTAATTATCATTTCCTTCCCCTGTTTGAAATTGGGCTAATTCAATTACAAGAGGGTACGCACCGCGTGGTAATCACAGGACAAAATATCGAAACCTATGTTACCCACGTAGAAATTATGCAGGGCGAAACGTTTATCTTAAACCTTGGGCTAACGCAATTGCGCACCGCACATTTGCATGTACACACCACCCCGCCCGATGCCATTATTTACGTAAATAACGAGCGCATGGACGATAACCCCATACAGCTGGAGTTTGGCGAATATGTAATTCGTGTGGAAAGCTACGGCTTTATCCCGCAGGAGCAAGTGATTAACATTACAGGTACGGTGGCAAGCATCACATTTGAACTGGTAGAAGCCGTGCGCACAGGTATGATGCACATTATTACGTTGCCTACCAATGCGCAGATATTTGTAAACGGCGTTTTTGTCGGGCATTCGGAATTATTCCATGAACTTCCTTTAGGTGTATATACCGTTTCGGCGCGTTTGCAAGGCTATGAAGAGCGCGAAATCACTAAAACAATTATCGCGGGGGAAAATTCCAGCACACTTCTTTTAACGCCGTTACAAATTAGCCCATGGCCGCCTGCCACGCCGCTTCCGCCCTATGGCGGCGACCCCTTTGCAACCCCTGCCCCGCCGCCTATTGGCGCGCCTATTCCAACGCCGCCGCCATTATCGTAATGTTCGATATTAAAGCAGAATTAAAGAAAATACCCCATCAATCCGGCATATACATTATGCGTGACGAAAATGACGTAATTATCTATGTGGGTAAAGCAAAAGACCTGCGCAAGCGGGTGCAAAGCTATTTTCGTGAAGGGGGCGCAGCAGACTATAAGGCACGCCATATGGCGGGGTATATTACGCATTTTTCCTACACCGTTACCGATAATGAAATCGAAGCCTTCATACTGGAAAACAGCTTAATTAAACGCCACTGCCCTAAATTTAATACGCGGTTAAAGGACGACAAGGCATATCCGTATATCCGCATTACCGTGCATGAACGCTTACCGCGCGTCCTCTTTGCGCGTCAGCGCGGGAAAGACAGGGCAAAATATTTTGGGCCGTTTATGTCGGGCAGTCGTGTGCGCGAAATTTTAAACCTTGTGCATAAGCTGTGGCCAATACGGCGCTGTACCAAGATTTTCCCCCGCGATTTTAACAAAGGGCGCCCATGCTTAAACCATCATATCGGGCAATGCCGTGCGCCTTGTAATAAACTGTTTGACGAAGAAACCTACGCCCAATACGTGGCTGAAGCAGAGCGTTTTATACAGGGGCGCACCACCAATGTCCTCTCCCGATTAAAAAAAGAAATGGCGGAAGCCGCCGAGGAGATGCTGTACGAACGCGCGGCAGAAATACGCGACACCATCGCCACGTTGGAAGCGCTAAGTGAAACACAAAAAATTGACACAGGCGGCGAAGACCGTGACGTAATTGCCCTAGCGCGCGACAATGTAGATGCATTGGTGGAAATTTTCTTTGTGCGTGGCGGTAAAATGACCGGTAGCGAACATTTTATGATGGAACCCGACGCCCAAGCATCGGACGAAGAAATGATGGCGGCGTTTTTAAAGCAATTCTACAGCGAGGCAGCGTATATTCCCAAGGAACTATCCCTTGTATGCGCCCCTGCGGAGAAGGATGCAATCACTACGTGGTTATCCCACTTAGCGGAACGACAGGTGCAAATCAACGTCCCCCAAAAAGGCGAAAAGCGCGAAATGGTAAAGCTGGCGCAAACCAATGCAAATTTAACGCTTTCGCAGTTTGGCGCACACATACGTAACGAAACCGAACGCAACCGCCGCGCCATGCAGGAAATTACCGATGCCTTGGGCTTAGAAATGCGCCTAACGCGCATCGAATCGCTGGATATTTCCAATACGCAAGGCTTTGAATCCGTAGGTTCGATGATAGTTTTCGAAGACGGCAAGGCGAAAAAGAACGACTACCGCAAATTTAAGCTAAAAGGCGTAATCGGTCCGGACGACTACGCAGGCATAGAGGAAGTACTTACCCGCCGTTTAACACGTTACCACCAAAACCATGTGGCATTTTCAAAATTACCCGATGTAATTTTTGTTGACGGTGGTAAGGGGCAAATATCGGCGGCAAAAAAAGCACTCGCGGCACTGGGTATGGATATTCCTGTATGCGGTATGGTAAAGGACGACCGCCATCGCACGCGCGGGCTGTTATATGAGGGCAAGGAAGTTCCCCTGCCCCGCACGGGCGACGGTTTTAAGCTGGTTACGCGCATACAGGACGAAACCCACCGCTTTGCGCTGGAATATCATAAGAAGCTGCGCGCGCAAACCCAAGTGCGCTCGGTGCTGGACGATATAAAAGGTGTAGGCGCGACTAGGCGCAAGGCGTTGCTTATGCATTTCAAAAATATCGAGGCAATTCGCACGGCTTCGATAGACGATTTGCTTGCCGCATCTTCCATGAATAAAAAAAGTGCGGAAGCAGTTTTTCAATTTTTTAACACAAACGAAAAATAAATGCTATAATACAAAAAAATCGTCGGAGGTGCGGCATGGAATACAAGCCCATATGGAGTATGGAGTATGTGTATAACGCAGAAGGCAGCGAGGAATTTCGTCAGTTACGTATAACGCTGGAGCTTTCGGAAAGTGACGGGCGTATAACACTGGAGCCATCGCATATGATGACGATAAAAGAGCTTAATAATGTGATGCGCGACTACCAACAAGACTTGTTGGAAAAGATGATGACCGCCTATGACACATACTACCCCGTTCGTTTGCTGTTTAACGGCATCGTATGTAAGGTCGAATTTGATAGCAAGCGCGAAGTAACGGGGATAGCTATCCAATGAATGCGGCGGCGAACGCAAATCTTGCCGCAAGCGGTGCATATAACACACCGGGTACGGGGTATACCGTTCCCCTTTCTGTTATGGCAAAGGAATTTGAGTTAGACCTGCTAACCCCTGCCGTGGACATTGAATCGAAGGTGCTTACCCGCGCCAATATTAACCGCCCTGCTTTGCAGATGGCGGGTTTTTTCGATTATTTTGACACGTCACGTTTGCAGGTAATCGGCATGGTAGAGCATACCTACCTCACACGACTGGAAGAAGGCTTCCGCAGTGAAAACTTGCGCCGCATTTTCCAGCATCGCATTCCTGCTATTATTATTTGCCGTAAGCTGGGTATTTTTCCGGAAATGCTGGATTATGCCGAGCGGTACGATGTTCCCGTTTTTTCCACCACGTCAACCACGACGGACTTTATCAGCGAGATTATCCGTTGGATGAAGGTACAGCTTGCGCCGCGCATTACCATGCATGGCTGCTTGCTGGATATTTACGGCGTTGGCACGCTTATTTGCGGGGAAAGCGGCGTAGGCAAGTCTGAAATGGCGCTGGAGCTGATTAAGCGCGGGCATCGTTTTATTGCCGATGATGCGGTGGAAGTACGCCGCGTTTCATCGGAAACGCTTATCGGAAGCTGTCCCGCAAATATACGTTACTTTTTGGAATTGCGCGGCATTGGCATTATTGACGTGATGCAAATGTTTGGCGTACAGTCAATAAAGCCCACACAAAACATTGACCTAATTATTAACTTGGAATTATGGGATGGTACGCGCACCTATGACCGTTTGGGGCAGGTTGAAGAATTTACGGAAATTTTAGGTAATAAGATAAACAGCCATTCTATTCCCATACGCCCCGGGCGTTCGCTTTCGATATTATGCGAGTCCGCCGCGATTAACCACCGACAAAAAAAGTTAGGCTATAACGCCGCAGATGCTTTAACCGAGCGCGTTCTAAAAAATTCCGGTGGAGTGATGAAGGTTCATGACGTTTATTAAAACGTTACGCACGATACTGCCCGGCGAGGCATTAAAAACCAACGAGCCATTGGCAAAATATACAAGCTTCAAAATTGGGGGAAAAGCGGATATACTGGTACTGCCCCAAAAAATTGAACAGATACAGCAAATTAGCAAGCTATGTAGCGAAAATAATTGGTCGCTAACCATCTTAGGCGAAGGAAGCAACGTGTTAATCGCAGACGAAGGCTTGCGTGGCATTGTCCTTCTCACTACGGGGCTAAATACGCTTGAAGTGGATATAAAGCCCAACGAGGTTAGCTATATTACCGTGGGCGCGGGCGTAAAGCTGGCAAAGCTTGCCGATACGGCGTGTAAAGCGGGCTTGCAGGGGCTTGAGTTTGCACAAGCGATACCCGGGTCGGTAGGCGGCGCGGTGTATATGAATGCGGGCGCATACGGGCACGATATTGAAGAAGTTTGCACGCGCGTCACGGTGCTTCAAAATAACAAGTTAGTGGAAATTCCTACCCCGGAGATGGGTTTTGGCTACCGCACCAGCCGTATTCAACGCGAGGGCGGCATTATTGTAGAGGCATTGTTTCGCCTTTTGCCCGGTGATATGACACAAATCCAAGCCGAAACAAAGGAACTTAATAACAAACGGCGCGAAAAGCAACCCTTCGAACCTAGCGCGGGCAGTACATTTAAACGCCCGGAAGGGCATTTTGCGGGCGGATTAATTGAGCAAGCGGGGTTAAAGGGCTTTACCGTAGGCGGCGCACAAGTGAGCGAAAAACACGCAGGTTTTGTGATAAATAAAGGCGGGGCTACCGCCGAGGACGTTTGCCGACTTATGCACGAAGTACGCAACCGCGTACACGAGATGGCAGGCGTATGGTTAGAACCCGAAGTAAAAATTTTTGGCAGAAAATATCCATGGGAAACGTAGGGGGCGTTATGCGCATTGTAATTGTTACGGGCATGTCGGGTGCCGGGAAAACGACCGTGCTTAAAATTTTTGAAGACGCGGGCTACCACTGCGTAGATAATTTACCCCCCACATTTATCGGCGATTTTGCTAAACTGTGTGTGGAACGCGACACAGGTATAACGCAGGTTGCACTGGGTATAGATATTCGAGGCGGTAAAATGTTTGATGATTTAGCCCACGGGCTTGCAGCGCTTGATAAACAAGATAATGTTACGTATTCCATTTTATTCCTAGATGCAAGCAACGACGTGTTAATTAATCGCTACAAAGAAACGCGCCACCTTCACCCATTGGCGAAAAACGACCTCGCCAGCGTAGGCATTTTAAAAGAACGCGCCATCTTGGAAGACGTAAAGGATAAGGCGACCCACGTAATTGATACCAGCTTTATTTTACCGCGCCAGTTGAAAGAAAAAATCTTAAAAATCTTTATTGATAACGCAGAATTTGATAATATGATGATTAACGTAGTAAGTTTTGGGTACAAGTTTGGCATTCCTGAAGAATCGGACTTGGTTTTTGACGTGCGTTTTCTGCCCAATCCGTTTTATAACCCCGAGTTGCGTCCGCTCACGGGGCTTGACCGCGAAGTGCGCGACTACGTAATGAGCCATGATGTAAGCGTGCGTTTTTCCGAAAGTTTGCTTGTTATGCTACGCTTTCTTATCCCCCACTACGTTAGCGAGGGGAAAAACCAGTTGATTGTAAGCATTGGCTGTACGGGGGGGCGGCATCGCTCTGTAGCGCTGGCGAATGAGTTGTTTAATGATTTAAACCCTACCAATTCCGTAGTACTTAGCCATCGCGATATTGATAAAGACCCTTCGCGGCATAGCGGCGGCGGGTATGCCAAGTAGTATACAATCGTTTTCGGCGCGGGTGCGGGGGGAGATTATGTCCCTGCCGTTGAACGGCGCAGATAATCGCGGCTTTGTACGGGAATGCTTTTTGCTTGGGGGCACAATTTCCGACCCTAACCGCTCGTACCATTTGGAATTTATTTTGGACAAGGAACGTGCGGAAAAATTGGTGCAGGTTTTGCATGGGTTTGACCTAAAACCCAGGCAAACCCCGCGCGAGAAGCTACAGCGCGTATACGTAAAAGAAGCCGCAGAAATAGCAGACATTTTAAACATTATGACGGCACACAAGGCGCTATTCGAGTTTGAAAATGCGCGGGTTGAAAAAGATATACGCAATAACTTAAACCGTAAAGTTAATTCCGAAACCGCTAATATGAATAAAACAATATCCGCCGCATTAGTGCAAATTAGTGCCATACAGTTGATAGATGAAAAAGCTGGGCTTAACTTCTTAGAAAAATCGCTGGAAGAAGTGGCAAGACTTCGCCTGGCTCATGAAAACGCAAGCTTAGAAGAAATTGGCGCAATGCTTGTGCCGCCCATTGGTAAATCCGGTGTAAATCACCGTTTACGTAAAATAATTGAAATAGCCGAAGGGCTAAAAGGAGATGGTACAAGTGATTGAAAGAAGGGTGCAGGTAAACTCCCTATTCGAACCCGGGGAAGCCGCATTGCTGGTACAAACGGCGAGCAAATTTAATAGCCGTATTTCGCTTATGCACGCAGAAAAAACCGCAAATGCCAAAAGCATTATGGGCATTATTTCCTTGGACATAAAGGGCGGTCAAACCGTGAAAATTGTAGCCGATGGGGAAGACGAGCAATGTGCGTTACCCGTACTTGAAGAATTTTTGGCCACAGCAACGGCCAAATCGGCATAACATATGTACACGGTATATACAAATAATAATGCGGTGGCAGAATTTTTTAAGCAAAAGCCCGAACTGGGTTGCACCGTAAAATGGGTAAGCGCGCCGGCCATGGAAGTGCTAAGCGCGGCGCGCGCAAATATCCGCAAGGGTGCGGTGTTGGTAACAAACCCGTTGATTGGTATTAACCTTCCCGCCGTGCAGGCACAGGGGAAAAGCCTTCGCACTGTGCCCATACAAAAGCAAGGCGTGGTTAATCCTTATTTAACGGTGCTAACCACCTCGCCTAACGATACGGTGGACTTTCAATCGGTAAAGCGCATAGACGAAGCGCTGTCGCTATACAAGAAAAACGCAAAACTGCGTTTTATTTCGCATAGCGACGATACCGTGCAGCATTTTCAAATGTATGATTTGAGATGCATGATGCAAATGTTGCAGGAATTGCTTAAAATGGAGTTTGGGATACAATAAATTTCCATAACCGGACAAGCGCGGGGCGGTTGCGAAATGCTTTGTGGCTTACGTACATAGCGTTGTAATAAGTGTACCACAATTTAAAGTCCGCAAATCGGCTGTAAAGCTTAATTGAACGGTGCTTCCATTGCCATGGCTTAACCCCTGCGTAGTGGATACCTTTTAGCACTTCTGCTCGTGGGTACCCGCCGATGGAATTGTAACGGATATCTACGTTTGTCCACCTGCCCGACCATAGCAGTGTTGCCAGTTGTTGCTCAGGCCACGGAAAAATAGCTGCGAGGTGCGCCACTTGCGGCAATGCGTGTAGAATGGCTTCATATTCCGGCATGGAAGGTGCAAGCACCCATAACCCTGCGTTTACGCCCATATTGCTTGGGTCGTGTAAAACGCGGTTGGTAAATTGCGCAGGAATACGCGTACCATGCGGGCATATGGGGTCGTACAGGGTATGCCAGTTCCATTTATCTGTATTTTCGCTTGCGTGTGAATAGCAGGCGTTTTTATTTTCCATGAGAATGCCCGCAGGAGTATTTAGTCGGAAAAGCGAATCGTAATCACACAGCGGCAATACATCGGCGTCCAGTAATATTATTTTGTCGTAGGCTTTGCCCAGTCCGCCGTTTTTGCACAGGCGCAGCGCTTGAAAGCGCGTGGGAAGTATTTTTCTGTCACTTCTGCCTCCTGTTGCTGTTTTTTCAAGCTGCAGCGCATCGATGGGTATTACCGCATCATATAATACGTGCAGGGCTTTTCTCGCTTCGTGGGAAACGTCATGGGTTACAAGGCATATACAATCCTGTTGGGATTGCATTTTTAACGCATACGCAAGCACCAGCGCACCGGGCAGGTAGCTGTCGCCGCGCATAAGAAAGGTTACATACGCATATCGCATTGCGATTTCCTCCAAAATTAAGAGGAAACCGTGCGGTGCGCATACGTTTACGGCATATTGCAGGCATTGGGTTCTCCCCTTTGAGTTATTTTCTCTGCAATATGCCTTTGCCTTTTCGGATGGGGTGCTTTTTACCTCTATCCATGGTGCGCCGCCTCCTTTCGTATACATAGAATAAAAAATAGCCGCGCGGGTTACACGGCTATGATAAGTTATTTTCGGTTGTATTGAATGGTAAAAGTTATTTTATAGTTGAATTTTACTTGTAAAGCTAGTTAAATAAAATATCGTTGGGATTAAATGTGGGTATTGAAAGCAAAATAGCTTCGTCAATTAATACTTTAGCAGTTTCATAATCGTCCGGGTATTCATGTAAATGTAAAATCGACTTATCTAACAAAAGTCTCTGTTTATGCAGCCCTGTTTGAAATTCGGGCAAAGCTTCCATTTCGGTGATTAACTGCTTCATCTTTTTTGTATCATATTTGCTTTGTGCATATGTGAACTCGTTTTGCAAGTTAAAGGCTTTAAATTCATTCTTGGTTAAAAGGATAAAAGAAAAACCGCTTGGCGAGGTATCCTAAGCGAGCATTAATACGAATAAGCATGGTATGCATGGTATACTCTCTCCCCGTCCACGGTTATGGTAAAAACGGAAAACCTTGGGAAAAGGCGGCTGCCCCCCGGGGTGATTTGTATTTGGCGGGCGTTGTGGGCAAAGAGAACCGCGTCTTCTAAACGGGTGGTGTAATGCGCGGGCAAGAATGTGTTGGGCGGTAATTGCCCCGATACAAGAATATCCCCTGTGTTGCGTATGTCGTATGCGCTGATGTATTCTTCGCCATTAAAAAAGATGCGTCCGTATAGGCGAATGGCTAGGGTAATGCTGCGGCGCTGGGTAATTTCCAGAGTTATTTCGGCGGTTTCGAAGTATTCGCCGTAGCGGGTTGCGGCAGCGTCCAGGGTAATGGTGCGGGGGGCGTAGATACGGTATACCGTAAAGACGATAAACATGAAAAAAATGATGATAAACAGGGGCTTTAGCCTGCTTTTTACTTTATCCTTAATGGGAAACACCTCGTATGAATCCTGAACGGATTCGTTTTGTTTTATCTATGATGCAGCAGGAAATCAATGATATTTATTACTTTTATGCCGTTTACGGACGGGGGCAAGCGTTTTTCCATGGTGAGAATATTTTTTTCGTAGTTGTCGTTAATGGATTCTAAGGGTTTGATGGCTTGCTTTAGCGCGGCGGCATCGGGGATAGACGGACAAACTTGAAAGTATTTACGGTCGGTATACGAATCGGCAAGGAAGTCAATTTCATAACTGCCTTGTTTGCCCAGGTACACGCGGTCGTATCTGCGAAGCAGTTCAAAGTAGATGACGTTTTTAAGCGCAGGGGCGGGGGCGGGATTTACAGTATTGCCCAGCAGGGCGTTGCGCATTCCCATATCGGTCATGTAAAACTTGCCCAGCGTTTTTAAGTGCTGTTTATTTTTAATGTCGTAGCGTTTTACGCCGTGGAAGAGGAATGCATCTTCCAGCATGGTTAGGTAGTTGTCGATGGTTTCGCTGGTGGTTTTTTTTTCGCCCGTGGAAAGATGGTCACTTATTTTTTTAGACGAAAAAGTATTGCCAATGTTTTCGGCTAAAAATTCCACTACGCTTCTAAGCAGTGCTGCATCGCGAACGGTGTTGCGTTCAATTACATCGCGTGCCATTGCCGCGTCAAAAATATCTATAAGCGTTGTTTCCAAGGCGTCTGCAGCCATATTTTTCCCGGCAATGGGGGGCATTGCACCAAAGATAAGAAATTCATCTAAAAATTTACGCTCAAGCAGTGTATCACGACTTTCGGTGAAATTTGCGCTGTCGATGGGGTTAAATTGCAAGTATTCCTTGAAGGAAAGCGGATGCATTTTAATATGCACAAACGCGCCCCCCAGGAAGGTTGACCGCTCTACAGGTACGTGAGTGCCCGATGAAGTAATGTATATATCAACCGCATAGCTTTCGCGCAGAAGGGTGAGGGCTTCCTCCCAGCCTGTTACCCACTGTATTTCGTCCAACAGCAGGTAAAATTTATCGGTTTCGCCGGGTGCGCCCATTTTATCGGTTAAATATGCGTGTAGGGTGCTGCGCGTTTTAAGTGCTTTATATCGCGCAGATTCAAAATTAAGGCAAATAATGCGCCCTTCGGAGATGCCGCTTTCCAGCAATCGTTGTTTTAGCGCGGTAAGCAAGGTAGATTTACCGCACCGCCGCACACCTGTGATTACTTTTATTTCTTTTTTATCTTTAAATGCCAGTAAATGCGATAAATATGATTTGCGTACTATCATGATATGTACCCCCGTTTGTGATTTATTACATATTTTATCCAGTATAGTACACTGCGGGCGTATGTGCAATAACATTCGGTTAAAAACGCAAAAAAAACGAGGTGATAACCAACCCCTACCCTACTGCATATATTGTGAACACGGGGAAGGTGATGGTTATGCGCGAAATACTGCGCTTTAATGATGTTTCGCTCACCTACCAAGCCGAAAACGGCGAGGTAGAGGCGTTAAAAAATATCCATTTTGTGGTGTATGAAGGGGAGTTGGTTTCCATCATTGGGCCTTCGGGCTGTGGGAAAACGACGCTGCTTTCTTTAATTGCGGGGCTGGAGCCGCCCACAAGCGGGTCGGTTTGTATAAACGGAACGCCCGGGTATATGCTGCAAAAAGATAATTTGCTGGATTGGCGCACAATTCGCGGCAATGTACTGCTTGGGCTTGAAATTTGTGGCAATAAGACCGCCGAGCGCATAAGTTACGTTGACAGCTTACTGGAAACGTATGGGCTATGGGAATTCCGCCACAAGCACCCCTCGCAACTATCGGGGGGAATGCGCCAACGTGCCGCATTAATACGGACCCTTGCCACGCGCCCCGATTTGTTGCTGCTGGACGAAGCATTCAGCGCACTGGACTATCAGACGCGCTTGGTTGTTGCAGACGATGTATGCAGTATTTTGCGGCGCGAGAAAAAGACCGCCATTATCGTAACCCACGACATTGCCGAGGGCATAAGCATGGCAGACCGTTTAATTGTGCTTTCGAAGCGCCCCGGGCGGGTGCAAACCGATACGCCGCTTGTATTTGATGCGCCCCATATTTCGCCCCTGGCACGCCGCGAAGACCCTGCCTTTCGCGGGTACTTTACTTCTGTATGGAAGGGGTTGGATATTTGTGTGCAATGAAGCGATTTCCCCTAACCGTGTTGTGTATTTACGTAAGAAGCGCCGCCGTTTGCAATTAATCCGCACATGTCAGTTTTCGGTGCTGTTTTTCACTATTGGATTGTGGGAAGCTTTGGCGCGCATTGGCGTTATCGATAGCTTTTTAATGAGCCAGCCGTCGCGGATATGGCGCACGATTGCCAATTTTCAAAACAACAATTTGCTCCACCACATTGGCGTAACCATGCTGGAAACGGCGATTGGCTTTACCGCGGGGGTTGCGCTGGGCATTATTATCGCATTTATTTTGTGGTATTCGGAATTTCTTGGCAAGGTTGCTGAGCCGTTTCTTGTGGTGTTAAACGCGTTGCCTAAAATTGCGCTGGGTCCTGTGATTATTATATGGGTGGGCGCGGGAATGCAAGCGGTGATTGTAATGGCGTTAGCCATTTCACTGGTTGTAACGGTGATGGAAATGCTAAATGGCTTTCGCAATACCGATGCGGAGTTAATGAAAATGGCGCGTACCTTTGGCGCAAGCCGTTTGCAGGCGTTTAATAAAATTGTATTCCCTTCCAACTTACACACCTTGTTTAATGGGTTAAAAATAAATATCGGCTTAACGCTGGTGGGCGTAATCGCGGGGGAATTTCTCGTATCCCGTGCGGGGCTTGGCTACCTTATCGTGTATGGGGGGCAGGTTTTCCAAATGGATTTGGTTATGACCAGTGTAATTATCCTTGCGGTGCTTGCGGCACTTTTGTACCTGATGGTGGTTTTTCTGGAATGGGTTGTAATGCGCATCATTACAGCCGAAGTAAAGTAATTAATGAGAGGAGAAATATATGAAAAAAGTATTACTCATAGCTGTGGTGCTAATTGCCATGGTAGCCGTATTATCGGCTTGCAGGCAAGGGGAAGACAGCGACCTGATTACGGTACGCGTAAGCGAGGTAACGCGAAGCGTTTTCTACGCACCGCAGTATGTGGCAATTGCGATGGGTTTCTTTGAAGACGAAGGGCTAAGCATCGACCTTTTTACCAGCGACGGAGCAGACCGCGTAATGACCGCTTTGCTTACCGGCGCGGCAGACATTGGCTTCTCCGGTCCGGAGGCGACCATTTACGTCTTTAATGAAGGGCGCACCGACCATGCCGTGGTTTTTGCCCAAGTAACCAAGCGGGACGGCTCGTTCCTTATCGCCCGCGAACCTATGCCCAACTTCACGTGGGACGATATCCGCGGCGCTCACGTACTGCCCGGCCGCCGTGGGGGTATGCCCTTTATGGCACTGGAATATGTAACCCGTATGCACGGTATATTACCCGATGTAGATGTAACCTTTGATACGTCTATCGCTTTCGCCGCTATGGTGAGTGCCTTTGTAAACGGCACGGGGGATTTTGTAACCGCATTCGAACCCGTAGCCTCTACTATCGAAGCAGAAGGGCGCGGCTTTGTTGTTGCATCTGTAGGCGAAGCAAGCGGGGAAATTCCTTACACTGCTTACTATGCACTGGC
The DNA here is from genome assembly GCA_009786535.1 of Defluviitaleaceae bacterium. GTDB lineage: Bacteria > Bacillota > Clostridia > Lachnospirales > WQUN01 > WQRX01. The sequence continues at coordinate 46,406 of WQRX01000001.1, read as the reverse complement.
AAGTTTTATCGAAGCCAATCCGGAAGTGATTCAAGGCTTTACTAATGCATTATACCGCGGGCAACGCTGGACGTTGGAAAATTCCGCCGCGGATATTGCGCGCGTAATTGCGCCATTCTTCCCCGAAGCCGACCCCGTAATTATGGAAAATGCCATTGCGCGTTACAAGGAAATTGATGCATTCTCTGCCACGCCCATTATGACGCGCGAATCCTTTGACCGTATGCAGCGGGTTATGGAATCTGCCGGGGAGTTAACCCAGCGCGCCCCCTTTGAACGGCTGGTAGATAACCGTTTTGCAGAAATAGCTGTAGGGCGGTAGATGATTAGAATAATAAATGAAAAACCGCGCGGCACACGGCAGCGCGGTTTTTGAGTTATTGAGAAATCCTCGCTATCTCACGGCCGGGGCGGTGGGTGTGCTCGTGCAGGCCTTTGGATTGGTAGAAAGCGATGAGCTTTTCATAGACGGTGATGGCATTTGCGGGGCGGCTTTGGACTTCGTGCAGGCGGGCTATGGCATAATAATTGTCGATAATTTCGGGGTCTAGGTGCATGGACTTTTCCCAGCAGGTTAGGGCTTCTTCGTACTTTTCTTCGCCGTGGCAAACGAACCCGCACAAACATAGCATAAATGCGTCTTGTGGAAAGTTGGCGATGCCTGTTTTGGCGGTTTCCAGTGCTTTGGCAGGATTTTTAGGTGCGTTATAATCGCGCCCTATCGGGTAGTATGCGTGTATGAGTTTGTGCCAGTTTTTTGGGTTTTGGGGGTTGACTTTGCATTGACGTTTGTATTTTTCTATGCTTTCATTTGCGCGGTTTTGTTTAGAAAGTAGTGTGATTAATTGATGTTCCGCGCTTTCGTCACCCATTTCAATGGCTTGGTTTAGCAATGATTCAGCGGCTTTTGTCAATGCTTCCGTGCGGAAAATTTGAAGTCGTGCGTAGCCGCTGTAATCTTCCGCTTCGGCATTTTCGTTTGCCAGCAAGCGTTCGTATTCGGCGGTCGCTTTTTCGTAGTCTTCCTTTTTGCCGTGCATGTCGTATTTTGCCGCCAGTCGCTCGGCTTTGTTGCGGTACCCCGACATATCGGTTTTAAATAATTCGTCAATTTGCACGTCAAAAAAATCGGCAATGGCGGGCAAAAGTGTGATATCCGGCGTAGTTATGTCCGTTTCCCACTTGCTTACCGCTTGGCACGAAATTAATAAATGCTCGGCTAGTTGCTCCTGCGTAATTTGCTTTTCGCCGCGCAACCGGTGAATGTTTGCACCAATGTTTAGTTTCATATACAACGCTCCCTTCGGTTTTGTGCCCTTATTCTATGTACCGGACAGAAACACTGCAATAACCGCGTGGGTGATAGCGATTCAACCATGTGGTATACTTTGCATACCTCATTTTAAAGGATGATAAAGATGAACCTCTCCCAACTCCCTACCCCGTGGCAGCTTACCTTTGACCTGGCGTGGGAAAGTTTTAAGCAAAAATCCCTACCTATCGCCGCGGTAATTGCCGATACGGCGGGCAATATCGTTTCCACAGGGCGTAACCAAATTTTTGAAAAAACCTTCACCAACCGAAAAATGGCGCACGCAGAAATGCTGGCGCTCATAAACCTTGAATACGAAGCGCATCCGGATATCCGCCAATACACGATGTACACCACCACCGAGCCCTGCCCCATGTGCATGGGTACGATTGTGATGAGTGATGTACGCAAGGTGCGTATCGCCATGGCAGACCCATGGGCGGGCGCGACTGATATGTGCAAGCACTTGCCCTATGTAGCGTCCAAAAATACAGACATTATTTTCGAAGGCGGCACAGCGGAAGCAATAACCGCCATTTTAGCCGCACATATGGAATTGGAAATTGACAACGGCGCACCCCTTAACCCCGTTGCCGCGCGGCTAAAGGAACACCAGCCGAAAGCGTTTGCTGTTGGGGAAAAATTATACGCACAGGGCACACTTCGCACACTAGCTGATAAGGGTTGCGGCTTTTCCGCCGCATTCGAAGCAATAAAATTGATGTATGATAATCTTGTTGTTAAATAAAATGTGCATTTCTATGTAGCACATATAAGCACATATATAATTGGTGCTTAGTGCAAAAAAAACATTTTAAAATATTTCAACATGTATTGACATGCTTAGATACATATGTTTAAATGCATACATACTGTTAAATCGCGCGCAAGCAGTAAATAACTTAAAGGTAGGTTTTGTTATGCGTAAAAAAATGTTAGTTTCAATTGCGCTTGTTATTGTATTGGCGCTAAGTGTGTTTTCCCCATTGTACGCAACAGGTTACAGTGAGGAAGCGTATCATGAAAAAGTGATTCACGATGAAATTGTTTTTTATGAGCATTGTTGCCATCACATTTACGACACCGATAAAGATGCAACGTACGTAGGCATACAACCTTTCATAATTTGTAGGATAAACAATAATTGGTGTAACAGCGTTGCGCTACCGGGAACGACAATAATGACTAGCGGCGGACCGAACGCATCATTTTGCAGCTACACAATAGCCACAACTACGCGACAATGCCTTGTGTGTTTTAGGATGTATTCCGAAACATCAACACAGTCGTCAAGAAGTCACACTTGGGTTCCATTGCTTAATGCGCCTGGTCATGCATTTTGTTCTAATTGCGGTTTTGAAGTATAATAAATTTACTAAATTATGGCTTTCTGCTATGAAAAAGAAAGCCATAATTTTTTATGGAGAGTAAGTATGTACTTAATTACAAATGCGCTTAAAAATTTAGGTAGGTATAAATCAATATATACTTTATTTGGTACGTTTTATTTTTTGCTAATCAGCGCAGCAGTTGTACTTTTGTGTATTGGTTTTTTTGCCAACAGTACATTTGCTTCCATACAGCGACATTTTTATAGCACGGCATCAATTGGAATGCCTGGTTTTCAAATGTTACCCGCAACAATCACCTATGACGATTACGTATACTTCTCACAATCACCCTTCGTGGATGATATTCAGTTTACCAGTTTTATGTTTAACCCCTCTGCATTTGGCTTTGATGCAAACGGCGAATCCTTATGGCATAAGGTTTTTAATGAAAATGAATTAACATGGACAACGCAAAATGGCATAGAAAAGACAGCCCTGCAAAATCTTTTAAGACAAATTGCAATTGTTGGTTTTAATGATGTGTTATTACCTATAACAGGCTTCCATTTTAATGTTGTAGAAGGTCGAATGTTTGAAAATGATAATGAAGCAGTGGCATTTCGTAATGTAACGATTATATGTGGTGATTTTGTTCAAATGTATACATATGAAATTGGGGACAGTATTACATTTGCACAAGGAGAATTTTATAAAACATTTACAATAGTTGGCTTATTAGACGAAACGGAATGGGAAAATGCAAGGCCTTCACCTGCTTTATTTACTACCTTTTCGGGTGCAGAGGTTTTTAATATATTTCCGCAAAAGGAGCAGGGCTTGGGACTGGATGGCGCATCAGGATTTTATATTCCCGCCGGTTATGACGCAATTATTTATTTGCGCAGTGCAGATGATTTTGAGTTTATGCGAAATGTCGTGCAACGGCGCACCAATGGTACGCATAGCTTGTTTATGCGGCATCGCAACGAGCATATAACCCATCTTAACACTATGACTGCAATGCAGCAATTTAGCAACATGCTTGCGTTAATTTCCGCAACCTTTATTGTTGCGCTTACAATTATAACCGCAATAATTATGGTGAATAGCCGTAAATACGACATTGCTGTTTTACGTGCTATGGGTATGAGCAAATTTCGATTAATCATAGGTTATATAATGGAAAATTTGTTTTTTATATGGATAGTGTTTTTTGTTGCAGCGATTGTAGGAATCGGTACATTTATTATTATATACCCGCAGTTGTTGGGGCAATTTTTTATCCCGTTGCAAATTCCCATTTTAAGTCCAATAGTAAGTAGCTTACTTATTAATTTTGGGTTAATTACTATTACCACCATTCTGTCAATTGTTATATCATCCGGTTTAATTCTTTTTACCCAGCCGTTAAAATTATTAAATTTACGAGATTAATGAGGTGATGTAATGCTTCGTATAGAAGATGTATATTATAAATATAACCATAAAAGCCCCAATGTTTTACATGGGATAAATTATACGTTTAATAAAGGGTGCTTGTATGCCGTTATGGGGCATTCCGGGTCGGGTAAAACCACATTATTGTCAATCCTTGCCAAATTAGACAACCCAACAAAGGGGAAAATATATTTTAATGAGCGTGATATTACACAAATAAATGCTAATGTGTATCGTTCAAAATATATAAGTATTATTTTCCAGCGTTTTAATTTATTAAATAAATATACTGCACTGGACAATATAGTAATGGCATTGAATATAGGTAAGTTTACGGGTGACAAAGCTTACCATGCATCTAATCTGCTAATGTCAATAAATCTTCCCGTTGAAAAACATAAACGTGTTGTTTCAAGTTTATCCGGCGGGGAACAGCAGCGTGTTGCTATCGCGCGAGCATTGGCAACCAACGCAGATGTGATTTTAGCCGACGAACCTACAGGAAATTTAGACAGCATAAATACAAGTCATGTGATGAATGCCTTGCTGGCATTAAAAGAAGAGCATAAAAAATGCGTAATTTTAGTTACGCATGATGACCGCATTGCTAATCAAGCAGACGTAGTTATCAACATAAATGAGGGTCGATTAATGGCTCGCCATTTTTAACCTTGCAAGCCTTATCATTTCTTTACCCCGCGCCACAGCGGCCAAAGCACCGCCGTGTCGGAAAATGTGAGCAGCTCCCCTACCCTTTCGTAGCCAAACTTCCCATACACGCCGCCGCCATGGAAGGGCGTACTCGCTTCTAAATAGGTGGGTACGCCTTTTTTGTCTAAAATATCCAGTTGGTGCTTGAGGAGCGCCGCGCCTATACCCTTCCCGCGCAGGGCGGGGTCAACTACAAAGCCAACAAGCTGGTAAAAGGGGCGTTCATCGGGCTCACTTTCGTGGGATGCATCTGCAACGGCACGGAACTGCGGGGCGTATTTGCCTGTTACGCGGTCAATTTCATCGTAAATGCTTGGGTCTACGTCGTCGGGTAACCACACGGTTGCGCCCATGCGCGTGCCGTCGGGGGCTTCTGCCACATGGGCAACACAGCCCGCCGCATTTAAATATACTTTGTAATAGTCGCAAACCACTTGCTGATGGTCTGCGGGGTTGTCCACCACCCAGTGGAAAAAGATGTCGTTTTTGTACCCGTCTGCTATCATAGCTGCGATGGTGTTAATTTCGTCACTGCGCATGTTGCGTATTGTATAACCGCTCATTTGCCCACCACCCTGTAAAGCGAGGCGCGCATTCCTTCCACCCATGCGTGAAAGTTTTCGTCCGAAGTCACCTGTGCGATGGCATCGGCGCGGGGAATGCCGCTTTCAATTAACGCAAGCACTTCTGCGCGCCCTGCAATGGCGTAGTTGCGCAAATAGGTGTTAATTACATCGCGTGCGTCGCTGCTGCCCACGAAGGAGCTTGTCGCATATAACGTGCGTTCCCGCACGGTGGTAAGCGCAACGTGAAGCGTTTCGTATGCCATGAGGGTAAAGTTTAAACCCGCATCTAACGCCGCGTTGTATACAAGGGATGCATCCATCGCCGCGTACCGCACGGGCAAATACGCCGTTAGCGCAGAAAATCGTAAATTATTAAACGGCTCGGTAAACCAACGCAGGAAAATTAAGCTGGCGTACTGAACTTCCGGCGTGTCCAGCGTTACCACCATGCCCGCGCCCTGCTGGATAAGCATTGCGTCGCCGCCGTCAAATAACGGCGGGGGAAGCACGCGCCCTTGTATTGCCCGCGTTTCACCATCGCGCCGTACTTCCTGAGGGAAAAATACCGCCGAAGTATTAGACCCTACATACGCAAGCAGGTCCCCTACCCTTACATCATCACTGCGGAATCGCCCGTAAGCGGCAAAATATCCGCTTACAAAGGGCGTAAAGTAATAATCCCAAAAACGGCGCATTGCCGTGGGGTTAAAGTTAATCGTTACTTCTCCCGCGTTTACTTCAAAAATTTCCGTACCAAATTGCTTCGAGCCAATGATAATAAAATTGGCAAACTGGTCGCGTCCAAAAAACGCCCTGCCCGTTTCGTTGTAATATACCTGCGCTACGCGGGTTATGCTTTCCATTGTGGCAAGGTCGGCATCGGTAAAGCCGTGAGCGTTGGCAAAGGGGCGCCAATCGGTTTCGTTTATCATTAATACTTCCGTCGCTTGCGCCACGGGGAAGATGCGCAACTCCCCATCATCACCCATGCGCCCGCGGTCGATAAAGGGCGTATAATATTCCGCCTGTTGCTCGGGGGTAAAATATTCGTCCAAATTAGAAAGCAGCCCCAGTTCTTGTAATACGTATGCCGTGTCCGGGAAAGCGGCAAAAACATTAGGCAACGGCATACTGCCCACTTCGCGGTGTGCAGAAGAAATAACCGCCGAAGCAAGGTCACTTACACCGCCAAAGCTAATCGCTTCGATAATGATGCCGCGTTCCATCCCTACCGTTTCGTTAAATTCGTGTACCATTGCATCAAACGCGGTAAGCACCGCCCCCGCGTAGAAGTGCCACACCGTTACAATAACGGGGTTGTCGGGGTTTAGGCGTATGCCTGCTTCGCCGTTTTGGTTGCAACCTGTTATAAATACCAGCATTGCAATGGAAATGATGATTAACTTAGCTTTCATGTTTACCCTCCAAGGTTATGAATGTATATAATGTTTGTAAAAGCTCGTTACCGTCCACGGGTTTGCTTATGTGGCAGTTCATACCCGATTCCGCTGATTTTTTAAAGTCCTCGTCAAATGCATTAGCCGTAAGCGCGATTATGGGAATTTCCTGTGCATCGCGGCGGTAGGACATGCCCCGTAATTCGCGTACGGCGGTGATACCGTCCATCACAGGCATTTGTATATCCATTAAAATGGCATCGTAGTAGTTTGGCGGGTTTTTGATAAACATTTCCAACGCTTCGTGTCCGTTTTCGGCGGTTTCTACAATAATGTTCACGCCTTCCAATATAAAGGTGACAATCTCCAGGTTAAGGGTTACATCATCTACCGCCAGTATGCGCTTACCCGCAAGCACGGTCGTATCGTGCTTATTTTTTTCGTCATCGCCTTGGGTTATATCGCCGGGGTTGGCAAGGGGTAAGCTTAGGGTAAAGCTAAACTCCGCCCCTTGGTTGGGCTCACTTTCCAACTCTATGGTGCTGTCCATTGCCGAAATAATATTACGGCTAATGCTTAACCCAAGCCCCGTACCCTGCTGTCCGCTGCCGTTGGGTGTATCTACCTGTTCGAAGGGATTAAAAATGGCTTCGTGTTTATCGCGGGAAATGCCAACCCCCGTATCCTTAACCGCAAAGCGGAATTGCCCCGCTTCCTGCTCGTCAATGGAAAGCGTTATTGTACCGCCTTCTTCGGTAAATTTATTTGCATTGCCAAGCAAATTAATAATGACTTGCTTTAACCGATACGCATCACCAATTACAAAATCGTTTTGAATATTATTTTCGATAGCAAATGTTATACCGTTGTTTTCGATAGAGAAGCGGATTACGGCTTCGATTGTTTGTACAAAATGGGCTAAGGAGAAGGGTTTTTCCTCTACTTGCATGGTTTTTCCGCTCTCAATGCGCGAAACTTCCAGCACATCGTTAATCAGCGATAACAAATAATTGGCGGAAACATTAATTTTTTCCAAGCAGTCTTTTACGCGTGGGTGGTTAGATTCGTCTACGGCATCTATTGCGATGTTGGTCATGCCTAAAATGGCATTCATGGGCGTCCGTATTTCATGGGATACCTTGGACAGAAATTTACTCTTTGCTTGCGAAGCGGAACGCGCCTTCTCCGCATTAATAAACGATGAAATAACGTTCGCTATCCCGTCCAGCAATGTTTTGTCGTGTTCGTCCCATACGCGTGCTTGGTCGCAGGACATGAAAAGTACGCTGCCCGTAAACACTTCCTGTTCCTTATGGGTGCAACAGAATATGCTTACGGATTCGTTAGCGGGAATGCACAGGATATGCGTAAGCGCTGCATCGGGGGTGTCTTGTGTCGTGTAAATGCAGGCGTCATTTTCTAACATGCTTGCCAACTTACGAAAACCCTTATGCGAAACGCGCCGTACTTCCCTATGGGGCGCACTTACGCCTTCTTTATGCCATTCGTGTATAACTTGGCTGGTGCTAAAGTTGGTGTCGTATAAACAAACTACTACCCTATCTAACGCAAACAACCGCCCAATTAAGCCTATTAATTTGCGCGTTGACGCACCGACAAAGCTAGTGCGTTCATACATTTCCAACGCAAGCAGGGAAATATTTTCCTTGTTATTTGGGTTTACTTTAATGGGCGTTTCGTTAGCGGTAAACTGAATGGAGTTTATGACCCCCGGGGTTTTAATTTCAAGTATTGGCTTGTGTTCGGGCAATTCTCCGGCGTATAAGCGGTTAAACCCTTTGATAATTTTTTCGTCCCGCCGGCGCGCTTCGGAGGGGGGCAAATCATAGCAAATTAAAAATTCGTCATTGCCTGTGCGTACAATAACGCCGTCGTTGCCTACTATTTCCCTCAGTGCTTGCGCCAGCTGTGCAATAAATATACCGCCGAATATAAGCCCATACGCCAATTCCATATTTGAAAAATTGTGCATTGTCACCAGCGATAATGCGAGGTATGGCGGTCTTTTGCGCTGTACTTGCTCTAAACCGTAGCGTTTATTTAAAAAGCCTGTGTTTTCATCGCGTTGGCTGCGGGCAATTTTTGCGGCTTCTTGTTTTTTCTCTTCCGTTATTTCGCGCGCTGTGCCAAATATTTTTAAGGGCTTGCCGTTTTCGTCATGCATCATCATGCTTTTGACAAAGAACCAGTAATACCCGTTATCCGAGTCCACATTTTTTATATGGTCTACATATTCGGTTTTAATCCGCAGCTCGTAGCTGCTGTTTGAAGCAAGCGTGCTTACATCGTCTGCGTGCAGAAAAATATGGGCTTGTTTTTGAAAATTTTCCACCATAACACTTTCGGGCGTGTGGGAAGATGCTTCCGAAAAAAAGTAAAATGTGAGAACATCGTATTCAATATCGTATTCAATAAACGTATCGGAAGAGCTTTCCAGCGCAAGCAAATAACGCTGGCGTTCTTCATGGATATAACGTTCCGCGATTAGCCGCTGCTCAATCATGGAATTAAAGGTGTCGGTGAGTTCGTCCAACTCGCGCACATTGGTTTTAAACCCTACGGTTTCGTCACCGTTGCTTATTTTTAACTGCTTAATTACTGCGCCGATGGGGGTGGTTAGTACTGTTTTTATCAGCAAAAACAATATAAAACCGCCCAGCAGTACCGCCACAACCGAGCTAACGATAATCGTATTGGTTATAATGCGTGTCATTTCAAATAACGAATGCTCGGTGCTTATTGCGGCGAGCATCCACGATTCATGCGCAAAGGGCGTGCCATGGTTATACAAATGCAGAGGGAAGGCGTACCCGCGCATTCCTAAGGTCGTTTCCAGTATAAATTGACCGCCTTCGGGATGGCAACGCATCGTTACTTGCGTATACCCGCCCAAAAGCCGATGCATTACTCCCCCTGTTATACGTAGTACATCCCCCGATATGGAGCCGTCTGCCCGTATTTGGCGCGTATCGTAACGGATTAGCATATAACCGCTTTCCGCAAATGTATCCAAATCGCGCTGGGGAATATGCCTGTCAATATGCGTCATTTGCATATCTGTACCAATCATTGCGATGGGGCGCCCCTCAAAAATAATGGGTCGGTTATACGTAATTTGTAAATTCGCATCTACCCTTGGAGGCGGGTTAAAAAAGTGCGGTGCATTCCAATATGACAAATCGCCGGATGCACCCTGGGGTATCGCTTCCGCCGCAAGCTGCGGGTATGCAAACCCGCGCCAAATATCCGTGTGCTGCGGGTCGAAGGTAAAATATTCCTCCCACAGGCTGTCCGTAGGAATATTGTCACGCCGTGCGATATCTACATGCCCGCGCAGAAAAATAATATTCGCATGGATATGCGTAAGCGGGCTAAGGTTGCGGTAATACAGCCCGTTTAGGGTATGCACTTCTTCCGAGAAGCCGTCGCCATTCAAAAAATAAATAAAGACGCCTGTAGAAGCACCTACTCGCAGTGCGTCTAACAAGCTGCTCGATAATTCGCCAAGCAGTGCAATTTCGTGCGTGTCGTTGCCAAGCAATTCATCTATCGTTATGCTCTCTTGCGCCAAAAATGCGCGCGTGGCTGCCAAAACTTCGTATTCAAGGCGGTCAACATTAGACCAATAATGCACCATTAACCGTTCCAAATTGTCGCCGCGAATTTGCACATTTTTTGCCAAAATGTCAACCGAACGGTCATTTAATTCGCGTACTGTGCCGTTTATATGCAAAAACAAGTTAATAAAACCCACCAAAAGCACCATAATGCCAATGATGGGCAAAAACATACGAATAAATATAGAAGATTTGGGAAAAATAGGGGGTTTGCTCAAGAAATCTCACGCCTTATATGTCATCGTACTACAAGAAAAACCATATCATAGTATGACACGGTTTACAAGGTTTGATTACACATTAATGAATATAAAATTCGGCAACTAAGTCATGTGTACCGAGATGGGCTTCTCCATGTTTTTGAACGCCGCCCCTAATCCTGTACAATCCAGGGTTTAAATAACCGAAGTGGAAGTGTATATAAAATGAGACAACCCATTCCTCATAAGGAGATAGCGGTGCGTATACGAGTAAAGACGCAGAAGGTTCGCTTATAACAGGAACCAATCGCCAGTTTTCACCGTCAAAAAATTCCAAAGCATTTGCCAGTCTTTCATTAGGAAAAGTAAAAAATCCCCATAATGAACGTGAAATATAAAATTCCGTCTTGTTTTCAATATTTATTGTCACGTTATTTATATTTATCCCTCTTCGATTGCGTTCATCTACATTTGTTTGAATGTGTGTTGCAGAGACTGATGATAATTCATTTATTACTTGCAAAGGTGGGCTATATTCCCAATTATGCCAAAAGGGTTTGTTTATTTTTATATAAATAAACACGGATAGAATAAATAAGATAGGTATTAATAAAATAAAAATAAATTTACGCACTTATGCCTCTTTTCAATTTAAGCAGGAAGGGTTACTTAAGTTAGTGTAAGTAACTACCATCCTGCTTAAATGTACGTACTTATTCTACGCTAGCTTCATGAAAAATAAATGCATGAGTTAATAAAACATGAAAAGCTGTGTTTATAATTGCAACACTGTAGTTAAGGAGTTGTTAGGTTAAATCCAACAACTCCATTATTTATTAATTGTGCCCTGCAAAATAACCCACATGATGATACAATAATTCCTGCATTTCTTAAGTCACTATTAAACCATACTATGCCACCGCTCATGCCTGATACTAAATTTTGTCCAGTAACAACGGGTGTTGTGCTTGTTGCATCGATACTTACAAATGGCACCAAGTCGGTGCGTGTGACATTTAATGCAGTTACTCTTTGCTGGCGCGTGAGCAAAGTTCCACTTTCATTCGTTCCTCTAATCGTTACAATTTCTCCCACTATCGGGTCACGAACACCTGATAAAAGTTGATTTGGTACAAAATTGACTGTAAATCCATGTGGAGGAACAATTTCAACAAATGCAGCGTTGAATCTAAATGGAGATACAATTGAATTATCAACTGTACGTTGAAGTCTTGATTGGCGCACTATGCCTATCCGTTGCCAAGCATTTGCGTGTCTAATGTATACATTATCACCGGGTTGTAATCGTTCTGAATGTTGAGGACCATGTGCAACAGTTACAAAACCACTTCTTCCATTTGCATCTGTTGCGGCATATCCGATTGAATATAAACGCCCTCGCACCATTATTTGACCACCAGATTGAAAGGTAATAAATGTATTAAGCGGCTCAATCAAATGAGCGCTATTATCATATATTTCTTTTGATTGTATTAATCGGTCATAGTGAAAACACTCATAATAATATTCTTTATTAATAAATTGTTCAAAAACAATCATTGGAGAATCAATGATATTATTAATGAAGATATCGATGTTTTCCTCGTTGTAATAATCTAACCTGACAATTACTCTATTTGAAATGGTATCAACATGCCAAGAACTAGCGTTTTCAATTGTTTGTGTACCAAGAAAACGCCAAAGCGCATTTAGTTCATTATATGAGAATGACGCTGGCATAATAATAATTTCTGATAACGAATAATTAAAAGTTTCGACATTCATGGACCGTTCATACATATTAAGAATCAATATAACTAAATTACCTGATTCATCAATGTACATACCCCCAAAGTAATCAGGATACATCACCTGACCTTGCCGATTTTGTATAAAAGAATGTCGCAATAGCATAGCGTTTTCCACGGCTCTATTGTGATTTTGAACAAACTCGTGCCCAAACTCAGAAACAAACTTCTCGTTAATTTCATGCGCCAACATTGAAAATGTTATATCGTTAAATTCATCGAAATTATTGTTTGCATTTACGTAAAGTGTTGTGTTGACAATAAGCATTGTTATAAAAAGCAAATAAAATAAATATAATTTTTTTTTCATTGCATGTCATTCCCTTCATAATTATTTAACTTGAACTCAAAGGAGTGTTGAAAATTTAATTACTCATACCTTAACTATAATTGCAAAGGGGAAGCCTTAAATATAAGGACTTCCCCTTGCCGCATAAATTTTATTTACAACGCTTTAATAACTGCTCCCACTTCTTGTCTACATGCTTTTGCAGGTCTTCAATCATCCATTCGTTGCCTTTGGCAAACATGTGGCGGAAGCGACCTTGCAGCTTTAGGTAGTCTTCGATGGGGAGTTTTTTCTTGGGTTCGTAGGTGAGTGCCCATTCGCCGTTTACTACTTCGTATAGCGGCCAGATGCAGGTTTCTACGGCTAATTTACAGATGTTCATTAGCTCTTCGGGCGGGTAGCGCCAGCCGCGGGGGCATGGAGCAAGCACGTTAAGGAACGCAGCACCGGGTGTATAGTGGGCTTTGTGCGCTTTTTCGTGCAGGTCTTTAAAGTTGCCCGTAAAGGTGGTTTGTGCCACATAAGGCACACCATGACCAACGATGATGGCGGTAAGGTCTTTTTTGTGCTGACCTTTACCAACGCCCATTTGACCTACGCCTTGCTCGCTACCTACGGGTGCGGTTGTTACTTCCGCAAATTTAGGCGTGGAGGAAGAACGCTGCATACCCGTGTTCATGTATGCTTCGTTGTCGTAGCACACGTAAACCATGTCGTGACCGCGTTCCATTGCGCCGGAAAGGCTTTGCAGACCAATGTCATACGTACCGCCGTCGCCGCCAAAGGCTACAAATTTGTAGTTGTCTTTAACTTTGCCTTTTTTCTTCATGGCTTTATAGTTGGCTTCCACACCCGCAATGGTGGCTGCTACGTTTTCAAACGCGCAGTGAATGAAGCCTTCCTGCCAAGCGGTAAAGGGGAACAGTACGCTGGATACTTCCAAACAGCTGGTCGCAACGCCGCATACGGTTTTGTCTTCGTCATTTACCGCACGAAGTACGCCGCGTACCGCAACGGAAGCGCCGCAGCCTGCACACAAACGATGACCGCCAACGAAACGTTCCGATTTGCAGGACTCTTTTTTCAAATTATAGGACATTTAGTTTACCCCCCGCACACCGACATGGCGATACACGTTGTCGGTTTTTCCAGATTTAACTACCTTATCGAGGTTTTCATACACATGCAAGAAATTTTCCACCGTTACGTCGCGACCGCCCAAGCCATAGATGTAGTTGATAATCATGGGACGGTTAGCCAACTCGTAACAAGCGGTGCGAACATCAACAAATACAGGACCACCCATACCGTTGAAGCTGTCGCACTTATCCATAACCGCAACTGCTTTAACGTGAGAAAGTGCTTGCGCAATTTCTTCCATGGGGAAAGGACGGAACAAGCGGATTTTTAATACGCCCACTTTTTCGCCTTTGGCGCGTAGTTGGTCGCAGGCTACGCGTGCCGTACCTGCGCTGGAGTTAAGCACGACAATAACTTTTTCAGCATCCTTCATTTGATATTCTTCGAAGAAGCTATAGTTACGCCCCGTGAGTTTACCAAATTCCGCAGAAACTTGCGCTACCACGTCCTTGGCTTTAATCATGGCTTGTGCGCGCTGGTATTGATGCTCGAAGTAAAATTGTGGTGTGTCATAAGGACCTACGGAAAGGGCTTTGCCGTCCAATAAATGGCGGTTGGGCGTAAATTCACCTACGAAAGACTTAACCTTCGCGTCTTCCAGCAGTTCAATATTTTCTACTGCGTGGGAGGTGATGAAACCGTCCTGGCACACCATGGTGGGCAGAAGCACGTCTTTATGCTCGGAAATTTTCCAAGACATAATATAGTTGTCGTACGCTTCTTGGTTGTTTTCGCTGTAGAGTTGAATCCAACCGCTGTCGCGTGCGCCCATAGAGTCGCTATGGTCGTTATTGATATTGATAGGACCGGACAGTGCACGGTTAATTACCGCCAATGTCATGGGCAGGCGCTGACCGGAAGCTACATATAATAGCTCCCACATTAACGCAAGACCGCAAGCAGAAGTTACCGTACCTGTACGACCACCGGCGGCGGAAGCACCGATACAAGCAGACATGGCACTATGCTCAGATTCAACCGCAACAAATTGCGTGTCTACATCGCCATCGGCTACGTATTGTGCAAAGTAATGCACAACCTCGGTAGAGGGGGTAATCGGGTACGCTGCCACTACATCGGGGTTGATTTGCTTCATCGCGGTTGCTGTGGCTTCGTTACCGGAAAGTAATTTACGCATTTATTTGTCCTCCTTTTCCCAGGTAATTGCACCTTCAAAGGGGCAAACTTTAAAGCATACGCCGCAGCCCTTGCAGTGCTTGAAGTCAAAGTCCAGGCGTTTTTCGTCTTTTACGGGAATTGCCGAGTCGGGGCAAACGGGGAAGCACAGCATACAATGCTTGCACTTATCCTCGAAGAATTTGGGAATCATTACGCGCCAGTCGCCTGTGTTTACCGCAAGCGATGTGCCGCCTTCCAATATGTTCCCGCCGACTTCTACTTCTTTCCAAGTGAGGTCTAACTTAGCATCTTTTACATAAATCATAAGCCTTTAACCTCCTTCAGACCGCGCTCAATCGCTTTCATGTTGGGTGCGATAACGTGAGGTTTAGAGGAGAACGTGTCTTTAATAGATGCTTCCATTTCCTTCATAAAAGCGGCTTCGGGGATAACGCCCGTCACTTTTACGATAGCGGCAAGCATGGCTGTGTTAGAAAGGCTGCGATTGCCCAGCTCCTCGCCTGCGATGGAAGATGCATCGATAGTATAAACTTTGCCTTTGTAGCCTTCCAGTTGGTCAACTAACTCGGCGGGTGCTTTTTCGGAATTAATTACGATACCGCCGGTTTCTTTTAAACCGCCTGTTACCGCTACTGCCGAAAGAAGCGTTGCATCTACTACCACAACAAAGTCGGGTTCATAGATGTTGGAGTGAAGCGAGCTGCGTTCATCGCTGATGCGGTTGTATGCCGCGATGGGTGCGCCCATCCTCTCTGGGCCGTACTCGGGGAAACCTTGAACGTATTTCCCTTGGGCGAAGGCCGCGTCTGCCAGAAGCAAGGAAGCGGTTTTTGCGCCTTGTCCGCCACGCCCATGCCAGCGAATTTCTACCATGTTAGACATGCTAGACCACCTTTCATTTGGGTTAATTGACGTTGTTTGTGTCGTTCAACGCCATTATTACAATTGTACTACATGTCTAACTGATTTGCAAACACAATATAAGTTTTTCAAATAAAATAAATAAAAATAAAAAACCCAGCCGCCCGCTCAGTAACGGTTTAGGTGTCACCTAAACCGCTTGGAACGCAGACAACTAAGTTTTTAGCATAAGGGAAGCAAACAAATACTGTGCGTTTAACAGCCCTTGCTCAGAGCAAGCGACCCAGCAAAGAAATGATTACATCACGTAGCAAGAAAATTAATAAGAATGCAAATATGGGCGAGAAATCAATGACCATGCCAGAGCCGCCCAAAGGCGAGCGCTGTATGATTTTGCGAATGGGTGCAAGCACAGGTTCGGTGAAGTGGAAGATGTAATACACCCACCGCCCCCGCACATTGGGAAACCATGACAAAAGGATTCTCACAAGTAAAACGATGTACAAAGCGGTAAAAAACCAATCTACCGCCGTTATAAAATGCATCCCCTACCCTACCTGCCTACAGCCCAAGGTAGCTCGTTGGAAAGTTCTTCTTTAATTTCGCTGGTAATGCGCACGCCTTCGGGCGCTACAATGAATACGGTCTTTGCCACGCGTTGGAATGAACCGCCTAACGCGTATACCGCACCCGAAACTACATCTACCACGCGTTGACCTTGAATAGGGTCAATGTCGGTTAGGTTAAGGGCAATAATCGCACCTTCTTTTAAATGGTCGGTTACGATGTTGGATTGGTCCACCGTTTTGGGGCTTAGCATGGTTACGTTAAAGCCTGCTTCTAATGAAGGGGCGGCTTTTTTATCGCGACCATATAATTCTACATATTTATCAGACATTTTTGATTTGGTTGCTTTGGGCGCAGTAGCGGCGATAGCATGGTCCTGCCATGAATCCGCTCGGCTAACCGTTTCTTCTTCATAATAATGTTCCTCATGGTTTTCGCTGTCGTAATCGTCGAAGCCCGGGCTAAGCATTTGGTTGCGCAAGCTGGTTTTTACCTTTAGCCATAATTCTCTCATTTGTTACGTACCTCCCTGTACCCTCTTTTAGAAATTCACCTGTTCCCTGCCAGCGCTGTGCCGATTCGCACCATTGTGGCGCCCTCTTCTATTGCTACAGAATAGTCGTCGCTCATGCCCATGGAAAGCTCAAGTGGAGCAATATCGTACAACGAATTTTTTTTAAAGTCAAGCATTATTTTATAAGAAATTTTTTGCATTTTGCTGAAGAACGAACGGTTTTTCTCTCCATTTTCTACAAAAGGCGCGACGCACATTAAACCGCGAAAATTGATGAATTTTAGCTCGAACAGGTGTTTTGCCAATTCGTTCGCTTTTTCGGGGCAAGTGCCGTATTTGCTGGGTTCGTTGGCAATATTTATCTCTAATAATATATCTATGCGTTTTTTTAGGCTTTCGGCGCGCTTGTCTACTTCTTTCGCCAATTCCAGCGAATCTATCGAATGTATGAACGATATTTTGTCGACCGCTTGTTTGACTTTGTTGCGCTGCAAGTGCCCGATGAAGTGCCACGTAGGGCTTTGGGGTAATAATTCCTCGTATTTTGGTAAAAATTCTTGCACACGATTTTCGCCTAAATGGGTTACGCCTGCTTCTATAATCTCGTTTATTGTTGTCGGATGCAGGGTTTTTGTCACGCCGATTAGCGTAATGTCGGAGGCGTTCCGTCCGCTTTTTTGCGCTGCCTGTGCTATATTTTCTCGTATTTTGGCAACGTTTTCGCGAATTATATTTTTATCGTTTACCATATTAAATCGCCCTCGCTTACCATATTTGCGTCTACGACAATGCTGTCAAATTCACGCAGCGTTGTACGGTTGCGCATGGGGCATAACAGCGTTGTGCCGCCGCGGTCGGTAATGGGTGCATCGGTATAAATAGGGCGGAAACGGGCATAGCCGTGGTTTGCCCAGTAGATGCCCTGCACGGTATGCATATCGGAAAGGGTGTGCCGCCCGCCTAAGCCGTCCAGGATAATATCGCCCATATTTAACCCAAGCGCATTACTTGAAATGTGTACGGTTGCGCCCGCCCATTCGGTAACGCTTACGGGTATGGGAACGCTCCCATCGCCCGTATAGCGCAGTATATGGTGGTCAATTAGCCCGTGAAGAAAGGGCAGCGGAATAATATAGTACTGCCGTTCGGTCACGGCGGTGTTAGGGATTTTTAGCCCCGTTTCCACCACTTGCGAGATGCGGATATTCACATTGCGCTGGTGCATAAAATCCATTACATAGCGGGTATTGCGGAAAATTACGCGGCTGTCGCGCGTGCCTGCATTTATTTGCTGTATGCGCAATTGCATGGGTTCGAATGCGCCTGTTACAGGGCTTTCTACATATACATTCCGCATTTGCTGTGCGGCAAACCCGCGGATTTTTTCATTGGGTATATACGCGGCAATGTACCACACATTACCCACAATTTTAAATGCGGCGTCATTCATTTCCAGTTCTTGTGCGGGGAAAAGGGGGAAGGCGTCGGGCGTAAAGTTAAGCTGTTCACGGGTAAGGTTCATCATGCCCGATATGGTAAAAACTTCTTCTAATCCATCAATGATTGGGGTCATAATTCCGCCGGAACGGGCATACATATCGGTGGAGTGTACGCCCATGCGTGCCAGTAATTCCGCTTGCTGGCGGGCGTAATCGCCCCCCGCGTGCAGGCTTCCGCTGATAATCAGCTGGTTTCTATTATGGATAGACTGGTTTAAATTATCGCGAAGCACATATAAATCTGAAAAATTGAGGGCGGTAAATGAGTGGGCGCGGGTATCTACCTGCCCGCGAATATGATTGTTTATGCGGGTGATGTTGGGGTCGGCTTGGTCGTATCGTAAGGTGCTAACCAGCATGGCGCGGGCATCCAGCGCAATCATATCGGCGTTTATGCCTGCTACGGCGGTAGAATCTTGAATGCTTGCGATACGCTCCCCCGCGCGTACGCGTTCCCCTTCGCTAACGGAAAATACAAGCTGCCCTGCGCGGGGTGCGTAATATACGCGTTCGTCACGAATGATGATGGCGGAAATTGTTTCGGGCGTATCAATGATGCCCATGCGTACCACTTCTGTCGGAATAATGGGTGCCATGTGGTTACGCGCCATGTTAAACATGTACACCAATGTAAATAAAATGATAAAAGCGGCAACAACATACACGGAAACTTGTACTTTTCTGCGATTTGGCGGGTGTGCCATAATATCCCCTCCCCTTTTCATTAATTATGTAGATATTTGGAGATTTTGATGAAAAATGTAATACGATGGACTTCGCTTCGGCGGCTGATTATACCTGTTTTGGTAGGTTTGTTCAACATTTCTCTGCTATTATTTCCGCGGGATGTGTTAAACGCCGCGCGCGAAGGGCTGCTTTTGTGGTTTAACACGGTGCTTCCTTCCCTTTTGCCGTTTGTTGTTGGCATGAACATTTTAATGTTATACGGCTTTTTACGGCTAATTGGCGATATTATTTCGCCTGTAATTGTAAAATTATTTGGAATCGCCGGTGCGGGAGGCGTTGCGTTTATTACGGGGGTTGCATCGGGCTATCCGTTGGGTGCAAAAACCGTGGGCGACTTGTTTCGCGCGGGGGATATTTCTACGGAAGAAGCCCAGCGGTTACTGGCTTTTTGCAATAACGCAGGGCCCCTTTTTATTGTGGGTGCAGTGGGCATTGGTATGTTTGGCGATGCGCGTGCGGGATATGCATTATTAATCGGACACTTGCTTGGTGCGATATTTACGGGCGTTTTATTGCGAAAAAACGGCGAAAAAGTAAAATTTATAGATTTTCGCAGTTTAATGCGTGCATATACGCAAAATTTGAAAAAAAAACGCGACGAACTTCGCATAGGGCGCATACTGGGCGAAGCAGTAAAAAATGCAATGGAGGCTATGCTATTGGTGGGTGGGCTGATTATTTTTTTCAATGTTTTAGTTCGCCTCTTGCAAATGGCGGCGGGAATAGAAAGCGGTTTTTTTAGCGGTTTTTTTGAAATAACGAGCGGCGCGCGCCTTATTGCAAACGGCGGAGTTAGTGCTTTAACCCTTGCGGCGGCAGGGGGCATTATTGGCTTTGGCGGGTTAAGCGTACATGCCCAAGCCCTGCATTTTACGGCGGGTACGGGGGTTAAGGCGGTGCCTTATTTGCTATGCAAGCTGATGCACGGTGCTTTGGCTGCAGGGTTTACGGCGGTTGCATGGTTTGCTATGATGTGACCATGAAATCCATTGTTAAATTATATGTAATTTTGGTCGTCATTGGAGGGATAGCGCTTGTGCTATCCCTCTTTACAGCCATGGGCTTCCCCTGTCCGTTGTACCATATTGCGGGAATCCCCTGCCCTGTTTGCGGGCTAACGCGGGCATTTATTACGCTTGCCGGCGGTGATATTTGGGGTGCACTGGTTTACCACCCGTTATTTTGGTCTGTTCCCCTGCTTCCGCTGGTAGGGTATGAAAAAATTCCTATACGAACGCAAAATTATATCTGGATTGGTATTGGCGTTGTATTTGGCATTGTGTGGCTGGTGCGAATGCTTATGTTTTTCCCGCATACGCCGCCCATGAATTTTAATTACGAAGCCGTGATTATGCGTTTTTTAAATTTGCGCCCGTAACCGCAAAAGGCTGGACTGTATTAGTCGATTGATACAGTCCAGATGGGCGTCACTCGGTGGTAAAGTCGGGCAACGCTATATCCACGGGATATGCAGTAAGCTGGGAAAATAGGGCATTTATCACCTTTTCCAGCGATGTTTTAAAGTCGTGGCGGTCGGCATTTTCTACCGCAAAAAGGGGAATTTTTGCGTAAAGATTTTCACCGATATACACATCTGCTGTGCCTAACATGTCGCCCGCTTGAATGGGCGCTTTTATATTTGAGGGTACCAGAACTTCTACGGCTATTGCCGTTTTTTCTTGTGCGTTGAGGGGAACGCGCAAGCCTTCGGCGTAAGCGTAAGGAATTTCTACCGTGCGCGAACGTGTTACGGGAACGCTCCCGGCCGTATTTTCTGCAGTAATAATCGTTTCGTATGTGTAGTTATTAAAGCCGTAGTTTAAAATTTCTTTGGAGTCTATATATTTTTGGCTTTTTCCTTTTTGCCCCCAGCCGCTGGCAAGCACCACAGAGATGAGTTGCATATCCTCGCCGTCAATTTTCCGTTTTGCTGCGCCTACGAAGCAATGCCCTGCTTTATTTGTGAAGCCTGTTTTTACGCCGTTTGCACCTGCGTATTCATTAAGCAGGCGGTTGCGGTTGTTAAATGAGTAACTGCGCTTGTTGCTGGAAAAATTTGCGCTGCGCGTGTTGGTGAGGGCGAGAAAGCCGTCCACCTCCAGCGCGTACCGCGTGATAATGGCAAGGTCGTAAGGCGTGGAATGATTGTCGTTGTTTGAATCTAATCCGCTTGCGGTTTCGAACAGCGTATCCTTTGCGCCTATTTCCCGTGCTTTTTCGGTCATGACCGCGCAAAATTCGGCGACACTGCCGTGCAAATGCTCGGCAATAGCCACAGCGGCATCGTTAGATGATTCCAGCATAAGCGCAAGCATTAGGTCGCCAAGTCGAATTTTTTCCCCCGCGGTTAGGTTCATTTTTACTTTGGGGGCGGCGGCGGCCTTAGATGAAACGGTAACGGTTTCGTCCATTCTTCCGCTTTCCAGTGTGATAATTGCTGTCATAATTTTTGTGGTTGACGCCATCGCAAGGGGGCTGTGTTCTTGTTTTCCCCACAATACGCGCCCTGTTTCCGCGTCTAGTAAAATTGCGCCGTGGGCGTTTACGGTGGGTTTTGGGACTTCTTCCGCGCGTACTTGTAACGCGCCCTGTGTCGAAAAGAATAAAATTATTGCGGTTGTGGCAAAAATAAATTTAAACATGTAAATTCCTCCGCTTATGAACTGTTAAAATATTATTCGCGAATTTTTACAAATCATACGGGGCGTTGTATAATGCCGTGGACAGCCTAAAGCATTGACTGGGTGGTCGCTATCTGTTTATGCGGAATACGATGCTTGCAATCAAGTAAAAGGGGCTACATACATGAGCCGAATTATCGCCATTGCCAACCAAAAAGGCGGCGTGGGTAAAACCACCACCAATGTTAACTTGTCTACCTGTTTGGCACAGGCGGGCAAAAAAGTGCTTGTGGCAGATATGGACCCGCAGGGCAATACCACCAGCGGTTTTGGCATTGAAAAAAACGACCTTACCCATACCATTTACAATTTATTGCTGGGCGATGCAAATATAGAGCAGGTAAAAGTTCCCACCTGCGTGGATAATTTGTCGCTTTTGCCCGCCAATATTCATCTCAGCGGTGCAGAAATTGAGTTGGTGAACGCCCCCCAGCGGGAATTTCTTTTGCGCGGCATATTCAGCCACATGCGCTACCTGTACGACTATATCCTCATCGACTGCCCACCTTCTTTGAACATGCTTACCCTAAACGCGCTGTGCGCCGCCGACACGGTGCTTGTGCCTATCCAGTGTGAATACTACGCGTTAGAGGGGCTAACCCAGCTTATGCACACCATAAGCCTTGTACAGCGGCGTTTAAACCCGCGCCTAGCCATAGAGGGTGCAGTTTTTACCATGTATGACGCACGCACAAATCTAAGCGCACAAGTGGTGGACGAAGTAAAGAGCCACCTTACGGCGCATATATACGCGTCAATTATCCCCCGCAATGTGCGCCTAAGCGAAGCCCCAAGCCATGGGCTTCCCATCACGCTGTACGACCCGGGCTCAAAAGGCGCGGACGCCTACGTACAGCTGGCGCAAGAAGTTATGGAGAAGGATTGAGAATGAACATGAAAAAAGGACTAGGACGCGGCTTAAACGCCCTCTTGGATAACCAAGACACCACAAAACCCGCCGAAGCACCGCAAGCGGGCGTTACCATGGTGGATATCCGCCAGCTGGAACCCAATGCAGGGCAGCCGCGCAAACACTTCGACGAAGCCGCGCTGGAGGAACTTGCCCAATCCATGAAGACCTACGGCATTATCCAGCCATTGCTGGTGAAGGAATCAGGTGGGTTTTACACGATAATAGCGGGGGAACGCCGCTACCGCGCCGCACGCCTTGCCCAGCTAACGGAAGTCCCTGTCGTTATCAAAGAATACACGGCAATGGACGAGCTTCAAGTTGCCCTAATCGAAAATATTCAACGCCAAGACTTGACCCCCATCGAAGAAGCCCAGTGCTACCAGCGCTTAATGGACGAATTTTTCTTTAGCGCGGAGGACATTGCGCGGCAGGTAGGCAAAAGCAAGCACGCGATAGCGGGTTCGCTCCAATTGCTCAAGCTTTCCCCCGCCGCACAGGTATTTGCCGTAACGGGCGAGCTTACCGCAAGCCACGCCAAGGTGCTGCTCGCCATCGAAGACCCAAAAACTCAAGCCAATTTAGCTGAGCGCATTGCCGACGAAGGGCTGAGCGTGCGCGGGACAGAAACCGCCGTAGCCGCCGCCCTGCGCGCCGCAGAGGAAACAAGCACAAGCACCGTGCCCGAATCCGTCCTACAAGCCTACCGCACCGCAGAAATTGACCTAAAGCACGCCCTGGGCGCAAAGGTGAGCATTCGCCCGGGCAAGAAAAAAGGACGCATAGAAATTGAATACTATTCACCCAATGAGTTGGAAAGATTATTGCAGTTGCTAAGGGGAATACAATGAAATTTTTTTAAAAGGAGTTAATAAAAATGACAAAAACCCAACAAATTATTGACACCTTTCTGGATGTAGTAAAAACCCATTATGCGGATGATGTGGAAATTATTTTCAAGTATCGGCGGTGGTACAGCACACCCGCACAGGACGAGGCGAACGTTAATTTATTTGTTGTCCCTAAGTCTGAACGCGGTGCGGCGCTGGGGCTTATGCACATTATAGATGATTGTCGAATACAAGTCGGATGCGTTACGTGGGAACATTTAGAAAATACATCCTTCACCCACCATATAGAAGCCGCAATGTTTAGGGATTCGACGCTAATTTACAGTGCAAACGACGAAAGCCGCCATAGATATGAGGAATTAAAAAGCCGTATTACCGGCAATAACGCAACACAAATTACACCGGAGGCTATTTTCGCCGCAGAAAAGCATTTGCAACACGCAAAAGATTGCTTCGCAGATTTTTGTGTTGACGATAATGTGTTAAACGCCGCCCGTATTTTAGATACGCTGTGCGACTGCATGTGCAAGCTAAACGACGCCCATCCGCGTTTTGGCGCAAGCAATATCGTTGATGAATTGAAAACATTTCCCCGCCTGCCCGACGGGTTTATTGATACGTTTTCGGAAATTATGTACGCAAACACGGACATAGAACGCGCCAAGAACCTATGCAAAACGCTGATGAGTATATCAATCAAGTATGTAAATGAGCAAAAACACAGCCTATTCCGCGTACTGCCCGGCGAGTTTTTGCCGGGCTGGTACGAAATGTTCTTGGACAGTTGGGATTCTATGCTTACCCACCACGAAAACGGCGACAAAATGGCAGTTTACCTAACGGCTATGCAGTTGCAACATTGGCTCACCATTATCGAAGATAACCAAGGAAAGCCCCTGCCCAATGAGTTGCAGCTCTTCCATAAATTCGACGCAACGAAAATGGACGAGTTTATAAATCACGCCCAACAATCGAAGCAGGCCTTTTTAAACTTGCTGGGTGAACACAATGTACCCATCACAAAGATAAATTCAATGGACGAATTACGGAGCGTTTTAACATCAATGTAACATATCTAAACTATTTTTCTATTTTATCCGAAAACATTACCAAGGACGGAAAAATTGCCACGGATGGTGAATTTGACCTAAGGAAGTGAAGGGCATGAACGCCTTTAACATCAACGTAAACCGCAATCAACAAGCTTTTAACGCAACCCAAAATAACCGCAGACCCGAAATGGTATGGCAGCACGGTCAAACCATTTCGGCACAACTGGAAAGCATTGAAAACGGCACAGCCACCTTGCGCGCGGAGGGGGATGTGCTTTTTACTGCAAATGCGTCGGATATCCGCGGTCAGGTAGGCGACACACTTACCTTTAACGTGCGGCGCAACGGCAGCGGCTTTGCCCTTACGCAGGTACATGACAGCGAAGCGGTAGCGCTCCCGCGCGGGCGTGCAACGTCTATGGACGCGATTAAAGACTTTACGCAAACCATGGACGGCATTAAAGAAAATAACGACCTTCGCGCCGAGATGAAGGAAGAACATAGCCAAAAAATGGCGCAAGCCCTTGCTGCCATTCGCCGTTCGCAAAGCTTTATGGCAAACACAAACGGCAAAAGCGCCATCGCCGCCATTGTAAACAGCGGTCTGGACCTTACAAAAGTAAGCTTCGCCATGATGGATAGAATCATGCACCACATTGACCGCACCCCCACCCCACCCTCTTCAGAGGACGCGCAATTTACAACGCGGGAAAACGGCGAGCATATGGTATCGGGCTTGCGCCGTCACGGCTTGCCCGTTTCCGAGCGCAATGTTGCTAACATGGAACGCGCATGGGAGCGCTTCCCGGTCAAAATATCCGACCCTGCGGTTACCTATCTTGTGTCCGAAAAAACAGAGTTAACCCTCGATGCGGTGTACAAAAGCAACTACGCCGCGCCAAAGGACGCTATCCCAGAAGAAGCCGTTGAAACCGTGCCCGCATGGCAAGCTCCGCGAGAAGCCATTGAAAAATTATTTGCCCAAGAAAATATTGACCCCACGCGCGATAACCTTTCCGCCGCGCGGTTTTTACTTGCCCGCGATTTGCCCATCACCGCAGAAACTGTGGCAAAGGTACAGCTTTTGCGTACCTTACCCGAGAAAGCGCAGGACGAAAACTTCCGCGAAGCATTTTTTGACCATTCCGCCGCATTTATCCGCGAAGATAAGCCGCTGGGAACGCTCCCCCTGTCGGAAATTGTACGCCTGGTCGAAATGCAACTAAAAGCGGCAACACAAGCGGCGACGCGCCATCAAGAACTGCACATCGACACCGACGCGATGAAAGAAAACCTGCACCGGCTAACCCTGCAGGAAGCCGAAGCCTATGTAAAGATTGCGGGCGTTCCTGCGGGCAAAGCCTATGAAGTAGAGGAAGGGAGCGCTTCCGCGAAGCAGTTGGTCACCGTATTCGATAAGCTGGTTGCATTACAGCCCCTCACCGCCAATGTACACGCGGGCATTTTGCATAACCACGTACCCTTCACCATTGACGCGATGCACGACTCTGTACTTATCGCCCGTGCCAACGAAGGCTATGCACAGAATGAAACCGTTCCCAGCCCGCGATACGGCGATTCCTTCGCACAGGTAAAGACGCAATTTTCGCCGTTGCTTACCGAAATGGGCATTGCATCTACTGATGAAGCGTTAAAAGCCGCGTTTATTCTAAGCAAAAACAAAATTGACGTAACCGAGGCGAATTTGCAAACCGTAAAGGAAATTGATGCAAAAATTACGGCAATAACCAACAAGCTACACCCCATGATAGCCGCAACCATGATTAAAGAAGGCTTAAACCCGTTGGAAATGCACGCCGACCAAGTACTTTCCTACATCAAGCAATTTAACTACGACATGGGTGAAAGCGGTGCGGAAAAAATTTCCCGCTATATCCGCGAAATGGACGAAAATAAAGCTATTGACGGCGATACCCGCAAAACCATGATAGCTATTTACCGTATGCTCCACGTCATACAAAAGGACGGCGCGGCGTCGCTGGGGCTTGCCATGCAAATGAATGCGCCTCTCACCCTTGGGGATTTGCTAAACCTCGCCCAAGGCAGGGAAAGCCGCAAGCGCGGCGGGTTCGACACCACGGTAAACGATGCGCTGGGCGAACTGGAACGCGTAACCCGCCCCGAAGGTAATATCCGTCAAACCATTGCGCAAGGTATAACCAATCACGCCCTCACCCATATGGACGTAGTAGCCGATACCTTCACCGACAATGCGCCCCCCACCGCGTTAGAAAAACTTATCCAATCTGCCCAAAGCATGGAGCGCGCCATAGAAGACCTCGCCAACAATGAAACCGCTCCCACCCCTGTAAATTCCGCCACCGCAACCAAGCAGCTGGAAGCTTTCGTAGAGGCAAATGCCGACATCATTCATAAATTGCAAACCCGCAATATTTCCACCCGCACGGGCAATATAAAAGCGGCAAACGAAATTGAAAAGGACAGCCGCTCGCTGGAGTCTGCCCTTTCAAAAGCGCTGGGCGAACATGATGGGAGCGTTCCCACTGCGGACCTTTCTGCGCTGCGCAATGGAAATTCCCCCGCGCAAATATTGGCGCAAATACGCGCAGTCCTAGGCGAAGAACCCGCGCTAGACCCCTTGCGTGCTATGCTTTCCGTAACTCATGGCTATAATGGTGATGCGGAAAACGGCTTCCAAATTCCCGTTCGCATTAACGGACGCATTTGTCACCTAAATATGTATGTGCTTAACGACCGCGCCCTTACCGCCGATGGCGCAAAAATATTCTTGTCGCTGGACACAGCGAGGCTGGGAACGGTTTCGGCTTACTTTAGCCTCAACAAAGACGTGGGATTAGACGTAACTATTTCTGCTGAAACGCCCGCAGCGCTAACCGCATTGGAAGCACAACACAATACCCTTTTGGAATTGGCGCAACATGCCGATGTAAACGTTAGTGAGGTGCGGTTTATCCATGGATAAAAAAGATTTTTACAACGCCGTCGCTGTGCTAACACAGTTTATTGAAAAAGCAGATAAGCCAACAAACGAAATAAATGTAACCGAATCCAAGGAGGATGACAAACATGATAATTAGCCACAATATTCCCGCACTTCAAACGCATTTAAGTATGCGCCGCAGTGACCGAAGCCTAGCCACCGCAATGCAGCGGCTTTCTACGGGCTTCCGCATTAATTCCGCGAAGGACGATGCCGCAGGGCTTGCCATCGCAAACAAACTTAGCTTCCAGTTAGGTGGTCAGCAACGCGCCAGCGAAAACTCCACCCACGGCATTTCCCTCATTCAAACCGCCGAGGGTGCGCTAAACGAAGTACATGCAATGCTGCAACGTATGCGCGAACTCGCCGTACAAGCCGCAAACGACACCAACACGGCAGAAGACCGCTCGCAGATTACCCGTGAAATTAATCAACTTGTGGACGAAATTCACGACATTGCCAACCGTACCGAGTTTAATCGCATGCGCATACTTAACGGCGAAGGCGACCGCGTGGTGGAAACAACGGTAGACCACGGCACAGGTGCAGTACCCGCACGCGGTGTTGCCAGTTTATTGTTTATTTCCGAACACGTACGACCCGGGTCGCTTCCGTTGACGGTGCTGGAAGTGGGCAAACCCGCGTTTATCTCCTTCCCAACGCCCGCTGATTGGACCGCCTCTGCAGATGGTTCGTTTATGCTTAATAATAATCCATTCGAGTTTAATCAGGGCGATAATGTTTTGGCCGTACTTAAAAAAGCCATGGAATTTGCGGGCATCGAAATGTTTGAATGCGAAAGTACAGGCACAACACATATGATGACGCGTATGGCAGGGCGCGACCAAGTTGTAGATTTACGCGGTCCTATCTACGATATATTGGGGATTGAGTTGTCCTATAGCCGTCCCGGTTCTGATGCGATAGTAACAGGGTTAGGTGGTACCGCTGCCGCGCCCGAGACATTGCAATTGCTGGATGTAAACGACAACCCCATTCCCGGCACAACGCTTTCCACCGTAATAAACGGCAACCAAATAACCGTGCGCGGTACAGGCGGCGAAGAAGTACGCTTTAATTTGCAAGTACGGATTGACCCGGGCGACCCTACCACACCTCCTTTCCTTACTTTTGGTGACATGGCAGGCGGCGCAACGCCTATCGACGATCCCTTCACGGGTGTAGATTTAAATTTCAACTTCCGCGAATTTGGTCCGCTACGTTTGCAAACAGGTCCGAGCCATAACAATGCTATCGATATTCATATTCCCCGCCTAAACGCGGAGAGCCTTGGCTTAATCGAATATGTGGGCGGCGAACGCCGTAGTCTAGTGCTTTACACCACCCGCGACGGCGCACAGCAGGCAATTCGCGTTATGGATAATGCCATCGAAACCGTCTCCGGCGTGCGCGCCCGCCTTGGCGCATTCCAAAACCGCCTTGAGTCCACGGTAGACAGCCTTAACGTAGCGGCGGAGAATACCGAGCGTTCCCGCAGCCGCATTAGGGATACCGACATGGCGCGCGAATCTACGCGCTTTGCGCAGTATAATGTTATGTTCCAAGCCGCGCAGGCTATGCTTGGGCAAGCCAACCAACGCCCGCAGCAATTGCTGTCGCTTTTACAGTAGGCGCGTATGAAAAATATTAATAAAGAAGAATATACCGCGCGTATTTCCAAGGCGAACCCCGCCCAACTGGTGGTTATCAACTTCGAATTGCTCATCGCCTTTATCGGTGACGGGCAATTTGAGAAGGCAAAAAACGCCTTGGAACAGCTCGTGCGTTCATTAAATTTTGAAATAACACTTGCGCATGATTTCTATGAGGTGTATAAATATGTAAACCAGTTGTTAAACACGGCACATTTTTCCCGTGATGAAGCGGAAAGTAAAAAAGCATCCGCCGAAGCACAGGAGTTGCTGGAAACCTTACTGGTTGGCTGGAAGGATGCGGAAAATCAAGTCGCCGCACTGGATTTGCCCCCCGTGGCAGGGGATAGCCCAACGATATATTCGGGGCTAACCTACGGGCGTGACGGGCAAGCCGACGAGTATATCGACGACGGGGACAAAAAAGGCTTCATGGCATAAAGGCGGAGTTATTTCATGCAAAAGAAAACAATTTTTAGCGGAATGCAAGCAACGGGCAATTTACACATAGGCAATTGGTTAGGCGCGGCACGCAATTGGGCAAAGCTAAGCGCGGATTACAATTGCCTTTATTGCGTGGTAGATTTGCACGCCCTTACCGTAAGGCAAGACCCTGCGCAGCTTCGCAATAATGCACGCAGTGTGCTTGCATGGTATATCGCGCTGGGCATTAATCCCGATGAAAATATTTTATACTTTCAATCTCATGTGGCGGAACATGCCGAACTTGCGTGGATATTAAACTGCTATACTTACATGGGCGAGTTAAACCGCATGACACAATTCAAAGACAAGTCTGCTAAAAACGAAGAAAATATAAATGCAGGCTTATTCACCTACCCCGTGCTAATGGCGGCGGATATTTTACTATTCCAAACCCATCTTGTGCCCGTGGGGGACGACCAGCGCCAGCATGTAGAACTGGCACGCGACGTAGCACAGCGCTTTAACCACGTGTACGGCGATATCTTTGTCATTCCCGAAGGATATATCCCCCCCGTGGGCGCACGCATCATGGCATTACAAGACCCAACGCGAAAAATGTCAAAATCGGACGAAAATATTAGCAATAGTATCTTCCTTTCCGATACGTCCGATGCTATAATAAAAAAGTTCAAGCGAGCGGTAACAGATTCGGACGGTCAAGTTCGCTACGCACCGGAGGAAAAAGCGGGTGTAAGCAATTTGCTTTCTATCTACTCCTGTGTAACGGGGCGTACGCCGCAGGACTGCGAAAAGGACTTCGCAGGACAGGGCTACGGCGCATTAAAAACCACCGTAGGCGAAGCGCTGGTAGAAGCGATTACCCCATACCGCAATGAACATGCGCGCCTTATGGCAGATACAGCCTATCTGGACGGTATCATCGCCAGCGGTGCTGCGCAAGCAAAAGTATTAGCAACGTCCACAATGGCACGTGTAAAAAAAGCCGTGGGCTTGCCAAAATAAAGGGAAGGGATTGATGTACTATGCCACAAAACTGCCCGCGTTGCGGAAAAATGTTTAGCAGGGAAGATTCGCCAATATGCAAAGACTGCGTAAAAGCCGAAGCCGAAAAATTTGAAGAGGTTCGGTTATTCGTGAAAGAAAACCCCTTAAGCAGTGCGCAAGAGGTATCTGAAACGTGTGGCGTTTCGGTCAAGCGTCTGCTTCATTATGTGCGTGAAGGCAAGTTGGAAATTGCAACGGGCTTAGAGGGCATGATTAATTGCTCTAAATGCGGACGTCCCATTAAAAACGGGCGCATGTGTGACCGCTGTGCAAAAGGTACAGCAAGCGCATTAGAAGGCATCATGGCTGTAAACAAAGCCCAAGCCGAAGCAAAGAAAAATACCACAGGTATGTTCACTAATAGATAGCGCACATATTTACTAAACATGAAAGCCACCTAAATTTAATTTAAGTGGCTTTTTTTGTGCAGTAATGGTATATTCGTAATTAAAACTAATACTGGGGGGCGTCCCTGTGAAGCGTTTGCGGCATTACTATCTTTTAGCGTTAGTTTTTTTATTAATTCTGCTTTCGGGTTGCGGTTCGCGTACCGAAGATGAGTACATAGTTACCTGTACATATATTTCGTGTTTTAGGGATATTTCTTCCTTAACTTCGTATGAAATAGAAGCCGTAGAAAACTTGCTCGCGCGCAGGTATTATTTTGTGTACGGCATGATACATAGCACCGAGGCATTTAAAGATGCAGACGGCAGCGTGCAGGGGTATGCCGCGTTGTTTGCACAGTGGCTTACCGGTTTATTTGGCGTGCCATTTGTACCGCAAATATTTACATGGAATGAATTACTGGAAAATGTTGAAAACCATTCCATCGACTTTACGGGCGCACTAGCGCCGTCCGAAAATGTGCATTTTTCAACCGAGCCGATAGCACGGCGCACGGTACGGTATTTCCATCTTATAGATAACCCGATTGAAAATAACGCAAATGTTTTGCCGCGGTATGCGTTGCTTGCGGGTTCTTCTACGGCGGAAAAAGTGCTTCGCTACAGGCGTAACCCGTTCGAACCTGTATTTATCACCGATTATTATCAAGCCCACGCATTATTGCATTCGAGGGAAATTGATGCACTGCTTGCCGAATGCGCCGCCGAGGCACGGTTTGATATGTTTGGCGATGTTATTTCTTCACCGTTTATCCCGTTTATTTATGCGCCCGTTTCATTAACTACGGCTAATCCCGAGCTTGCGATTATTATTCGCGTGGTGCAAGCCGCATTAGATGAAATTGGGCGTTGTTTTATTGAAGATTTGTATGCCAAAGGGCATAGGGTTTATTTGCGGCACAAATTATTTCTAATGCTTGATGAAAATGAGCGCCTATTTATACAAAACAACCCTAGAGTATATTTTGGCGCGGCTTATAATAATTACCCCGCCAGTTATTTTAATGAATATGAGCAAGAATGGCAGGGCATCGCCTTCGATGTTTTACATGAAATCTCTGATTTGACAGGTATGCATTTTATCGTTGCCAATGAGATTACAACAAGCTATACAACATTAATCCGTATGCTTAGCAGTGGCGAAATTCCCTTTATTGCCGAGCTTAACCGAAAACCACAGCACGAAAATTATTTCCTATGGCCCGATATCCCTTATTTATTTGACCCGTTTGTGCTTATTTCGCGTACAGGATTTAATATGGTTAGTTTAGAACGGGTAACGTCTATGCGGGTTGGACTGGAACGGGGAACGCTTCATGCTATGTATTTTTTCTCCCTGTTTCCCAACCACAGCGATGTTTATCTATTTGACACGGAGGGCGAGGCGTTTAACGCGCTTTCTTTAGGACATGTAGACTTGGTAATGAGCAGCTACAGCACGTTACTGTACTTAATTAATTACCTTGAGCAAACCGATTTTATGATTAACATTATTTTTGACAGCTATGCCCGGTCGGGTTTTGGGTTCTACATGGGCGCAACGGAGTTGCTTTCTATTTTTAACGATGCGCTAAGCCTTGTAGATACGCGTATTATTTCTGAACAAATTATGCACCGCACCCATGACTATCTCGCCTCCCGCACTCGCGATTATATGCGCCGTTTAACGCAGGCACAAATGCCGTGGATTATTAGCGCGGCTACATTATTTGCTGTGCTGGTTTTACTTTTTACGTACACGTTAATCCATAGCCGTTCGGAGCGCCAGCGTATGGAAACGATGGTGGATGAACGCACGCAGGAACTATCTATGAAAACGGCGACCCTTACCACGCTGGTAGACTCAATTCCCATGTTTGTATTTATGAAGGATGCAAATTTCCGCTATACCGATGTAAACCGCAATATGCTCAACTATTTTAATATGGAAAAAACAGAAGTTGTTGGCAAAACAGACGAAGAAAGTTTTAATATTCCCCATTACGTGGCGGAACGCTTCCGCAAATTTGACCGCCAATCGTTTAACGAAAATACCATCGTAACCCATGAAGAATGCGTACCCGGGCTGCGCGGCGGTAATCCTATTTTTGAAATTACAAAAGCCCCGCTTGCCGTAGAAGGCAAAAAAATTGGTATTATCGGTATTGCGCGCGATATTTCTGTCCGCAAGAGCTTGGAAGCACAGTTGTCTGCAAATTATGAAAATGCAAATAAGCTAAGCAACGCACTCGCGCGTATTACCCAGTCCCCTACCCTATCGTCCGGCGACTTGAACGATGCCGCCGACTATTTAGCAAAAGAAGGCTGTGCCGCCTTTGATGTAGATGAAATAAATATTTGGCGCGTTTCGGATGATGATACACAGTTGTATTATATTTCGCGCCATATTGCGGTGGATTACGACCAGCGCATTGTACCTGTCATAGACCTTACACGGCATAAAATATATACGGAGCTTCTTGAATACGAACGCGTTATCGTTATGAATACCCGTGCAGATTGTGAAGTGATTTATAGCCCCGCTTCCGAGGTTTATGACACGGCAATGTGCGCCGCAATGGAAGCGCCTATCCGTATCGACGGTAAAACCGTAGGCGTGGTATGTATTGAACAAAATATTTGCGAAAAATTCCCCAAACGGCGCGACTGGACGTTGGAAGAGCAAAATTTTGCCGCGTCCCTTGCCGACCTTATGGCGCTTGCAATTTCTGCACACCAGCGGCACAACGCACAGCAAGAAGCCGAAGCCGCCAACCGCACAAAGTCTGTTTTCCTAGCCAATATGAGCCACGAGATACGCACCCCAATGAACGCCGTCATGGGCTTTACGGAATTGTTGCTTCAACGCGAAGCGTTACCGCAGGATATTGGAAGCAGCTTGAAAAAAATCCATACCTCGTGTGATATGCTGCTGGGTATTATTAACGATATACTTGACTTCTCAAAAATAGAGGCGGGTAAAATGGAAATTGCCAATGCGGAATATAATACCGCAAGCCTAATCAGCGATACCGTACAGTTAAACATTATGCGTATTAATGAAAAGCCTATCACCTTTGAAATGCAAATAGACGAAAATTTGCCCGCAAAATTATTCGGCGATTCTCTGCGGGTTAAGCAAATTTTAAACAATTTACTTTCTAATGCGTTTAAATATACCGAATCGGGTACGGTGCGCCTAACCATAAATGCACAGCCTAACCCAAAGGAATCATTTGTTACATTGGAAATTAGTATCCAAGATACGGGCGTAGGCATGACAGAGGAACAGGTTGAAGCCCTTTTCCACGAATACACGCGCTTTACCAATGAAAACGAAGGCACCATTGAGGGCACGGGCTTGGGCATGGCAATTACCCAGCGGTTATTAAACTTTATGCACGGCGAAATATCGGTAAAAAGCGAAAAAGGCAAGGGGTCGGTTTTCACCATTCGCTTACCGCAGGAGGTTGGAAGCAAGGAAACGCTTGGGCGCGAAGTCGCGACCAATTTACAGCAATTCCGCACCCATTCATTAAAAAATACCAAGCAAAAACAATTAAAACGCGAACCCATGCCCTATGGAAAGGTGCTGGTCGTAGACGATGTTGCAACAAACCTATACGTTGCTACGGGCTTGTTAAACCTGTATAAATTGCAAGTAGAAGCCGCAAGCAGCGGACAGGAAGCAATTAACAAAATAAAAGACGGCAATGTATATGATATAATTTTTATGGACCACATGATGCCCGAAATGGACGGGATAGAAGCCACCCGGCACATACACGCGCTGGGGTATAACCAGCCCATTGTTGCGCTTACCGCCAACGCCGTAGCAGGGCAGGACGATATCTTCCTGCAAAGCGGATTTACCGATTTTATCTCAAAGCCTATTAATGTGCGGCGTTTAGACGCGGCGTTAATGAAGTACATCTATCACAAAAAAGTGGTAAATAAAAAAGACAACGGCATTGATTTTATGCAAGGGCTTGCGCGTTTTAACGGCGACGAAGAATTATATATGGAAATTTTGCGCGCTTATGCCGATGATGTAAGCGAGATATTAAAGCGCATTGAAAATATCTCCCCCGAAACACTGGGCGACTACGCATCAGCCGTTAGGACGATTAAAAACCTAAGTATGGACATTTGTGCCGAGCATGTTGGCTACATTGCCGCTGAGTTGGAAAATGCCGTGCGTGAAAATAATTTTTCAAAAATTACAGAAAAAAATCCGCCATTTATCACGGCGGTGAAAAAACTAATCGACGAATTAGATAGCTTACAAAACCTGCTTCCCGGAGGGATGGCATAGATGAAAACAATTTTCCTTGTAGATGATAACGCGACCAATTTAACCGTGGCAGAGGACGTGCTTTCCCGTTATTATCGGGTGGTGTCGCTTTCCGGTGCGGATAAAATGTTTACCGCGTTAAAAAAATTTAAACCCGATTTAATCCTGCTTGACGTGGAAATGCCCGAAATAGATGGGTTTGACGCAATGCGCAAGCTAAAGGACAGCAAAGAGCATCAGGACATTCCCGTAATTTTTTTAACCGCAAAAACAGACGAAGAAAGCGAAGCCCACGGCATAGAAATGGGTGCAGCCGACTTTATAATGAAGCCCTTTTCGGAAGCGGTTTTTCTTAACCGCATCAAGCACCATTTGCATGTAGACGACGTAATACGCGAACGTACAGAGATGCTTTTTAACCTAAAAAACGGGCTGGTTTTTGCCATGGCAGACTTGGTAGAAAGTCGTGACAAAAACACGGGCGGGCATATTGACCGTACATCGGTTTACATGCAGCTGCTTATCGAGCAAATGCTGACGCAAAAGGTGTATGCCGATGAAATTAGAACATGGAATATAGATTTTGTTGTTTCGGCATCGCGCTTGCACGACGTGGGGAAAATTCTTATCCCCGACTCGGTGCTTAACAAGCCCGACAAGCTTACAATCGAAGAATTTGAAATAATGAAAACCCACGTGTTAGAAGGCGAACGCATTATTGACAATATCATTGCCCGCACGGGGGAAGCGGAATTTCTCACCTATGCTAAAACCATCGCCGTTTCGCACCATGAAAAATGGAACGGAACGGGCTATCCATATGGCTTAAAGGGCGAAGAAATTCCGCTCATGGGGCGCGTCATGGCAATTGTAGATGTGTATGATGCGTTAATATCGGAACGCCCGTACAAAAAAGCCTTTTCCCCCGAAGAGGCGGTCGCAATTATCAAAAAAGACGCGGGCACACACTTCGACCCGTTAATCGTACCTATTTTTGTTGCGCTCTAGTCTTCATCTGTGTCAATTTCCGTTAGCGTGCCGTTTTCCATATGCCAAATGCGCCGGGCAAATTTGTTCATAAAATAACGGTCGTGGGATATCATTAGCAGCGTGCCGTCAAAGTCTTCGATGGCTTCTTCTATCCACTCACGGGATTCGATGTCCAAATGGTTGGTCGGCTCATCTAAGATTAGAAAATTTACCTTGTCTTGCATAAGTAAGCATAGCTTTAGGCGGCTTTTTTCCCCGCCGGAAAGCGCGCTTACTTTTTTTGTTACGTCCGCCATGCGGAAATTAAATGCAGAGAGCATTGCGCGGGCTTTGTCTTCGGGCAGCCCGGTTTCGTTGCGTACGGTTTCCAACATGGTGAGTGATTCGTCATTAAAGCTAACGATTTGCGGCAGGTAGGCAAACTTGATGTTACTGCTTACCTTTACACTACCTGCATCGCAGGGTTCTTCCCCTGTGATTAGTTTAATGAGCGTAGATTTACCGCAGCCGTTTGCGCCGATAAGGGCAATTCTATCTTCGCGCGCGATGTGCATATTTACACCGTCAAGCAAAATCTTGTCACCAAATGCTTTGTGTACATTGTCCAGCTCTACCACTACCTTTGCCGCGTAGCCCCCGCTTTTAAAGTCTTCCGTAACTTTGCGCACGGTATTGGGGCGGTCAACTTTTTCCATATGATTAAGGCGCGACAAAATCGCATGGTGCTTGGTGGTAAAGCGGTTGTTTTGTACAAACCATTTTGCGCGTTCTTCTATACGCTTGATTTCTTTTTGCTGGCGCTCGTATTGCTCGGCGGCTTTTGCGTGGCGAAGTTGCCGCTCCTGCGCATAGAAGGTGTAGCTTCCGCCGTAGAAATGCGCCTTGCCGTGGTCAATTTCGATGATACGCTTTACCACATTGTCCAAAAACGTGCGGTCGTGGGAAATGCACACAATCGTACCTTTAAAATCACGCAGAAACTGCTCCAGCCATGCCAGCGAGGGCAAATCAAGGTGGTTTGTAGGCTCGTCCAGCAGCAGGATATCACATTCGCGCAGCAGAATGCGCGCAAGGTTTACGCGGGTTTTCTCCCCGCCGCTAAGGGTGGCAAATAGACTGTTTTTCATACCATCGCTGATGCTCATGCCATTGCAAATTTTGTCAATTTTATAGTCGATGTCGTAGCCTCCAAGATGCTCGTAGTCCTCCATCAGTTTGCCGTACCTGTCCAGCACCTTTGGGTCGGGGTCGCCTTCAATTTTTTTCATTTCGTGGTATACGGCGGTTGCCTCGGCAAAGGAAGTACGCAGAATATCCTCTACCGTGTCCCCTTCCCCAAAGCTTGGGATTTGCGCTAAAATCTCTACTTTCTTGCCCGAAGCCTTCGACAACGTACCGCTTTCATAATCCTCGTCCTCTGCAAGTACGCGGAAAAGCGTAGTCTTGCCCGCGCCGTTGCGCCCAAGCAGACCAATTTTTTCGCCATTGTAAATCTCTAAGCTAATGCCTTGAAGTACGTGGTTTGCACCATAGTATTTGTTTAACTCGTGCAGGGAAATGTCTATCATGTTATTTCGCTCCTTATTAAGTTCATCCATTAAAAAACCCGTGGGGTTTGAGCCACACGGGTTATACGCAAGGGAATTATACTTACGCGTTTATGCGAGTGGGCATCAAACAAATGTCAAATGGGCATACTACGCCCTTGTTTGTTGCCGCACCTGCTGAAAGCTGGTGGTGTAAAACCGCCAAAATGATTTGTTTCATGCCGTCACCGCCTTTCACCTTTCGGTTGGTAATAAATCGTTAGGAACAGTAGCATAAAAATGTGATGGGGTCAAGATAAAAGTTAATTTAACTAACCCGTCATTTCCTTGTCTTTCCACCCCGCTTCTGTCATAATCACGCTAATTTACGCCTTTAAGGGAAAGAGGAGAACATGGCACGCATTTTGTTTATATATCCGCCTATTTCTAAGAAGGAACGATACTCCTCGGATATTGGTAATTCCGGTGGCAGGCAAATACCGCTGGGCATTTATTATCTTGCGGGGTACATGCTTTCCAAGGGGTACGAAGTACAAGTAATAGATGCGGAAGCCGAAAATCTAACCGCCGAGGAAATTGTTCAACGGGTGGGTGTGTTTAAGCCAAATTTTATAGGCATAGGTTCTACTACGGTGGCGTTCCACCGCGCGTTAGAAGTGGCGCACGAAATAAAGGCGAAGTTCTCATTGCCCATTATCTTGGGCGGACCACATATCACATCAAATTATCAACATGCCATGTCATACCCCGTTTTTGACTACGGCGTATACGGCGAGGGCGAAATTACCATGCATGAGCTATGCGAGGCGCTTTTGTCAAATGCGGCGCTGCATAATATCCAAGGGGTAATTTATAGGGAAGAAGGGCAACCGGTTAAAAATGAGCCGCGCCCTTTTATTGAAGATTTGGACACCCTACCCTTCCCTGCATATGAATTAATTCCGGATATTAATAAATACACCCCTGCGCCGTCTGCTTACAAAACATTGCCCGTTAGGAGTCTTATTACCAGCAGAGGGTGCCCGGGGCAGTGTACATTTTGTGATAAAAATATATTCGGAAGCAAGTACAGGCGGCGTTCGGCAAAAAATATTTTTGATGAAATTATTTTACTGCGTGACCAATACGGCGTAAAAGAAATTGATTTTGTTGATGATACCTTCCTGGTGGACAAAAAGCGGGTGTACGAGCTTTTTGCGCTTTTAGATGAAGCAAATATAAAGCTTGATTGGTCTTGCAGGGCAAGAATTAGAGATTTGCACGACGATGAATTTGTCGCCTTCATTAAAAAGAATGGCTGCTGGAAAATTCTGCTGGGTATAGAATCGGGCGACGACCAAATTTTAAAGGAAATCCGCAAAAACACTACGGTCGAGGCGATTAGGCACAGCGTACTCGCCTGCCGTAAGCATAAAATTAAAACCGCCGGGTTCTTTATTATCGGTCACCCCAGCGAAACAACGGAAACGATTGAAAAAACAATAAAGTTTGCCCTATCGCTCCCCTTAGATGATGTAGTTGCAACAATAAACACGCCCATTCCCGGCTCGGTGCAGTACCGCAATGCGAAAAATTACGGCACATTAGATGAAACGGACTGGTCACAATTTAATTATTGGCGTCCCGTTTTTGTACCTCATGGCCTAACCAAGGAAATACTATTGCAAAAACACAAGGAATTATATCGCCGTTTTTACATGCGCCCGTGCATTTTAATGCGGTATGCACTTTCATTATTTGGAAAGGGCGGAATAAAGCGGATAATTACGCTCATAAAGTCGGCATTATTCCTGGTAAAGACTTAACATGTCTGCTATAAAACACATCTATCACAAGTACAAAGAAATTATACGGTACCTATTTTTTGGCGGACTTACCACCATTGTTAGTGCCGTTTCATACTTTACCGCGTCGTGGGGGTTGGGCCTATCTACGTGGGTTTCGTCTGTTATATCTTGGGTATTGGCGGTTTTATTTGCGTATGTAACCAACAGGGCTTTTGTGTTTCAAAGCAATGCAAAATCGGTCGGCGAAAAAAGGCGCGAGCTTTTTGCGTTTTATTTCTGCCGAATTATTCAATTGGGCATATATGTAGGTATTATGACAATTTTTGTTGATATCTTGCATTTAAATGAAGCCGTCGTGTTTGTATTTGCGCAAATCGTTAGCATTGTGTTTAACTATGTGGCAAGCAAGTATTATGTTTTCAAGGTATCCGGTGAGTGATATAATAAAAGTGGAGGAAACGCGATGCGTGTAATTGCCATTATTCCAGCATTTAACGAAGCGAAGAATATCGTGCCTACGGCAAAATCCGTAATGGATAAAAATATCGACGTTATTGTAATTAATGACGCATCACAAGACGAAACCGAGGCAGAATGTATAAAAAACGGCATTCCTTTTATATCGCTTTGTAATAATTTAGGCATTGGCGGTGCGGTGCAATGCGGTTATAAATATGCATTGGCGCACAAATATGACATCGCTTTCCAATTTGACGGCGACGGGCAGCACGATATTAATAGCATAAATACACTCGTGGAGCCGATTGTTAATGACGAGGCAGATTTTGTTATCGGCTCACGCTTTTTAGGGCAGTCTACATTTTTATCTACAAAGTTACGCAGGATAGGCATTAAATGGCTGTCTATTATGATACGCTTGCTGTCCGGTAAAAAGGTGTCCGACCCTACATCGGGCTACCGCGTTGCGAATGCGCGAATTATCAAATACTTTGCCCAATGCTATCCCGTGGATTTTCCCGAGCCTGAATCAACCATGTGGTTACTAAAAAAAGGCTACCGCGTTACCGAGCGCCCCGCATCTATGTTTGAACGTAAAAATGGACAAAGCTCCATACGTATGCTTGACAGTGTTTACTACATTATTAAAGTAAGTCTTGCCTTATTAATTACAAAGGGGTAAACCCATGCCAACCTTACAAGCGATATTGGTTATTTTACTTTCAATTGCATTTACGGTATATATTTTATACACGGCACGTTCAACGCGCTTGGATATGCGATACGCCATTACATGGCTTATTGTTGCGGCAGGCGCAATTTTTATTGCTATTTTCCCCAATCTTATTATGCGCATTTCATACTTGCTGCAATTTGAAGCCGCCACCAATATGTTATTTATCGCGGCAATTGTGGTTTTGGCGGTGATTGTTTTTCGTTTAACCATAACGCTTTCAAAAATGGAAAAGCGTATATTACAGCTGACGCAAGCCCTTGCTTTATTAAATGATACGCAAAAAGAGGATTTTACCAATGACGATAATGAGGAGAACGCGGAATGATTAAAACAGCCGTATGTATTATACTTGCTTATGTTAGCTATATTGCCCTTTTTTCAAGAACCGCTACGTTTTTTATCCCTACCCATTATTTTGGGGGCGCGGTTTTTATTGTTGCAACGGTTTGGCTGTATTATAAGCACGACCATAAACAAATACGAAGGGCAGAATGCGTTTTTTCCGTATTGCTAAGCCTTGCCCATATGCTTGGGCTTACATTTACACGCTATGATTCCTTTGCCATGTTTACCGCCGGCCGGGTAAATATCCTATTCTTTTTTGTTATGCTCGCCGGGTTTATTCCGTTTTTTTACGTTATTACATGCTTGCTGGTTGACAAAGTACTCGCATGCAAAATTGAACCACACGATGAAGGGCGTTTTAGTCAATTTTTTGCGCCGTTTGTGTTGTTTCTTGCAGCGTGGCTACCCTATTTTATCATCTATTTCCCCGGAAATTTAATTAATGACGCCGTAAGGCAGCTTGCGCAAGTTGAAGGGATTACCCCGTTTATTAACGCCCACCCTTTGTATTCCACCTTTTTTTTAGGTTCATTTTATCGGCTGGGCATACTGCTGGGCAATGCAAATCTGGGGCTTGCGTTTATTACTATTGTGCATAATGTAATGATGGCTGCGGGGTTTTCGCTTACCCTCATGTATTTGAAAAAGTGGGGCGTAAATTATCGGGTGCGCTTGGGTGTAATGGTTTTTTATGCGGCGTTTCCCGTCTTTGGTATATGGGCGCAGACGATTTTAAAGGACACCTCTGCGGCGGTATTTATGCTTTTGTTTATCCTGTTTTATATAGATTTGGCAAAAGAATTTACGCGTAAAAAGCTAGTTCTGTGCTTTGTTGCCGCCATTGTCGCCTCATTATTTAGAAGCGAAGTCGTGTTTGTGGTTGTACCTTCGATTTTTGCGCTGGGTATATTTTATGCACAAAAAAACCGCAGATTTGTGCTAATGGGCAGTGCCATTGCCGTTTTTATTGCGGTTAGGTTGCTTGTGGGTGGTGCGATGGCGATAACGAACGCACAAAGCGGAAGCGTGCGCGATGTAATTTCCATTCCCATACAGCAGACTGCCCGTTTTATGCGCTACCATGAAGACCGAATCACCCCGGAAGAACGTGCCGTGCTTGCTGCTACTTTTGAAGATTATTACATGATTGGCGAGTTATATCACCCCCGTATTTCCGACCCCGTAAAAGACCTTTTTATAGAAGGCACGGATTTGGGTGCATATCTTAGAACGTGGGCGGCGATGGGGTTGCGTGCGCCGCGTGCGTATATAGAAGCGGCTATTGCCGTTTCGTTTAGTTACGTTGTGCCGTTTGGTCCGGACTGGATGATAGTTTGGCGAGAAAGCAGTCACGAAGCGATTCAAGTGCTGGAGCGCGACGATATTGGGTATGTTTTTTCTACGTATGGGATGCGTATTTTCCCTGCCCGTGTAATGGAGGTGGTGGAACGGCTGCCCTTTGTTGGCTTCTTCTTCCATACGGGGAATTACACATGGGCGATGGCATTTTTAGTACTCCTTTTAATTAAGCGGAAATTATGGCGCGAAATTATATATTTCCTGCCTGCGTTAATGATAATTTTGGCGTGTATTGCCTCCCCTGTACATGGGTTTTGGCGGTACTATTTGTCTATTTTATACATGTTCCCTGTTTTGCTCACCGTGATATTTGCGAAGCTCAATACTACGGATATCGTTACCTGATGGGCTTTGATATACCTGCAAATCAAAGTCCGAAATGACGGCGTATAAATGGTCAAAAATATCGGACTGGATTGGGTCAAATTCCATGGCAGCGGTGGCTTTGGCAAAGGCGACAATTTCCATGGGAATGCCGCTTGCCGTGGGGTTTAGCTGGCGCACCAGCAGCATCATTTCTTGATGAATTAAATCGTGGTTACGCAAATACGCCGTGATATACGCACGGAAAACGCCGATATTGGTAAAGGTTGCTCCTTCGTGTTGTGCAAAATGCGCCGCTAACAGGGGCACTTTTTTATACCGCTC
Source organism: Defluviitaleaceae bacterium (assembly GCA_009786535.1). Taxonomy (GTDB): domain Bacteria; phylum Bacillota; class Clostridia; order Lachnospirales; family WQUN01; genus WQRX01. The sequence continues at coordinate 3,078 of WQRX01000001.1, read as the reverse complement.
CAGCATTTCATCCGAGCAGATGCGAATCATTGCCGCGTCTATAAAAAGCGAGCGCATAATGCGCCGTGCGCCTGCTTCTATCATACCGCGCCAGTTAATAAACGAGTCGGAAATTAGGGTGTATGCGGGAATGGACGTTATCGTCTTGTCAAAATTTTCTACCTTAACAGTGGTCATGGTTAAGTCAATGACAAAGCCGTTGGCGCTGTGGTTGGGCAGCTCTATCCAATCGCCTATTTGTATCATTTTGTTTGCCGTAAGGATTATCCCCGCCATAAAGCCCAAAATCGCGTCCTTAAAAATAAGGGTGATTATCGCCGTCATTGCACCAAGGCTGCCCAGCAGTACCATGGGGCTTTGCCCCACCAACCGTGCAATAATAACAATGCCGCCAATAATGCCCACAATGGCAGTAACGACCTGCAATATCCCGTGTATTGGGAATGCCTTGGAAACCTCATGGGCATCATATACCGCGCCAAGGCTCTTAATGCACGAAAAAATGATGAGCATTACCACAATAATAAAGGCAACATCTACCAACACGCCAAGGAAATAATAGCGATGCGTTAAATCCCGTGCCAAAAAAATAAATACAACAGGTATTACAATATTAGATACCCGCTGCATAACAATTGTTAGCGCACTACCGCGTACCGTGTCCTGCGAAAGCACCCGCCCCGCAATGCCGCGAATAACCCCGCGGATAATCGCACAGCAAATTACACCCAGCACCGCAAGCACGGCGTAAGTGATTAAGCTGCTAAATTGGTCAAAGCCTGCGTTGTATAGGATATCTCTGATATAGGTGTACATATTCTGCTCCTTAGTTTTTCTGTGATTATATATGAAATGTGGGGAGAATAGCAAAAACCCCGTCGGAGCATGTTGACGGGGCTTGCCTCTATCCGAAATATTGCGGGGTTGGAAATTTTATCGCGGGATAATAATCCACTGTCCTTCAAAAATCATGGGCGAACCGTTTACGATGCGAATGCGGTCGGCGTTTGCTTCGGCAATTCTACGCCATTCATTGGTATTGCCAAAGAAGTGATAGGCAATTGCACCCAATGTGTCCCCCGCTTGTACGCGATACACACCTGCGGCAATACCGCGGCTTCCTTGTGTTATGGGTTGGATTAACCCTTCCGCAGGCAATACGATAACCGCACCTGCTTCCAATACACCGTTGGTGCTGCGGAAATACGCCGCGTTCGCCGCCCAAATGCGGTTAATCGTTTCCGTACGCATATTACCGTAGAAATTGAAAGCGATATTCCACAGGGCTTCCCCCGCTTGTACGGTATAGCGTAAATCTTGCCCCGCGATAGGTGCAGGGGGAAGCACTGTTACAAGGTTATCCGTAGTACGCAAGTTTACGGCGGCGGTAACGGGTACAGCAACCACGGGTGCGGGCGTTACAGGAGTAATAACGGGAGTAGGCGTTGGTGTAGGAATAGGCGCAGGTTGTTGTGCGATTTCGTTTCCGACAACCGTTATGCTAAACATGGATAAATCGCCGCTGCTTGTCTCTGCACCAAATTCATATCGACCGGGCGTTTCGATAACAAATTGCCCGGGTGCGGTGTATCTACCCGGTGTTACATGTCGCATACCGGCTCCGCCATCAACGGCGTAAAATTCCCCGAAGAAAATTTCAATAACCGCAGGATTATAAGTAACCACGGTTCCCGGAAGCACATAAAGCCTTTCCCATTCGTCACAAGCAACGGGGATAGGTGAAAATGAAACCCCATTATCTCCGCCACCGGGAAAAACCGTCCATGTGAAACGGTCAACTTCACCAAACCACGGGACTTCCCCTGATATACTCACAGTGTTGGCTGATGCCGTAAGTGGCAATAACAACACAAACATTATAGCGAGCAACGTCGCCAATACCTTGCGGGCGAGAGAGCGCCCTTTTTTTGCATGATGCATTTTTGTACTCCTCCTAATGTTGGTTAATGGGCAACCGATAAGAAATCCTTACCGGTTGATTCATGCTCCTGTGAAGATAGAAGAAGTATACACACCTGTTTTTTCATAAAACATATCGCCCCATGCAACAAATCACATGGGGCGATATGTTTCACCATTATTCAAAGTCAATATTCCATAATTCTTTTGCCGCTCCGCGGGTAGCGTTATGGTTATCCATATTCCCGTTTAAATAACTGCCGTAATACGCCAAGGGTAAAAATGGTGTGCCCTCGTCCTTGCGATTAGATGCCGCCAATGTAGCGGCTTGGGTAATGGCGTACTGGGGCAGTACTTTAAATTCACCAATGTGTAGCGCGTACCGCTCCCCCTCTTTGGCATATTGCAAAATTTCATCCATTACCTGTGGTCCAAGCGCACACATAAAATGTGAAAGGTTATGCAATGTTAGGGTAATAAATGTTGGACTTCCTTTGTCGCCCGTTACGCGCAAGTTTTCCTTCATTTGCTTAAAAATATTTACCCCGCGCGCTACTTCGTTTGCATGGCAATAAATCATGGCAAGCTGATTAACAAGCAGGAACTCAATTTCAGTAAAACGATAGATACAAATTTTTTCCTCGTTAAAATCGGGGATGGTTATTTTTATGGCTTGCAACGTTCTTTCTATGTGTGTCGCTTCCAGCTTATAATAAAGCGTTTGAAAATTTGCGCCCGCGTCTTGATTTCTTATGCATACATCTTCCACCAGCATAAGGTATTGCACACCAAACCCTTGGCTGTAAAACTTCCCTTGTGCGAGTTCACGTATCAATGGCGCGGCTTCATTGGGCTTGCGTTGATTAAGTAAATGGCGGATTTGTTTATACAATTGTGTTTCTTCAAACTCGTCCCTGGTTAAAAAAATCGTGAAATAATTATTTATGTTAAACGATAACCGCTGGAATAACGAATTTAACAAAAGACTCGTTGGTTGCTTAATCGCGCCGCTTTCTATACGGGAGTAAGTTCCTTTATCGCATAAGCCATGATATATCTCCTTAGGCTTTATGCCCCCTTGAGTGCGAAGCTGTTTTAACAAACCACCAATCTCGGTAGCGGAAATTTCTCCATTTTTTTCCAAAATTCGGGGGGGGG